>CAZEYB010000017.1:0-12168 GCA_964516165.1 uncultured Bdellovibrionales bacterium | reverse complement strand
AGATTGTCTTTACAGATTGTAGTTATTGTGCTAGTATTAAGGCGTTGTTGTTTTAAAATTTGGCTTAAATAAAGAATTGATTGAGCTAATTAAGTATTTATTAGGGCAAATCGTTCAGCCGCGCGATCCCGCTTAGCGGGAAGCGAGGAAAGTCTGAACACCCGCGCCTTTTAAGGCGCGTCGCGACAGTGGATAACGTCCACCGAACTATTAGCAATATTAGTTTAGGGAAAGTGCCACAGAGACAATACTACTCGCCTCATCGGCGAATAAAGGTGAAAAGCGCGCCAGTGTTTATTGGTTCTTATTCGCTTTATCAGCTGAATAGCGAAACTGATAAGCTATGACGCTTCTTGCATAGAAATATGCAATGACGGCAAACCCTGTCTGGTGCAAGGCCGTATCCCGCCTCTTCGGCGGGAAGTGCCGCAAAGATTCCGTCGGCAACGCCGGAACAAGATAAATGGCTGTTAAAACAGAATTCAGCTTATGAATTTGCCCTAATAAATGCTTGATTTCTTTGTGAATCACGAGTCTGTACAAATAAGAGAAACACATGAAGCGATCAGAACTATTTTTCAGCGCTATTCAAGTTCCGGTGGATTTTTTTATGATAATCTTAGCCGCTGTAAGCGCCTTTGCCATAAGAAACGTGCCGGAAGTCCTGGTTTATAAACCGAAATTATATAATTATCCTTTTGACACGTATTTATGGATAGCGCTGGCGGTAACGCCGCTTTTTATTTTGATTTACGCCATCCAAGGACTTTACGCCATTCGATCCACTAGGAAATTTTGGCGTGAAACGCTTAAGATTTTTGGCGCTACTTCTATCGGTCTGGTTATAATTATCGTAGCCATATTTTTGAAGCGGGAATGGTTCTCTTCCCGCTTTGTTATTTTGGCAGCCTGGGGACTGGCTACCTTTTATGTCGTTTTCGCCCGATATTTGATACAACTTTTTCAAAAGTGGCTGCTCCGAACCAGAGGCATCGGCGTGCATCGTTTACTTTTAATCGGACGGAACGGAAAAATGAGCGCCATTTCCAAAATAATCGCTCAAAACAAAGATTTGGGCTATAGAGTAGTCGATCAAATTAACACGGCCCATATTAAGGAAATCAAAACAGTAAGAGAAAGAAAGGGCATCGACGAAATTATTCTTTGCGAGTCGTCGATTACGGACGACGAACAGGAAAAACTGATTGACTATTGCGCTATCAATAATATTCAATATAAATATATTCCCACCACTCTTCAGACTTCCAAGTTCGAAATCGGAGTATTAAACGGAGAGCCTCTCATTGAAGTGAGAAACACGCCGCTGGACGGATGGGGAAAGATTTTAAAGCGCGCCTTTGACATAATTGTTTCTTCAATCGGAATTATCATTACTTTTCCTGTGATGCTTCTAGCCGCCGTAGCCATAAAGTTGGATAGTCGCGGTCCGGTTATTTATAAAAATGAGAGAATCGGAAATGACGGAAAAAAATTTTTGGTTTACAAATTCCGTTATATGAAATGGGATTTTTGCGTTACTCGCGAAAATAACAACTTGGAGAAAGCGGTAAAAATTGAACAAGAACTCATTGAAAAACAAAGTGTAAGAAAATGGCCGCTTTACAAAATTAAAAGCGATCCAAGGAAGACTCAAGTGGGAATTTTCATTGAAAAGTATTCTATCGACGAATTACCGCAATTTTTTAATGTTTTGCTGGGAAGCATGAGTTTAATCGGACCGCGCCCGCACCAGAAAAGGGAAGTGGAAAAATACATGGATTATCACCGGAGGCTTTTAACCATCAAGCCGGGCGTGACGGGAATGGCTCAAGTTTCCGGCCGGTCTGATCTGGATTTTGAAGACGAATATAAATTGGATTTGTATTATATCGAAAATTGGTCGCTTTGGCTCGATATCCAAATCTGCTTGAAGACTATGGGAGTGCTGTTTAGGAAGAGAAGGAATTTATGAAAATTGCTTTAGTCCATGACTATTTAGTTCAAAACGGAGGCGCGGAAAAAGTGCTGGAATGTTTCTCGGAACTTTTTCCTTACGCTCCCATTTTTACGCTTATCTACAATCCAAAACTGATGCATGGTTCTTTTTCCAACCGGGATGTAAAAACTTCTTTTTTGCAAAAAATGCCTTTTGCGACCGGCCAGCACCGCATTTTCCCTCAATTTATGCTTTTTGCCATTGAGCAATTTGATTTTTCCAACTATGATATTATTCTTTCTGATTCCTCCAGTTTTGCCAAAGGAGCGATAACCAGTCCCGAAACGCTCCATATCTGCTATATGCACACGCCGATGAGATTTGCCTGGGACGATTGCCAGAAATATAACCGGGATTTTTATTTTCCCCGGTTTGTGAAAAGACTGGTGCCTTTTGCCATGAATTATATCCGTCTCTGGGACAGAGTGAGCGCTGATCGTCCAGATAAAATAATCGCCAATTCTAAATTTATCGCCCGAAGAATTAAAAAGTATTTCAAAAGGGAAAGTGTCGTTATCAATCCTCCAGTCGATATTAACCGATTTAAAATCAATCTTAAAAAAGAAAAATATTTCTTGATGGTGGGACGGCTTATGGCTTATAAGCGTTTTGACATTGCCATCCAGGCTTTTAACGAACTGAAACTTCCCCTCAAAATTATCGGCCGCGGACCGGAAATGAAACGACTGAAAAAAATGGCCGGCTCCAATATTGAATTTTTAGGCCGGGTAGACGATCGGGAGCTTTCCGAATATTACGCTAAGTGCCAAGCTTTTATTTTTCCCCAAGAAGAGGATTTTGGGCTCTCGGCGATAGAAGCCATGGCTTCCGGAACGCCGATTATTTCTTTTCGAGGGGGAGATATCCAGGAACATGTGGAAGAAGGCAAGACGGGTTTGTTTTTTGACAATCAAACTCCCGGAGATATCATAGCGGCCGTCAATAAATTTAAAAGTTTTGATTATGATCCGCAGTATATCAGAAACAATGTCCTGAAATTTGACAAAAGCGTATTTAAGGCTAAAATAAAGGAATATATAGAAAAAGAATTTGAGAAGCACAAACAGTCATGGAATTAAAAGAATATATAAATAGCATCAAGAAATATAAGACTTTATTTTTAGCGACAATCGCGGCAGTGGTTTTGCTGGTTTTTTCTTATTTTTATTTCCGCCCGATTTTTTACATCGCTTCTCTCACTTTGAATATCACCCGTCTGGGGACGCAGGATACCCAGGCATTTCGCTACGATGAATTTTATCGCCTTCAGGCCGATGAAAAATTCGCCGACACGGTGGTAGAGTGGCTCAAAGCCCCGCGGATAGCAGCTGATATTTACACTGATTCAGGAATAGACGCGAAAAATTTTAGTCTTAATAAACTGGCTAAAAGTTTTTCGGCTGAAAGAAGATCGCCGCAGATTGTGGCCGTTAATTTTTCAGCGTCATCGTCGATCTTGGCTAATAAATTATCCGCCAGTATCGTTAAAATAATCTCTCAAAATATCGAAAATTTAAATAAAGATCAAAAAGAGAATAATTGGTTTAAAATAATCGGCGAAGACCCGGTGATTATAAAATTTACTCCGGATTATAAAATTATAATTCTGGCATCGCTTTTAGCCGGAGTGTTTTTAGGATTTTGGGTGGTGATGATAAAACGTTACTTCAGTTAAAATTCTATGAAAGTCTGCATTGACGCGCGCTGCCTTATTGATGGAAGGAGGACTGGGGTGGAAGAGTACACTGTGAATCTTCTTAAGCATCTTTTTGAAATGGATTCCAAGAACAATTATGTTCTTTTTTTTAATTCCTGGAAAGAAATTAAGTCGGATATCAGCTGGATCAACGGCTATCCCAATGTAACAGTCAGAAGATTTAAAATTCCCAATAAATTACTCAACTTTTTCTTCTGGTATCTTAACTGGCCGAAAATCGATATTTTAACCGGAGGCGCCGATATAGTTTTTATGCCGAATATAATTTTTGGAAGCGTAAGTCGTAAAACTAAGTTGATAGTTACTATTCATGATCTTTCATATGAGCATCATCCTGAGTATTTTTCGCGGAAAAGAAGATGGTGGCATATTTTCATAAATCCGAAAAAAATTTGTTGCCGGGCGGATAAAATAATCGCTGTTTCCGATTCGACTAAAAGGGACATTGTGTCTTTGTATGAAATTGATCCGGATAAAATCGTTATGATTCCAAGCGCTGTTTCGAGCGATTTTAGAGTGATTAACCGAAACGACGAAAAATTGATTAAAGTCAAAGAAAAATATCAGTTGCCGTATAAATTCATTCTCTTTTTAGGCACAATTGAACCGCGAAAAAACATCACGAGTTTAATAAAAGCTTTTGAAGCGCTGAATAAACATGCTCGAAATAATAATCAGGAAACAATTTTAAAATACGAATTAGTTATCGCGGGAGAATCTGGCTGGATGAATAAAAAAATATTTTATGAGATAAACCATTCCGAATTCAAAGATAAAATTCGGATGGTAAATTTCGTAGAAAGCGAAGATAAGCCTTATCTTTATAATCTAGCTTCGCTTTTTGTTTACCCGTCGTTTTTTGAAGGTTTTGGCTTTCCACCGCTGGAAGCAATGCGATGCGGCGTGCCGGTAATTTGTTCCAACAATTCTTCGCTCCCGGAAGTGGCGGGAAGCGCGGCGATTCTTATCGATCCGGACAAACCGAACGAGATTTTCGAAGCAATGGAAGAAATCTTGACCAACCAGAAATTAAAAGAAATTTTGGTTAGCAAAGGGATAGAAAAATCCAAGGAGTTCGATTGGAAAGAAACGGCTCGAAAAACTCTGATGGTTTTTAGATAGCCGGCCAGCGCTTTATTGTGGTATAATTAAACCATGCGCATAGGCATCGATGCTAGATTTTATGGTCCTGTCGGGAAGGGCTTGGGTCGTTATACCCAAAAACTGATTGAAAATTTAGAGAAGATGGATAATACCAATCGGTATTTTATATTTCTCCGAAGAGAAAACTTCGACGATTATCAGCCAAAGAATAAAAATTTCCATAAAATTTTAGCCGATTACCGCTGGTATACTTTCGCCGAACAAATCAAGTTTCCCTGGGTGCTTATCAGATATCGCCTGGATTTGGTCCATTTCCCGCATTTTAACGTGCCGATCCTGTATTTTCGAAAATTCATAGTTACTATCCACGATCTGATTTTAATCAACTTTCCAACCGTGCGGAGCACTACTTTAAGCCCGCTTCTTTATTGGATGAAATTTTTAGTTTATAAAATTGTCATTCGATTCGCTATTTATCGTTCCGATAAAATCATCGCTGTTTCTAAATTTACCAAAAGCGATATTTTGAAAAATTATCCCCGAGTTCCGGATAAAAAAATAACTGTGACATACGAAGCCTGCGACGACTATTGCTTGTTCAATCCCAGGCAAGAAAAAGAAATTCTTTCGCGGTATGGTATAATAAAACCGTATTTGCTGTATGTAGGAAACGCTTATCCTCACAAAAATCCCGAGAGGTTGGTGCTAGCCTTTGAAAAATTAAAAGCGGGTTATCCCGATTTGAAATTGGTTTTTGTCGGAGCGAAAGATTATTTTTATCTCCGGCTGGAAAATTTAGTCCAAGAGAGAAAAACTAAAAATATTATTTTTTCCGGATTTGTTCCGGATTACGATCTAGACGCGGTTTTCAGAGGGTCGGTTTGTTATGTCCGGCCATCTCTTTACGAGGGATTTGAGCTTCCGCCTCTGGAAGCGATGACGAGAGGCATTCCGGTCATTTGTTCCGATCATCCTTGCGCTCGGGAAATTTTAGGAGACAGTTCGCTTTATTTCAAAAGGGAAGACGTGAATGATTTAACTCGAGTTATGAAAGATATTTTAAAAAATCAAGAGTTGCGGGAAACTCTAATTGCCAGAGGCTATGCGCAAGTGAAAAAATATAGCTGGAAAGAGATGGCTAAACAAACGCTAAATTTATATGAGAGAGGGGAAATTCAATGAGGGATAAAAAACGGATATTTTATCAGATGTTTGATGTCAGGCCGGTGAATGAAGCGGGCGATTTAGATATGGAGAAAATAAAAAGTCTGGAAAAAATCGTAAGAATCTATGAGAAATCCGCTTCCAGTGACATTTACGATTTTGATATCGCCGGGTTGTTGATGGAAGACATAGTAAAAACGGACACTCAAAAATATTTTCTTCAAAACGCGTGCGTTCCTATCAGAAGCTCAGATTTTGAAAATGTGGAGAATGTAGCTGTGGAATTCAAAGGTGATCAAAAAAATTACTCCGAAGAAAACGAAAATGATAAATACAAAAAAGATTGGAGACCATATATAAGAACGAGGTTGCTCGAAAGAGTAGCTGTATTAAAGAGGCAAAAGATTCCCTTTTTTTATCTGGGAAAAATTTTTCTGGCTCTTTCTGTCATTTTGCTTTTATTTAATTTTATAAGTATCGGCTTGAAAATTAAAAATGGGGGATTGGCTAAGGGACAAGAAGCGTTAGCTGAACTTGAGATTGCGGAGAGTAGCATTAAAAACGGTAATTTTAAAGACTCTTATGCCCAATTCGCTCAAGCTTATGAAAAACTGAATGAAATATCCCAGGATTTAGACGGATGGAAAAAAATTATTATAGAACCGACTAAATATTTTCCTTATCTTTCAAAAATTTCTTCCGCCAGTCATTTAGTGACGGTTGGAAATGACATTTCTAAGGTCGGCATGCTACTTTCTGAAACACTTGGGGCTTTGGATAAAATAAAATCAGGCGGCAGTCAAGACAAACCGATTTCTTATTTGGAATTATTCAAAGACAACGAAGAAAGATTAAAAGAAATATCGGGACTGCTGGGAGAAGCGCGAGATAATTTGGATGATGTCAATATTGACGATATCCCTTCGGACAAAAGAAATAAACTTATGGAAATGAAGGAAAGGCTGCCTGAAATTAACGCGGCGGTCGACAGTTTTTTGGCCGAAGAACGGATTTTTACCGATATTCTCGGAGGAAATGGTCCGAGAAAATATCTTTTTTTGTTTCAAAACAACCAAGAAATGCGGGCGACTGGCGGCTTTATCGGGAGTTACGGAGTGCTGGATATTTTTAACGGCCGAGTGCGCAAATTTTTTATTGACGGGATTTTTAATCCAGACGGTCAGCTTCGCGAAAAGGTAGTTCCTCCTCTCCCTATCCAAAAGATCAGCGCCAGTTGGAGCCTTCATGACAGTAACTGGTTTCCCGACTTCCCCGTGTCGGCGGAAAAAGCGGCCTGGTTTTATGAAAAAACCGGCGGTCCCACGGTGGATGGCGTAATCACTATGACGCCCACGGTGATGCAGAAACTTTTGGAAGTGACCGGTCCGATTGATATGCCGGAGTATGAAGTCGTGGTTGATAAAGACAACTTCATCGAAAAAATTCAATATAAAGTGGAAACCGACTATGATAAAGAACTCAATCAACCAAAGAAAATCTTAGCCGATCTGGCGCCCAAAATTTTGGATAAATTATTCAATGCTTCCAATTTTTCCGACTTGACTAAAACGATGGATATCCTCCTGAAAAGTCTTAATGAAAAGCATATTTTGATTTATTCCAAAAATTGGGAAATTGAAAAAATATTGTCTGAAAACGGCTGGACGGGAGAAATTTTAACTACTGCTAAGGATTATTTAAGCGTGATCAATACCAATATTAATGGTTTCAAGACGGATGGGGTGATAGAGGAAAAGATATCGCACCAAGCGGATATCCAACTTGACGGGACTATTATTGACACTGTTACTGTAACTCGAAAGCATAATGGCGGAGACACGGAATATGATTGGTGGAATCGGGTCAATTCCAATTATATGCGCCTGTATGTTCCTAAAGGTTCAAAATTGATTACGGTCGAGGGACAAACGCGGGAACTGAATACCCCGCCTCTTGATTATAATATGCTGGGCTATCGAAAGGATCCGCAAGTCCAAATGGAAGAAAATTCCATCGATATCGATCCGGAAAGCGGCACTCGGATTTATGAAGACAAAGGCAAAACGGTTTTCGCCAACTGGGTTTATGTCAGTCCCAAGGAATCAGCGGAAATAAAATATACTTACGTTCTGCCATTTAAGGTCAAGGTTGATGGTCAGAAAAAACCGCTGGATACTTATTCGCTTTTGATTCAAAAACAATCCGGCAGCATCGGCAGCCAGTTTGTTTCTGAAATCAGCTATCCCGATTCATACAGTGTTTCATGGGAATATCCCGAAAATAATTTAACCGGAATGAACGGTTTGCCGGATCATAAAAAAGGAATTAAGATGGAGACTGATTTAATAACAGATAATTTTGTCGGTTTGGCTTTCAGCCAAAATTGAATTTATGATGAACAGGTTATTCAATAATGGATTACTCAATTCCAAGCCGTCCCATTCCGTAGTTTCCGCGGCTTTTTTAATTACACTTTTCGGATTAGCCAGCCGCCTTATGGGACTTTTTCGAGACCGGCTCTTAGCTTCCACCTTTGGCGCAGGCGATACTCTGGATGCTTATTATGCCGCTTTCCGCATCCCGGATTTGATTTACAACCTTTTGATTTTGGGCGCGCTCTCCGCCGCCTTTATTCCAGTTTTCACTTCGCTCATCAGTTCGGAAAACGAAGAAAAAGCCTGGAATTTAGCCAATGGCCTGATGAATCTGGCTATCATTTTTATTATTGTAATGTCGGGGATCCTTTGCCTTTTTTCACCCCAGCTTATGAAACTTATTACGCCCGGGTTCTCTCCGGAAAAAATAGACCACGCGGTAACTTTCACCCGAATAATGTTTTTGAGCCCATTGTTCCTCGGCATTAGCGGAATTTTCGGCGGAGTGCTGACTTCTTTCAAACGATTCTTAATTTATTCTCTGGCGCCGCTTTTTTACAATCTGGGAATAATTATAGGCATTTTAATTTTGGTAAGATTCTGGGGCCCGATAGGATTGGCTTGGGGGGTGGTTTTGGGAGCAATCCTTCATATGCTGGTCCAATATCCCGCCGCTAAAAATCTGGGTTTCAGGCATAGTTGGTCAATTTTTGCTCATTTCTCCAATGTGGAAGTTAGAAAAGTTTTTCGCCTGATGATTCCGAGAACTCTCGGCATTGCCATAAATCAGATTAATCTTTTTGTGATTACGATTTTTGCCTCGATGCTGGCTTCCGGAAGCCTGGCGATTTTGAATTTTGCCCAAAATCTTCAGGGAGTGCCTCTGGGAATTTTTGGCGCTTCTTTTGCCATCGCGGTTTTT
This sequence comes from uncultured Bdellovibrionales bacterium, assembly GCA_964516165.1. Lineage (GTDB taxonomy): Bacteria > Patescibacteriota > Minisyncoccia > Moranbacterales > UBA2206 > CAZEYB01. Next base: position 2,890 of record CAZEYB010000017.1, on the reverse strand, counting down.
CCCACTCTCTCGGCTCTTCACGCCAAAAAGGATAATAAGTTCATTGAGGCTTTTTCCGAAACTTTCCGCCAAATTTTATTTTTTATAATTCCCGTGAGCGTATTTTTATTCCTTCTTCGGGCGCAAATTGTTCGCGTAGTGTTGGGCGCCGGAAAATTCGACTGGGAAGATACGACGCTTACTTTCCAATGTCTGGGAATTTTTGCCGCGAGCTTATTCGCCCAAAGCCTAGTTCCGCTTCTGGCTCGGTCGTTTTATTCCATGCATAACACCAAGACTCCTTTTTATATCGCCCTGATAAGCGAAGTCGTGAATATTCTTGCTGTGATAACATTAATCGGAAAATATAAAGTTTTAGGACTAGCCATCGCTTTTTCCTTGTCCAGCCTGGTGCAGATGTTTTTGCTTTTATTTATTTTAAGATCGCGCCTCGGCAGTTTAGATGACCGCCGGATTATAAATTCAGTTCTAAAAATCTCCCTGGCCGCCTTTTTTGGCGGAGTTTTCGTTCAGATTTTTAAGTTTTTAGTTTCTAAAGCGGCGAATTTAGACACTTTTCTCGGCGTATTTGCCCAGCTTTCCATTTCTGCCGCCGCCGGTCTTGGAATTTTTTTATTAGTTTGCCATCTGGTGAAACTGGAAGAATATATCCGCTTTAAAAATTCGCTTTCCAGAAGGATTTTTCGGAATAAAAAACTGGCGCTTCAGGAAGACACCAGCGATGTAAGCGGGATGTGATCCAAAACAGATATTAAATAACAAAAAACACTTTTAATGTTGTGTTTATAGGAGAGAAAAGGCAATCTAAAAAACATGGACTAAGCAGACCAACTGCTTCCGTCGTACACTCTATGAGTTGCGGCGGTTTTTTCTTTCCAAAAAAAATTTCAAAAGGACTCAAATATAAAATAAAAAATTTTTGAAAGAGGCAAGTCGGAACTTGCCTCAAATATTGAAGGATTGGTTTTAGATTTTTTTCAAAGGACTAAGCGCGATTTTAGACCAGTTTTCCACGGCTACATCCGGGGCATTGCACTTGTTCTCCAAAACACTCAAGGGAACAAGTTTGCCTTCGCTGATTTCCGGATCAAGCGGCTCCACCTTACCATTGTCAATGACAACGAGATAAAGGATGCCGAAATGTACTTTGCCGACATCATCGGAATCATCATTGATGTAGCCGAGCACTTGCATGCGTCTTTTGCCGAAAATCTTGATTTCCTCCTGGATCTCCCGAAGCGAACTCTCGTGAATCGGGTTGCCGTTTTTGGTGTCGACTTTTTCGATATGGCCGCCGACTCCACAAGACCATTTGCCCTGTAGTCTTTTTTCAGCGTAGTTTTGGTCGATTTTGGAACGCTGGTACAAAAAAATCTGCTTGAGGATCGGGTTGTAGATAATTGAATAGCCAACAGGCTGCTTGTAACCGGGATTACTTTCAGCCTTGTCTTTATTCATCCACTCGAAGTTTGACAGAATAACCGACTCAAAATCGAACGAATTGGCTGGCAGAAATCCATCAAAAGATTTTTCGGCAAAAAGCATTTCCCGTTTAACCACCATAATTTGTCTCATTGTATCCTCCTTTTTCTGAATGTTCAAAGTAAAAAGTACTTCAATATCAATTCCTTCAAAAATTTTTTATTTTCAAAGAGCAATATTATGGAGCGAGTATAGCAAATAAAAGAAAAATCGGCAATTTGCAGAAAACCTGCCTTTTGGGCAGGATTTCCAGATAGGCGTTGTTGAACGATGCTTTGTTCAAAAATATATTCCTTGTTAAAAAAGCCTTTTTGAAATTTTTTTCGTCTGCTATGGACAAAATTAGAAAAATATGCTTCAATTATATGTCCACATATAAATCACAACGAAAGGAGGATTGTTCATGAAATCAGGAACATTTTGGACATTAAATTTTATTGCGTTTCTTGCATTGTCACTCGCTATAAATATCATAGTGACAAGGGTGGCCATTAAAAACAAAACGTGGTCGCCATATGGAGCACCCGATTTGATTGCAGGATTCGCCTCGGCTGTTGCCATTATCATCATGGCAATCTGGCTCATTATATTTTTTTCTTTGGGTATGGGATACTATATCCAATGAACAGAGCCACAACTGGCCACCATTCCTCGCTTTTTGGAATGGTGGCTTCTTTTTTAAAGAAATTTCAAAAGGACTCTATAAAAAATAAAAAGTTTGTTTTTTAAAATTTCGCCACAACGTATACGCATCATCTGAAGTTTTTGTTTCTCCTCCTTATTTTATTATAAAGAAAAGAGAAACAAAAATTTGGGCGAGGACTTTCGGAAAAGTCCGAGCCAGATATGCCGTGTTATCTGATGTTAGTTGCCGATTTAATAGCACTAACTAACTTGTCATAATCAACTTTATTAAAATCACTAGTGTCAATGTCAAAAATTTCACCTCCGACATTCAGGGCTTCTATTTTTCCCTGCAATAAAATTGGCCGCCATTCATCTAAGCTTCCAGCGTCTATATGACCAGGATGACGATCATCGGAATTAGCACGCTTTGTGAACCTATCGAGAAGAATTTCGCCGTCTGTAATGCACCTAACTTGAAATGGCACAAAATTATATTTTTCCTTCAAATCAAGGAACTTCTTGTCGGCAAACTTCGGATTAAAGTTTGTTTCTACAATCAAAGATTTTTCAGCCTTCAAAAGCGACTCGGTGATAAAATATAACAAATCATAGCTTGACCCGCCAATCTTTTTGGACCATTCACGATCTTGCCAGCCTAAACCATCAAAAAGAAGTTCCTTGATGTCGTCTTTGCAGATAAAAGGCAGGCGAAATTCTTCGGCCAATTTTTTGCCCAGCGTTGTTTTTCCAGTTCCAGGAAATCCTGTAACAATTATGAGTG
>CAZEYB010000016.1:0-13272 GCA_964516165.1 uncultured Bdellovibrionales bacterium | reverse complement strand
ACTGGAAAGAGATTTCATATAACATTAAAAATTAAGGGAGTTGCCAGTAAAACCAACAACTCCCTATTTTCTACTTTTGGTTCTTTTTTTTCGCTTTTCTGTTAGATTCTTGTTGCAACTTAAGTTGCAACTCGTATAAATCATAAACGGTCCAAACAAGCTTCCTCCTTTTTTTGTTTTTCCCCAGAAAAACGATTTCAATGAACTCGATGCTTTCTCCTGGCGTCATATTCCCAAATACGTCATGCCAGTCCATGTGGAATCTTTCTGGCAATTCCATTAAATTGTCCCCATTACCTCCGCCTCTGCTTCCGGGTATTATGTGATGACGCGTCATTCTTTTGTCGCTGGCACTACCGTTCTTTTTTCTCTTTTTAGTGGCCATTAACGCCTCCTTTCGTTTAAAGAACCGCTTTGACTTTTCAGCCAATTAAATATGCTTCTGACCGCGATCGCTCCTTCGGCCGCGGCGGTGATCACTTGGCGAAACTTATCCGAACCGTCGGTGATGTCTCCGGCGGCCCAAACCCCGCTGATATTCGTAGCGCCGTCTTTTTTAATTTTTACATAACCTCCTTCATCTGTTTCTATTTTTAAATTCCCGGCGTAATCAATACTTGGATCAGACCCGACTTCGATAAAAAGACCGTCCAGAAGCAATTCCTTCCGCCCATTAGGGCGGCTGTTTAAAATTATTTTTTTCAGCCTATCCTGTCCGACTATTTTTGAAACATCCGTTTTGCAAATAATCTCTATATTTTTGTTTTTTTTAATCTCTTTGAGCCAGAACGGCTCGCAACGCAATTCTTCTCCGCGATAAATAATATACACTTTTTGGCATATATCAGCCAAATATAGCGCCGCGCCAGCGGCGCTATTCGCTCCGCCCACCACTCCGACAATTTTATTTTTATAGAAAAATCCGTCGCAAGTGGCGCAATAGGAAATGCCCCGGCCGAAAAATTTTCTCTCATTGGCAATGTTCAATCTGCGCCTTTTGGTTCCGGTAGCCAACAGCAATGCCCTGGCTATAATTTTTTCTTCGCTTTCCAGTTTGAGTTTGAAAACTGTTTCTTTTTTATCAATCGCCTTAACTAAAGCGGTTACAATTTGAGCGTCATATTTTTTAACATGCTGGCTCCATTTTTGGGAAAACTCCATCCCACTGATCTCTTCAATGCCCGGATAATTATCAATCAAATGAGTCTCGGATATCTGCCCGCCCAAAATATTGCCTATGACAATATGTTTTATGCCATAGCGCGAAGCGTAAATTGAAGCCGCCAGCCCGGCCGGACCGGCTCCGATTATAGCTAAATCATACTCTGGCGCTTTTTTAGGCATAACGATGAAAAATCAACTTCTGACAGGCATAACAATATAAACGAAATTATCCAAAATCTGTCCAGTTTTTTCATCAATTTCTTTTATCGCCACCGGCGTCAAAGAGCTATTGGCTAAAAGAGCCAGTTGGTTGGATGAAACAATATTGATTCCGTCTAAAAGATATCTTGAGTTAAAAACAATCTCCTGGGAAGGCCCAGAAATGTCAAATTTGAGCTCGGTTGAATTTTCTCCGGTTTCAGCGCCAGATGACTGGATAATGAATTTTCCGGCGTTGGAGTCGATTTTAAGCGTAATTTCACCTGAACTGCCCAAGGAAAACAAACTGGCCATTTTAGACGCATTTTGAAGCAAAAGCTTTTCTCCGACAATCCGAGTTTTATATTCTTTAGGCATAATATGCTTATATTCCGGATATTTTCCATTAATCAGCCGCGATACAATCTTCGTATTTCCAGTTTCAAAAAATATTTGCCCTTCTTCAATGGCTATTTTCACTTTAGATTCGGATCCGACCGATATTATTCGGTTTAATTCGATCATCGCGCCCGAAGGAATAATAAAATTGTTTTTTTTCTCGATAAAAGTCTCATAATCAACCGTTTTTATATTGTTTTTATTGATTTTCCATCTATATTCAGCCAATCTGAAACTATCCGTAGCCGCGAAAAAAAGCTCTTCCGCGGTTAAAATAAGATTAATTCCGGTCAGTTCTTGTCTGGCTTCATTAATCGCTACCGCGGGTAAAATTTTTGAAAGAATTTCTTTAATATCCCCGCTGGATAATTCCAATAAATATTCCGTGTTTTTAGATGGTATCAAAGGAAAATCATTGGCCGGCATACCCTTAATTACCGCCCGAATTAAACCGCTTTTTATTTTAAGCTTATCTTCCATGGTTTCTATAACCACATTATCTCCCCCGGGCAAACTAGCTGAAAAATTACTAATTAATTTAGCCGGGAGGGTTATTTTTCCCTCTTTTTCTATTTTAGCTCCGATTTTAACCGAAACTCCAATCTCTAAATTAGTCGCCGAGAGTTTTAATCCCCCTTTTTCTGTTTCAAATAAAATATTATTTAATATAGGCAGGGTATTCTTTTTATATACCACTCTCTCACAATTATAAATCGCTTTTTTAAAATTTTCTTGGGTGCAAGTTAGTTTCATAATAGGTTTTAATTAAATAAAATTATTATTAATACTATAAAAAGAGAAATTAGGGGAAAGGTTTAATATTTGCCTTAGATAAAACCAGAAAGTTGTGGATAAAGACTGGATAAGTAATGTTTTATCCTTCAGACGGACTTGTGAATAATCTAATGAAATAATAATTTTTTAAATAATTGACAGGTTGAGAATAGAAATCCGCTGGTTTAGCGACAGGGAAATCTTCATTTTAATACCTGGGTTGTCCACAATTATTACACAGTTATTGTCCTATTTTATATAATTTATCTCTTAGGTAATCAATTTCTTCATTTAATTTCTCGTCTGTTTTTAAAGCCGTCACAATTTTTTCATAAGCGTGAATGGCGGTGGTATGATCTCTTCCCCCGAGCTTGTTGCCGATTCCGGGATAAGAGTATTGAAGCTCGCTTCGCATAAGAAACATAGTAATCTGCCTCGGCTTAACCACTTCTTGCCTCCGATTTTTAGCGAGCAAATCATCAGGATTGATTTCGTAAAAATCGGCTACGGTCTTGAGTATATGTTTATATGTGATTCCTTTCCTCTTCCCGCTAGAAATAATGTCTGATAATATTTGCTTTGTATAAGCCAAATTTAGACTTTTCTTGGTTAATTGGGCGGAAACGAAAACTCGATTTAGGGCGCCTTCTAGTTCGCGTATATTATTTTTTATATTAGCGGCGATAAACTCCAGGGACTCATTAGGGACTTCCACGCCTTCTAATGCCACTTTCCGGCGCAGAATGGCCATTCTGGTTTCAAGGTCGGGTTTGGAAACATCAGCAATCATGCCTCCTTCAAAACGCGATTGCAGCCTTTCTTCAAGGATTTGGATGGATTTAGGCGGCCTATCGCTGGAAAGCACAATTTGTTTGTTAAGTTGATATAAGTAATTAAAAATATGAAAAAATTCTTCCTGTGTCTTCTCTTTTCCTGAAATAAATTGAATATCATCGATTATCAGGAGGTCGATTTTTTGATAGTATTCTTTAAACGCGTTAACCGTTTGATTTTTAATGGAGTCAATCAGATCGCTGGTAAATCTTTCCGACGATATATATTTAACGCGCAATTTAGGCTTTATTTCAAGCACTTGATTGCCGACCGACTGAATCAGATGAGTTTTGCCGAGACCTACTCCACCGTAAATAAAAAGCGGATTGTATATTTTTCCCAAGTTCTGCGATACGGCAAAACAAGCCGCGCGAGCCAATTCATTGCTGCCGCCTACCACGAAATTATCAAAAGTATATTTAGGGTTCAGGTTATTTTCAAGGCTTATTTGAGGCTCTTTTTTGAATCCGGTTTTTTGGGGAGGAATAATAGCGTCTAAAGAAGGTTCTCTGTACGCGGAGAGCGTAGCCTCTCTATTAGTAGAAGCGATAGTGCAAGAGACAATCTGGGTATTTTCCTGAATACTTCTTAAAGCTCGTAAAATGTGCAGGTTATATTTATTTTCCAGCCACTCTTTAGCAAATCCATTAGGAACGCTGATTACAATCCGTCCATCTTTATTGGAAAGGATAGCGGTGTTTTTAAACCAAGTGATAAAATTCGCTTTCGAAATGGAAAGTTCGATTTCTCCCAAAGCCGCTTGCCAAAGTTCATCATTAGTCATTTAGGTGAATTTAATTCAAGTATCGCGCGTGTAAAAAAGTATATCACAGAAGAAAAAAAACGTCTAAGAAAAACGTGGATAAGTCTGTTTATAAATTGTGAATTATTTTGAGGCCCATAATTGACTTTTATTTTTTAAGCTGATAAACTTTTAACTGATTATGGGTTAATTTTTTAAGAGATTAGGGAAATGAGCCAAACATACAAGCCTAAAAGCCGTCGGAGAAAGAGAAAGCATGGTTTTAGAAAAAGAACCCGCACAAAATCGGGGCGGAATGTGCTTAAAAGGAGAAGGCGGAAGGGAAGAAAAAAAATAATTAGAGCCTGAAGCATGCTTTCTTATAAAAACAGACTGACCGTCAAGAAAGATTTTGAATCAGCATACCGCTTCGGTGATTTTTTTTCTTTTGAAGGCGTAAGCCTGAAAGTCAGAAAAAATAATGTTTTGGCGACTCGGATTGGGATATCGGTGGGAATAAAATTTTCCAAAAAAGCGGTGGAAAGAAATAAAGCGAGGAGACGGCTGCGTGAAATTATGCGCCAAAACTTGGAAAAAATGAAAAAGGGACTAGATATTATCATAGTGTTAAAAAATCCGGCGGGAACCCCCCCCTCCTTTAAAAACTTGAAACGGAATCTAGAAACAGCTCTGCGAAAAGGAAATTTAATTATTTAAATTAAAGCGAAAAATGTTTTTTTTGTTTAACGAATTTATTTGTCGGCCGTTATATAATCTTTTAGTTTTGGTTTACGATATTATCCCATTCCATGATTTCGGACTGGCGATAATCATCGTTACTTTGCTTATCAAATTCATGCTTTTTCCGCTTAGCCGAAAACAAATCGAATCCCAGAAAAAAATGCAGGAAGCTCAACCCAAAATTAAAGAAATTCAGGAAAAATATAAAAATGATAAAGCCAAACAAAGCCGAGCTGTTATGGAATTTTACAAACAAAATAAAACCAATCCTTTTTCGGGATGTTTGCCGACCATTTTTCAATTGGTATTTTTGATTGCTATTTACCGGGTATTGTTTAATATTTCCCAAGCGGGATTGAGAGTCGAGGAACAGCAATTATATTCTTTCGTGGCTAATCCCGGACAGATTAACCAGTATTTTTTGGGGCTGATTGATCTTTCCAAAGCGATAGATTTAAGCCATTTAACATTTGGATCCGCCGCTCAAATAGCGCTGGTAATTTCGGCGGCGGCGGCTCAATATTTTCAGACGAAAATGCTCATGCCTAAAAAGTTGCCCGAAAAGGGCAAACACCAAGATATATCTCAAATCATGTCCAAGCAGATGCTTTATCTCGGTCCGTTTCTGACTCTGTTTATTGGAATTAGATTTCCCTCGGGGCTGGCTCTTTACTGGCTAGTTTCAACAATTCTCGCCATTCTGCAACAATTTTATATGATGAAAAATGAAAAATTGGCCAAAGGAGGAAATAATACATAAGTTTAAATATATGGAAAACCCGATTAGCTGTCCGGATCCGAAAGAAGTCATTCTGAAAACAGTGGAGGAGTTGGTGGGCGAAATGGGCTTGTCTTGCGAGGTGAAAATAGAAGAAACTCAAGAAGAACCGAAGAATTTAATTTGCAATGTCAGAACGCAAGACTCCAGATATTTAATCGGCCAGCATGGAATCAACCTTCAAGCGCTTCAGCACGTCACCCGGCTGATTGTCAGAAAAAGAACCGCCTCTAAAATCAATTTTATCGTGGATGTTAATTTTTACCGGCAGGAAAAAAATGAATCTTTGGCGGCTTTGGCTGGAAATATGGCCCAGCAGGCCATTCTTGAAAAAAGAGCCATAACCCTCCGTCCTATGTCTTCTTATGAAAGAAGAATAATCCATTTAGAATTGTCTTTAGACAAAAGGATAAAGACAGAAAGTGTCGGCGAAGGAGAGGATCGGCGAATTGTAATCAAGCCCGTGGATTTGATTAACGTCTAAATAAAATTACGCGATGCTTATTGCTCGTAAAATTGCTTATAATGTGGCCGTGAGCAGCTTTTCCAAAATATTGTCCACCGCCCTAGCTCTGGTTTCTATCGGTCTAATCACGCGGTATCTCGGAAAAGAAGGATTTGGAAATTACGCTACGGCTTTGGCTTTCTTGTCTTTTTTTTCGGCCGTGGCCGACTTGGGGTTGTATTCCGCTTCAACCAGGGAAATTTCCCGTCCGGGCGCCGATGAAAAAAAGATTATGGGCAATATATTCGCTTTTCGGGCGGGTGTTTCTTTGCTGGTCCTGATTTTATCTCCCATCGTTGTCATATTCTTCTCTTACCCCCTTGAAGTCAAAGAAGCTATCATTATTGTCGCGGCTTCTTTTCTTTTTTCTTCATCCTACCAAATTTTGAATGGCGTATTTCAGAAAAATTTAGCCATGGATAAAGTGGCTATCTCCGAGCTTATAGGCAAATTCTTTCAAGTTTTGATTATCTTTTTAGCCGTTAAATTCGATCTGGGATTTCTCTGGATCATGACATCGCTGCTTTTTTGCATGATATTAAATTTTATCCTGGTCTGTCTATGGTCAAGAAAATATATTGTCTTTAAGCTGAAATTGAGCTTTCCCTATATAGGAAAATTTCTAAAAGAGTCATACCCTATAGGCATTGCCGTCTTTATCACTTTTATTTATTTTAAATTGGATACCATTCTTCTTTCGATAATCAAAAGCAGCGCCGATGTGGGAATATATAATGCCGCTTATAAAGTTATTGAAAATATCACTTTCTTTCCGGCTATGATAATCGGGCTTATTTTTCCGATAATGTCCAAAAATATTTTCTCCGATACTGACCGTTTCCGGGATATTTCCAATAAGACTTATAAATTCCTCTGGATTTTTATTGTTCCTTTGCTAGTGGGAACGCTATTTCTTTCCGACGGCATCGTAAAAGTTATCGGAGGAACAAGCTTCTCCGAATCATCCGGGGTGCTTCGGATTTTAATTTTTGCCTTGGTTTTTATTTTTTTTGGTAATTTCTCCAATGCTATTCTTATCGCCGGTAACCGGCAGAAAAAATTATTGGTGGTTTTGTCGATCGCCGCGATTTTTAACGTGGCCGCCAACTTGATTTTTATTCCTAGATATTCCTATTTAGCCGCGGCGGTTATCTCGGCGCTTACGGAAATGATTGTCGTGATTGGAACCTTCTCTCTCATTTATAAAGAGTTTAAGTATTTTCCAAGCATGAAAAAAGTGGGAAGAATTATTTTGGCGGGAGCGTTTATGGCCGGATTTATTTATCTGTTTTATGAAATAAATTTTTTTCTTCTGGGCTTATCCTCCATCGGAATTTATTTAGCCGCCCTCTGGGCCCTTAGAGCGATAAAAACCGAAGAAATCACTAGTATTATTAGCAAAAGGAGGATGGATGAATATGGAGAACTTCCCTAAAGTTTTTATCATCATTTTAAATTATAACGGCAAGGATTTTATCGCCAAGACTCTTTCTAGTGTCTTTAAGTTAGATTATCCTAACTTTAGGGTGCTTTTGGTGGATAATAATTCAACCGACGGTTCTTTGGAACTGGCTAAGTTAAATTTCTCCAAAGCGGTTTTTATAAAAAATAACGCTAATTTGGGTTTTTCTTCAGGCAATAACGTTGGCATAAAATATGCCCTGGAACGCGAGGCGGATTACGTGTTGTTGCTTAATTATGATACGGAAGTGAGAGCGGATTTTTTGACCAATCTGGTGGCTTCCATGAAAAAGGACGATAAAATTGGAATTGGCAGTCCCGTTATTCTATCTAAAGCCGTTTCTCGCGTATGGTTTTCTGGGGGAAAAATCGCCTGGCTTAAAATGAAAACATGGCAGGAAGAAGAAGAAAGAGAAGAGGATTATTTTAAGTCGGATTATATTTCCGGTTGCTCCATGATCATTAAGGCGGAAGTTTTCAAAAAAATCGGCCTATTGGATGAAGATTATTTTCTTTATTGGGAAGACGCCGATTTCAGTCTGAAAGCCAGGAGAGCCGGATTTAAATTGGTGGTTTCGGCTAAAAGCCGCATTTATCATTGGGAGAAAAGCGAGGAGACAAAGGAAAATAAAATTTATTGGTTGGTTGTCTCTGGTCTCGTTTTTTTTAAAAAAAATACCCCTTTTTGGCTTAAGGGGTGGATTTTATTTTATCTATGGGCGCGCCGGCTCAAAAACATTTTTGATGTTAATTTTCGAAAAAGGAATTTAGCCAGGACGGTTCAAAAAGCTTATCGAGATTTTGATCATGTCAAATAAACAACTCTCCATCGTAATCGTTAATTTTAAAAGCGAGGCATATCTTGGAAAATGCCTGGCTTCGGTTTACGCCAAGATAAAAGACGATATTGGTTTTGAAATAATCTTAGTTAATAACGATAACGCCAAGAAACTAGACCCGATCGCTCGGACTTATCCCTTGGTAAAAATAATAAATCCAGGGAAAAATATCGGTTTCGGCGCGGGAAACAACCGGGGGGTAAAACGCGCCCAAGGCGATTTTATTCTTTTTTTAAATCCGGATACCGAGCTGGAATCTTCCAACATCAAGGACGTTTTTTCTCAATTTTCCGATGATTCCAGCCTGGGCGTTTTGGGTAGCCGCTTAGTGACTGCTTCAGGAGAAACTCAAGAATGGAGCGCGGGGACGGAAGTAAGTCTTTGGGAATTGGTTAAAAATAATTTTAAATTGTCCGGAAGGAAAAGGATTGGAGAAGGCGGAAATTCAAAACGCGTTGACTGGGTGGCCGGAACCTCCTTGTTCATAAAAAGGGAAAATTTTATTGATGTCGGCGGTTTTGATGAAAACTTTTTTATGTATTTTGAGGATATGGATCTTTGCCGAAAGATCAGAGAAAAAGGCGGAAAAGTGCTATATTATCCCGGGTTTTCCGTGAAACATTGGAGCGGAGGAAGCTATTCCGGCGCTCATCGGCAAAAGCGGGATTATTACAAGTCCCAAGAATATTATTTCAAAAAGCATAAAGGCGCCGCGCAATACTTTATAGTGAAATCCTTAAGCTTCATCGCAAAGTATTTATTAAACATTAATCACCGGCTATAAACTTGTTTAAATATCTTTTATTTTTATCCTTATATCTTCCGTTTGGGCTGGCTCTTAATTTCTCGGAGAATTTTGATTTGGCGTCAATCAGGTTGCTGATTCTGCTTTTCTTTTTCATTTGGCTGGCCGAGGGCTTGAAAAATCGGAGAATTACCGTCAAAAATAATATCCAAACCGGCCTGATAAGCCTCTTCCTTTTTTTAAATTTCTTTTCTTTGTTTTTCGCGAGAGACGCGGATTGGTCGGAAAGGAAACTATTGTATTTATTTTCAATTTTTCCCGTTTATTTTGTCGCCTGCGGCCTGATTGTCAGCGCCAGCCAAGTCGAGAAATTAATTAAAGGCTTGGTTTTTTCGGGAGTGGCGGTAGCCGCGCTGGGAATCCTCCAATTTATGTCGCAGTTCATCTTTGATTTAAAAACAGCGTTTGAAAGCTGGTCGCGTATCGTCTCGCTCTTTTTAGGAAAGAATTTAGCGGAAACCGTTTTGGAAAATCCGTCTTGGCTGGTGAATATTTCCGGATCAACTTATCTTCGCGCCACAGCCACCTTTCCCGATCCGCATATGTTTTCTTTATATCTAGGAATGCTTATGCCTTTAGCGCTGGGACTGGCGTTAGTTTATAAAAATAAACTCTGGATTTTCGCTGCGGCGATTATTTTTTTAGCCGACATGCTTACTTTTTCTCGGGGCGGATATATCGGTTTGGTCGGCGGCGCTTTGATTTTATTTTTAACTTTCTGGCGCAGGATAGAAAAAAAATATAAAGTAGCCGCTTTTTTGTCAGCCGCCCTTATTCTGATTATTTTTATCGCGCCTAGCCCCGTTTCGCAAAGGTTTTTTTCCAGTTTTAATCTTAAAGAAGGATCCAATTTGGGCAGAATAGAAATGTGGGAGAGAGCCGTCGAGACTATCGCCAGACATCCGTTTATAGGCGTGGGAATAGGTAATTTTTCTCTGGAAGTCAATCCCCGGGTTTCATACCGGAATTCCATTTCTGCCCATAATACCTATTTAGATATCGCTTCCGAATCGGGAATTCTGGCGGTGATTTCCTGGATAGGAATTTTAGGCGCTTCTTATTTAGCGCTGATGAAAAAATCAAAAGAGAATAGAATATATTTATACGCCGGCCTTAGCCTCGCGATTTTCTCCGTCCATTCTCTAGTTGAAACCGGAATTTATTCTCCGGCAGTTCTGACCCTTTTTTTGATAATCGTGAGTTTAAGCGGTATTAAAGTTAAAAATGGCGCTTCTGATAAAAAAATTGTTTAACTTGGAAAATCTGACCTATCTTACGGTTTTTTCTCTCCCCCTTTATCTGATAAAGATTAAATTTTCCTTCATTTCCGCTAATTTATTAGAGATAATGGCGGGGAGCGTATTTTTAGTCTGGCTGTTTAGGAGAAAAAATTTATTGGGCGCCAAACTGTTTTATTTAAACTATAGGAAATATATTATCTGTTCCGGATTGATATTCTTGGGATTTACGCTTTCTACTTTTTTAAATGGGAATTATTTAAGGGGCTTGGGCATAATTAAAAGCTGGTTTTTAACGCCGGTAATTTTTCTGCTGATCGCCGGGGACGCCATTAACCGAGAAAAAATAATCAATGTGTTCAAGGCTTATTATTTTTCCGCTTTTTTTGTGGCGCTTTTAGCTTTTTTATATTTAATTTTGGGCCGAGTGGCTTACGACGGAAGACTCATGGCTTTTTTCAATTCACCTAATTATTTAGCCATGTATTTATCTCCCGGAATTATCATAGGAATAGTTCTGATGAGGGAAGAAAAATCGGAAAGGCTTAAAACCTATTTAAAATCAGCGATGTTGGCGGTTATTCTCGCTGCGTTTTATTTCACTTATTCCTACGCGGCCTGGATGTCAGTATTGGCGGCTGTCACCGCGATTTTTTTGATTGAGAATAAATTTTCTTTTAAAAAAATTCTGATAATGACGGTAATTCTGGCTCTATTGTTTTTTTCACAGTTAAAAAGTTATAAGTTGAATGATTTGTTGATTTCAAATCAAAAAACCTCTCTGGCTTCGCGCCTAGTTATCTGGCGGTCGGCTCTTAAAATGCTTGGAGATAACCGGATAAGCGGAATTGGTCCGGGAAATTTTCAAGAAAAATACTTGGAATATCAAAAATATTATCCGCCTTATCCGGAATGGGCCGCGCCCCATCCGCATAGTTTATATTTAGCCTTTTGGCTTTATGGAGGAATGCTGTCTTTTTTGGGTTTTATCGGGCTGGTATTTTATTGGTTTCGGGATATTTTTAAATTTAAAAACGCCGTAAGTTTTATGGCGTTTGGGATTATGCTTTATATTTTGATTCACGGCCTGGCTGATACGACTTATTTTAAAAACGATCTAGCGGTTGTTTTTTGGTTTTGCTTTTTGGCTTTGAAGAAAGGTTGATTTTTTAAAAACTTATTTGGTAAAGTTTTTTGTCAATTCTATCCACGAAAAACAAAAGGCTCTCGTCCTGATTTAAAAACATTTGGTCGGCATCAAACTTTCCCGTGATATCGCCGAGTTCCAACAGCCTGGATTTTTCTCCGGTCTCGAGATTAATTTTCCAAAAAGTATCCGTAGTATTGAATTTGGCGCTTTTGTAATCATTGGGCAAAATAGAATTGTCGGGTATTCCGCCCGGAAGGGCGTAATAAACAGTCTTGTTGTTTTCAGACCAAACACATTTGGAAATAAATGTCGGTATTTCTAAATTTTTATATTCGCCTCCGTTATTGTTCATTACGGCCAGTTGCATCTTATGGCCGCCATTGGAATCCGAATGGCTTACTAAAACTCGATTGCCGGAATTGTTCCAAAGATAATCGGCGCCGAATTTGCCCCTAAGAAGAGTTTTAATTTCTCCCCCGACAACGGGAATGGATTGAAAAAGCGTTTCGTTGTAAGCCCAGCCGGAGTTCCAGAAGGAAATCAAGCCGGTTTTGGGGATTTGAGAAATGGATATATATCGATAGGAGATATCGGTCAATTTTTTCCAGTTTTTCCCGTCGGGGTCGGAAACGTTTAAAGTTCCTATCCGGCTTTTCGGATCGAAATATTTGTAAAAAATCCGGTTGGCGTTGGTCTGCCAGGCAATTTCATCCACATTCTCATTTAAACGGGTGAATTTTTTTTCTGAAAAGTCGTAGAGGGAAAAATTAATTTTGCCTTGAATGTTTGTTTTCTTGAGCAAGGCTTTGGAAAAATCATACGACCAGGAAACTCCGCTTAAACCAGCCGTTTCTTCCAACAAAAGGATTTCTTTATTTTCTCCATCCAAATCAATTTGGAAAGCCTGGCCGGTGTCTTTGGAAAAATATCTTATTTTATTTCCGTCCGAAGAAAGCGCCGGCGCTAAAACAGGCTGGCTGGATACAACCGAAATTTTAGGGGAATTAATTTCGGGAGAGGGAATATTACTGGAGGAAGAAGACTGATTGGCTTTTTCCGAAGCCGGCTGGCGGCTTTTAAAAGACAGATTATAAACGCCCCAAAGCAAAAGGGATATGGCAAAAAGCGAAAGAGAAATGAAAAAGATTTTTTTGGACACGGCCATTAAAAAGAATTATTTAATTTATCAATTGAATGTTTTGCTTCCGGGGCAGAAGCTAAATCCATGGTTTTGATATAAACTCTTATCTGTTGTAAGCGCGGCGGATACATACAAAAAAACCTTAAGTTTGCAGGCATCCTCCTTGGAAATTCCCAAAGCGTTTATAAAATCGCTTTCTGCTTCTTTTCTGATATTTTCAATATCCTGATTGACTAAGAGAGTAACTACGAATTCATTGTTGGGAGGATAATAGGAAGCATTATATTCCTCTTTGTCTACAAAATATTCCGCTCCATTTCTTACAACCTCCGCGTTTTTTCTGAAATCGTTAGCAGGCATTTCTCCAGTCGCGGTTCTGATTTTAATTTTTACCTCGCTATCTGGTTTGTCGCGGTTCAAGATGAAAAGGACTCCGATTGTAATTATGAAAAAGGCCGGGATAAGAATGAAAAATATTATTTTTTTAGCGCTCATATTTTTTT
>CAZEYB010000015.1:4735-13463 GCA_964516165.1 uncultured Bdellovibrionales bacterium | reverse complement strand
AAGATTCTCCACGGCGTGGTTTTTCAGCATTATTTCCACCGCGGGAATTCTTCCTCCTTTATTTTTCGGCACCAGCCGCTGGGAAACAACGCCTAGAAGCACGTTAGCCAGCTGGGATCTCACCTGATTTTGCTGGTAGGCCGGAAAAACATCGATAATGCGGTCTATGGTTTGAGCCGAATCGTTGGTATGGAGAGTGGCGAAAATCAGATGTCCGGTCTCCGCCGCGGTAAGCGCCGTGCTGATAGTGTCCAAATCGCGCATTTCTCCGACAAGAACCACATTAGCATCTTCTCGAAAAACCGCTCTAAGAGCCAAAGGAAAAGATTTAGAATCCTGGAATATTTCCCGCTGGTTTATTATGCACCGATCCTGCTCGTAAACATATTCGATCGGATCTTCAATGGTGATAATATGCTTCTCTTGCGTGTGATTTATTTCGTTGATAAGGGCCGCGAGGGTCGTCGACTTGCCATGTCCGACCGGACCGACTACTATAAACAATCCTTGCGACGCTTTAGTGAAATCGTATAAAATTTCAGGCATATTCAGATCCTTGAGCGTCCGGCTTTCGCTGTGAATGAGGCGGAAAGCCACGCTGACATAGCCTTGCTGGAAAAAAGCGTTGACTCGGAAGCGAATTTTGCCTTCAAAATTATAAGAAAAATCCACTTGTCCCTCATCCAAAAATATTTTTTTCTTCTCCTCGCTTAAAACAACATCGCACATTTCTTTTACGGCATCCGGAGTGAGAATATTGTCTTCGGTGAACGAACAAAGCTTGCCGTCGACGCGAAAGGTGGGATACCGGCCGACTGCCAGATGAAGATCGGAAGCGTTTTGCTGGGCTGTGAGGCGAAGAAGATTTTTTATTTTCTGTTCTGCGTGTTCCATAGTTATAAATATTTATTAATTTTTTCCATTACTTCCGACGGGGTAAAATGCGACTTGATTAAATAATCCTTGGCTCCCAGATTCAAACCCTTCTGGATTTCTTCTTTATCGCTGATGTTAGTCAGGAGCACTACGGGGATATTTTTCCATTCGCCGTTTTCCTTAATTTTTTTTAACACCGCCATTCCGTCCATATAAGGCATTACGATATCCAGAAGAATCATATCCGGCTTTTCGCCGCTTTCTCCCAATTTCTTAATCGCTTCCGCTCCGTTTTCGGCTGTTATCACTCCGAATCCGTTTTCCGCCAATTTAGTTTGATAAATATCTGAAACGAAGCTGTCGTCTTCCACTATCATGACGCATTTTTTATTGTCCATAATTTTATAATTTCTTATTTAATCCTCCATCTCGACTAAGGCGATTCCGCCTTCCGTCACTCTCTCAATTTCTTCAATGGTGGTAAGGCCTTTGATAATTTTCAGAATCCCGTCTTGCTTTATTGTCAAAGCTCCCATTGATTCTCTTTCCTTGTTGACAAGTTCTTCATTGCCGTTTTTCTCGGTGATGATTAATTTAATACCATCGTTTACCGGGATAGCCTCGTAAATGGCTACGCGTCCGCGCAGTCCCGTTTTATTGCAGGCGTCGCAACCTTTTCCATGATAGAATTTTATTTCCTTTGATATATCCACTTCGTATTTTTTAAGTTCTCCGGGAGGCATTTTTTTGAGCTCTTCAATTATTCTATTTTTTATCGACTGGGGGATTTCCAATTCTTCTTTGCATTTTTCGCAGATTCGGCGGACCAGCCTCTGGGCCACCACGATTCGCAACGACGAAGAAAGCAGGAATGGCTCAATACCCATGTCGATAAGCCGCGCGATGGCTCCCGCCGCCGTATTAGTATGCAAGGTGGAAAACATCAGATGGCCGGTAAGGGCGGCGTGAGTAGCCAGTTCCGCTGTTTCGGAATCTCGGATTTCCCCTACCATAATCACATTGGGATCCTGGCGGAGAATGGTCCGAAGCCCCGAGGCGAAAGTATAGCCTATTTCCGGATTAATCTGGCTCTGGTTCAGTCCTTCGATATTATATTCAATCGGATCTTCAAGGGTTATGATATTCCTCTCTTCTTTATTTAAAATTTTAAGCAACGCGTAAAGCGAAGTGGATTTTCCGCTGCCGGTAGGGCCGGTAAACAGTATCATCCCGTAAGTTTCGCTTATCGCTTGTTTCATATTTTCCAGCGCCTTGCCCATAAGCCCCAATTTTTCAATGTCCGAGAGTCCTTGTTCTTTGTCCAATATCCTCATTACGACTTTTTCTCCTGAAATCACCGGAAGAGTGGAAACGCGAAAATCTATTTCCTTCCCTTCATTGATAGTTCTGAACCGACCGTCTTGAGGCTTTCTTCTCTCGTCAATTTTCAGGTTGGATAAAATTTTTATCCTCGAGATGATCGCCGGTCCGATTTCATTGGGAATAAGCAGGCTCACATGTAAAATTCCGTCCACTCGAAACCGCACTCGGTAACTTTTTTCTATCGGCTCGATATGAATGTCGCTGGCTTTGCCTTCAATGGCGTGGCTGATGATTACCTGGACCAATTTAGTAACCGGCGCCGCGCTCAACATTTCTTCTTTCTTTGTTTTGATTGCTTTCTCCGTTTCTTCCGGGATGATTTCTTCCTGTATTGATTCTAACGCTTCCTTGAGTATTTCAGTCGGTCCCCGGTAATATTTGGCCATTTCGTCAAAAATTTCTTGATCAACCTGATAAGCTTCCCATTCAATATTTTCTTTTTCCGCGACGAAACGAAGAGCGTTAAGAGCTTCAATGTCCGTGGAATTAACCATGGCCACCTTCACCGAACGTCCCTTTTTTTCAAAAGCGATAATTCCATATCTTCTAGAAACTTCCTCCGGAATCAGATTGATTACCTGGCTTTCTATTTTATCCGGAGCTTTTTCCAGCCGGGCAGTCTCTTCGCCGGCCGGATCGGCGGCTATTTTTCTTTTCGCGCCAGTATCGCCGCTTGTTTTTTTTCCCTCCTCCGTTCCGTAATCTTTATTATTCATAGCTTAATTTCAAAACAAAACTTTATGTCAAAGAACGCCTGAAATCAGTTTAAGGATTAAAGGGATTAGTTTTGCCTATTTGTCCCACATTAAGTTTTAAAACATCGACATTGCTTCGATTTTTTATTTTGGAAACAACCCCGAAATTCAAACGAGTGGATGAGAATACCGGATCATTAACAGTGCCTTCCGATAATTTAGCCTTTTCCAAAGTATTGAAATTTAATTCCATATCCGCCACTAAGACATTTGAAAGAATCGCGTCTTTTTCGCCGCTGATATTCTTTTTTATATGAACCGTCGCGAAATTATTATATCTGGCCAGTTTATTCGCGGAGTCGATAAAAGCTTTGATATTTTCATAGCTTCCGACCATTTTCAAGATTACGTCGTATTCCCGCGCTTTGGGCAAGATTTCCAGAACGGGCAAGCCGGTTTCCGGATCAATCGAAACTGAATCATCGACCGGCAATCCTTTTTTAATCTCCTGAATATTCAAGCTTAAAAGGCTAGCGCCTTTACTTGAAGCTAAAAAACTTAAATTATCCACTATTTCTTCTTCTTTAAGAGACTCGGGAATAAATTCATGCAAAATATTCTTTTCGGAAGACATGGAAGATAACTGGATCGAAAGCGCTTCGACATTCTGGCTTTTATTTTCAATGTCGGAAAGATTCTGCCGCTCTTTCTTCACTTGTCCGTATTTTTCTTTCACGCCATCCGTTCCATTGGAAAAAGTCGGATAAACAAACCAAATCGCAAAGATTATAGTGATCGCGATAGCTAGAGGAATGATTAATATTTTTACTTTCATATTTATTTTTTTACTAAATTAATGGAAAAATTTAATTTATTATCTTTATCAAACGACGCCGGGCCGGCAATAACCGCGGAAAAATAACCGCTTTCCTTGAAACTCAAAATTTGCTTGGCTATCGTATTGAAATTATCCGCCATTCCTTCCAGCGTAATCGTTTTTTTGCCATTCTCGTATTTATAAGAAGTCAGATATATCGGCGGTACCAGTGTATTTTCTATCTGTCCCATCGCCAAAACAGCCGGTTCTTCGCTGGCCATCAATTCTTTGGCGACGGCGCTCCTATTTTCAAAATCAATTATTTCATTGCCATTTCCCGCTATAAAAACATTGTATTTTTCCGCGTACTGACCGTGCACTTTCTGAATTTCAGACGTAAGAAATTTATCCACTCCCCAAAGCGCTCCATACAGCAAGAAAACCAAAATCAGAACCACAAAAGCGATAACGATGTTTTTATCCACCCAACTGCCGCCGCTTTCCATTTCCCAATCGTCTGTTTTTAAATTTACGCTTGACATATTTTTTGGTTAAAATTTATTTTATTTATTTTTTTTCAATTGCGTCTCAATACCCATCAGCGCCAAACCTATTGATACCGAAAATCGATCTTTCACTTCGCCGATAACCGATTCCAGCCTTTTGTCATAATCTACCCGGCTAAGAGGATTGCCTATGATAGTTTTCACATTAAACTTATTTTGGAAAAAATCTTTAAGTCCGGTCATGCCGGCGGTCCCGCCCGAAAGAATTATCGCGTCCAACTCCCCTCCTTTCCCTTGGCCTAAAACGGCGCTGATTATCCGCGCCACTTCTTGATAAATCATATCTAGGGCGGAAAAATGAATATTGGATTCGATATTCATGAAATTTTTATCGGAGGTTTTTAGCCGTTCCGCTCTTCCAAGGCTTATTCCCATGCTTTTGGCGATGGTATCGGTTATATCGTCCCCTCCGGCATCAATATTTCGATTGGCTTTTATCACGCCTTTTTCCACATAAATGATATTGCAGACTCTGAAACCTATATCGACTATTATAAATCTGCCTTTATCGTTGCCAATCAGCGAATTAACCATAGCCAAATTTTCTATTTCTATGCCTTCAAGTTTAAGCCCGACCGCTCCAGCGACTTTTTCATAAGCTATGATTTTATCTTTAGATGCCGCCACCAGAAGAACTTTAATCCTTTTTTGAGAACCGGCTTGGGGCGTCTGGTCTAAATCTTCCGGGACAATCTGCCAGTTGATAACCACGTTATCCAGAGAAGTCGGAATGTATTTTTGAGCTTCAAATTTTATGGCTTGATCCATATCGCCTTTCGGCATTTGGGGAAAATCAATAAGAGTTATAAGTCCCTCGAAAGACGGAATGGCAATGCAGGCGTTTTTTCCTTTAAATCCGGCGACTTTGATGATTTTTTTAAGATATTCGGGAAGAATCGATTCAAAAAATTTGGAGCTAACACTTTTATTGCCGGTCGCGTCTAAAATCGGCATCCAAGCGTAATTGGAAAGATAGGGTTTGTCGTTTTTCAATTCCAACTCGGCTATTTTCAAAGTCGAGCTTCCAACATCTATTCCCATGAAAGTTTTTTTGCTAAAGTCAAAACCAAACATTTTTGTTTCCGTATAAAAGTTTTATCCGGCTTCATTCTATCTATTAAATAATACCACAATTCCCAAACATTATCCACACGGAAAGACAAAAAAGTTATCCACAGCGCGAGTTTTAAATATTATCCGGAATTATTATAGACTACAACCGATGTCAATTGCCTTTCCCGAAAAAATTAAAAAATTCGTCTTAGACGCTCTCTTCCCCATTTCTTGTCTGGTTTGCGGCCGGAAAGATATTTGGATTTGCGACAAATGTTTGGAAAAAATTGAAATTCTGCCCTTTCAGGTTTGTCCTTATTGCGAAGAAATAGTTACCCCGCTTGGCGGCATTTGCCCGCCATGCCGAGCAACCTTTTTAAAAAATAACCAGATTATCCCATTGGATAATCTCATTGTTTCGGCCAGATATAAAGAAAACCAGCTTTCACGGTTGGTTCATCTTTTTAAGTATAATTTCGTTCGCGATTTAAGCGCGCCCCTGGCCAAGATTATAATCAAAGCTTCGCTTAAAAATAATCTAGCCCTTCCGGATATTATTTTTCCCGTTCCGCTCCATCCAAGACGCTGCCGGTGGCGAGGATTCAATCAAGCGGAACTTTTGGCCGATTACATAAGCCAAAATCTTACTCCCGGATTCTCCATTCCGGTGGTTTCAGATCTGCTCATACGCCGAAAATATACCCGGCCGCAGATGAAAATTAAAAATTATCAGCAAAGAAAATCCAACACCAGAAACGCTTTCGCTATTGGAAAAAACAAGAAAAGCGAAATCATCCGAGGCAAAAAAATTCTCCTGCTGGACGACATTTGCACCACCGGATCGACCTTGATTGAATGCGCCCGAATTTTGAAACAAAACGGCGCTCAAAAAGTCACGGGCGCTGTCATAGCCAGGCAGGAAATAAAATAAGCCATTTAAATATTTCCCCCATAAACATTTTTCAACCCCATCTTTTTCGCCATCTGACAAATTTCCCTAATTTTTTCCGGCGAAGTATCCGGCAAGTCCTGCAATTTCCACGAAATCATTGAAGAAAAAGCGCTAATGTGCCAGGGCGTTTCCGCGCCTAATTCTTTTTTAATAAACCTGGCTAATTTTTTTAACATTTCTATATTATCGGAAAGCATCGGAATTATCAAGGTAGTAATTTCCAAATGAATATTTTTCTTTTTTATTTTTTTAACATTTTCTAGAACCGGATTTAATTTAGCGCCAATATATTTTTGGTAAAACTTATCCTCGTATGATTTTATATCAATATTAATAGCGTCCAAAAAGGGCGCGATTTTTTCTAAGACATCAGCGGAAAAATAGCCGTTGGAAACCCAAACATTTTTCAAGCCATTTTTATGGGCTAATTTCATAATATCCAAAGCGTATTCCGCCCAAATAGTCGGCTCATTATAAGTGTAAGCGACGGAAAGGCAATTATTTTTTTTAGCGGAATTTATTATTTCTTCCGGCGTTATCTCTTTTTGGTTTTCAAAATATTTTTCCATCACTTTCTCATTTTTCTGCTGGGAAATATCATAATTCTGGCAATTGGCGCAACGAAAATTGCAACCGAAAGTTCCCAATGACAAAGCGTAAGACCCGGGCAAAAAATGATAAAACGGTTTTTTTTCAATCGGATCCCTGGCTATTGTTATCGGATGGCCATAAACCAAAAGTCGCAATTTCCCGCCCACATTTTTCCGCACCCCGCAAATTCCGGTTTCCCCCGGCTTTATCAAACAAAAATGATGGCAAGCTTGACATTGCACTAAGTCATTTTCTTCTTTTTCATAAAATAAACACTCTCGCATAATTCTTCTTATCTTTTTATTCCTCCTCAAATACCTGCGCGGTGAAAATGTATAATTCCGCGCTGCCATCCCGCCAGGAATTTTTATTAATGCCGGCTTTACTTTCGCATAAATTATCCAAAAATTCTTTTCGGTTCCAGCCGGCCTCAGTCGCTACTTGTGGCAGAAAAACGCCACTATTAAACTCCTGTTTAACATAAACCCCGTGCTTACCTATTTCTATTAAATTTGGATCTTCAATTTTTTGCATCGGCGAAAGCACAGATATTTCTATTTTAATATCGGCTAATTCGTCTGATTGAAGCGGTGAAAATCGGGGATCTTTAAAAGCGGCCGCTAAAGCCATTACTTTAATATTTTCCGCCAAATTTTTATCCGGCTCAAAATTGCCAATACAGCCCCGCAATTCTCCATTTTTTCTCAAGGTCACAAAAACGCCTCTCTTTTCTTCAAAAATTCCCCCGGTTTCCGGCAAAATATATGGTGTATTAATAAAATAATATTTAATGCTTTGTCGGGCGATTTCTAGCGCCATTTTTCTTTCCTCTTCGTTTAATTCTCCGGTTAGATTACTTGCCGCTTCTGAATTATTCGATTCTAAAGATGGCAAATCCTTATTGGAATAAAAACCAATAGCCGCGTAGCCCACCACTCGATCTCGAGTTTCTGGATAAAAATCTCCGCTGTTAGCATATTTAAATAATTCACCTCTAGCTTCTAGCTTCTCCGCTAAAAATTCGGCAATCGCTACCGCCGGTTCAGCGCAAGCCAAAGTGTCAATATTATTTTTTCCCACTTCAAAAACTTTTAATTCTTCCATTCCATTTTGAAATTTTTCTAAATTTCCGGATAATATCGCGTTGATAGTTTTCCGATCGATGCTTTTGGCTTTCTGATATTCCGGATAATGAGATAAGTCAGTACTGATTACGATTAATGTTTTATTATCTATATTTTCTATTAAAGATTGGGCGATTTTTTCAAAATCCAAATCGTTATCACCTAATAGCAAAGGAACAATCTGCGCTCGGTCGTTAAAAATTTTTCTGATAAACGGCGCCATTACTTCCAAAGAATGCTCATATTGATGGGAAAATTTATCGCTTTTTATGAAATCGTATTTTTCTTCCATTTTTTTTATCCATTCCTGATCAACTTTTAAGTCGCCTAACGGCGTTCGCCAAAAATCATTCGTGTCAGCGCCAATATCGGAAAAATAATTCCGATGGCTCCGTCCCAAAAGAATTATCCGGTTTATTTCCCTGTTTTGGACTTGCTTAAAACCGGCGGCGGCCACCGCGCCGGAAAATTCATAACCGGCGTGAGGCAGAATCAAGATCGGCAAATATCTTTCTTCTTGATCAACTAATTCCGCTTGACCCAAATAATCATCTAACGATTTTTCTAATTCTTCTTTGTTCGCCGGATAAAACTGACCAGCGACCGCTGTTTCTCGATTTTGCGTATTCATATTATTATTTAGATTTTTTATACCCCAAAAAATGCCAAAA
>CAZEYB010000015.1:4234-4635 GCA_964516165.1 uncultured Bdellovibrionales bacterium | reverse complement strand
ATTTTGCGTATTCATATTATTATTTAGATTTTTTATACCCCAAAAAATGCCAAAAATAAAAATGGCTGCCACTAATAGAACACCAATTACAAAACCAATGAATTTTTTCTTGTTTTGAATAAGTTTAAGTTAGTCGGAGCACTGGGAATCGAACCCAGTCTACACGCACCCGAAGCGTGCGTACTACCGGTATACTATGCTCCGGTTTGTTTCATATTTTTCTAGTCGGGGCGCGGAGAGTTGGACTCCGACTACAAGACCCCCAGCCTTGCGTACTACCGCTATACTACACCCCGGTAAATATTATGAAGCGTACCCGCCTCCTCGGCGGGTCGCCGATGAGGCGACTACCGCTATACTACACCCCGGTAAATATTATGAAGCGTACCCGCCTCCTCGGC
>CAZEYB010000015.1:0-4134 GCA_964516165.1 uncultured Bdellovibrionales bacterium | reverse complement strand
GGGTCGCCGATGAGGCGACTACCGCTATACTACACCCCGTTATACCTGCCCCATCATAACAGCAAAAACACGCGCTGAAAAGAGCGCGTCTCCGGAATAATTATTCACAATTTCAGAAGTCTTTCCACGGTTTCAACGATTCCCTGTTCCTGTTTTTCTTCCGCTATATATTTCGTCAGAATTTCTCTGATTTTAACCGGATCTTCATCGCCGATCGGAATATGGATATAAGGAATTAAATGGCTTTTAGTGTGAAGGCTGATGGCTCTGACATCGTTATCGTAAAAGATCCAAAAAGATTTCAAATTATCAAAATCATAAATTTCCCGACCGGCAATCAGGCCGTCTTTGGTTATCATAAAATCCAATATTCTCGGTTCTTTATTAATATAGATATAACCCGCCATGCCAATCAGAATAAAAGTAATGGCCATGACCAAGCCATTGGTAAAAAGAGCGTAGATCACAATAGCTAAAAGAATGATTGTTCCATAAATATACCATTTTTTATCTCTTTTCAAGATTTCAAATTCGCGAGTTTTCCAATGCAAAAGCACATCTTCCGAATTTTCGGCGATAAGCATGCTTTCTGAAGAATCAGAATCCTCCGTCTTTTTTTCTTCCGATTCTAAAAAAGAATCAGGTTCTTGCCGACTTATATACATATTATTATTCTCATTCTGTAAATATAATAACATATTTACATTTGTATTCATAATTGATATGATAATCAACAGCCAGCTAAAAACTGAAAACTATCGACTTTAGACTGTGAAAAAGCTCATTATAGGAGGAGTGCCAGAGTGGTTGATTGGGACGGTCCTGAAAACCGTTAGGCCGGAAACGGTCTCGGGGGTTCAAATCCCTCCTCCTCCGCCAAGAATTATTAGTTATAAGTTATAAGTTATTTTGGAAAGGTGGCTGATGCGCCCAAGGCGCACCCGTCTAGGACGGGGTGGCTTAAGTCAAATTAAGGAAGAGAAAGAATTAGAAAGTTATTTGAAGATTAAAATTTTGGAAAGGTGGCTGAGTGGTCTAAAGCGGCACCGTGCTAAGGTGTTGTCTGGGCAACCGGACCGTGGGTTCAAATCCCACCCTTTCCGCATTAAAAAAGTCTGCTATTAATAGCAGACTTTTGAAAAATATTGGCGTTCTCGAGAGGATTTGCCAACCTCTTCGGTTGGTCCGCCGATGAGGCGGAAACCTTTATTTTTTTTCAGCGCGCTTGGCAGGAATCGGACCTGCGACCTTCCCGCCTCCTCGGCGGGTCGCCTATGAGGCGGCTATCCACAGTTACTCGTGTCCTCAAGAGGATTTGAACCTCTGGCCTTCAGCTCCGCAAGCTGACGCTCTATCCAGCTGAGCTATGAGGACAAATTTAATAACTCTTCACAAACTCATCGTATTTTTTCACCAACTCTTTGGTAATCGGACCGATTTTCCCATCTGAAACTTTTTTCCCATTTATATTGACAACCGGAACTATTCCCTTTCCGCTTCCAGTAATAAAAATTTCTTTAGCTGTCCTTAATTCGCCTATTTTTATATTCCTTTCTGAAAACTTTAATTTATTTCGGAAATTTTTAATTATGAAATTTCTCATGCATCCTCGTAAAATGTCGAGTTTAGGTGTAACAATCAATTCGTTTTTTCTTACAAGAAAAATATTACTACCCGATCCTTCCAAAACTTTACCGCCGGAAGTATAAATTATTTCAAAAGCGTTAGCCTTTTCCTTTTTAGTCTGGCTCCTGATGGCAAAGATATAATTATTAATCTTCAGTTCGGGATTTTGGCGCTTATGATTTAAGGTAATTATTTTTACTCCTCGCTCGTAAATTTTTTTAGGCAGCCCGATAAATTTCTCAATTAAAATGTAGCAAGTTGGGCAGACACCCTTTGAAAAAGCATCAGGACTGATACCTCCAGTAATCACAGTTCTAATAGCTGATAGCTTATAATTATTTTTTTCAAGAAGTTTTGCGACTATTTTTTTAAACTCACTAAAATCGAACGGTAGTGTAATTTCTAGAGCTTTAGCAGAACTCTGCAATCGATCAAAATGCTCTTTAAGCAAAAATGGCTTATTCCTAAAGCCTCGCATCATATCAAAAGCGCCGTAGCCGCGAAGAAGGCCAACATCATAAGGACTGATTTTTATTTTATCTAAAGCCGTGATCTGACCGTTGAAATAACACCAATTCATATATTCGCCGATACTTTATACTTTATACATAATACTTTATACTGAACGCATGGTCAATCTGGACACGCCGCTAAAAAATATTTCGCGCGTTACGCCGAAATACTCCAAGACCCTCCAAAATTTAGGGCTTGTTACCGTCCGTGATTTTTTGTTTTATTTTCCTTTCCGCTACGACGATTTTTCTAAAATCGTTCCGATAAATGAAAACTATTTGGAAAGTGTAGTGACTGTTGAAGGAAAAGTGGTTAAAACCAAAACCGCCCGAATTTTTAAAAGAAGGCTTGTGGTTACGGAAGTTGTCATTGAAGACACCGGCGGCACGCCGCTCAAGGCCGTTTGGTTCAACCAGCCTTTTATTCTGGATGCCTTGAAAGAAGGCGTCTCTGTCCGTTTGTCAGGCAAACTTGTTTTAGACGGGAGAAAATTTTCAATGAAGGCTCCCGCTTGGGAAAAATCTTCGCGCGACGTTACTAATACCGGACGTTTAGTCCCGATTTACAGCGAAACTCCCGGGCTTACTTCCAAATGGATCCGCTGGCAGATGAAAATGATATTGCCGCTCGGCAAAAATATAATTGATATCTTGCCGGCCGAAATCAGAAAGAAATATAATCTATGCGATATTTACGCGGCTTTAAGTCAAATTCATTTTCCCGATTCTAAAGAAAAGCTCATACGCGCCCAAAAAAGAATGGCTTTTCAAGAAATGTTTTTAGTTCAACTTAAAGCCCTTAAAGTCAAAAAAGATTGGGAAGAAAAAAAGTCCGCCGGCATTCGCTTTGACGAAAAACTGATAAAAGGTTTCGTTTCAAAATTGCCTTTCAAACTGACTGACGCCCAAAGAAAAGCGGCTTATGAAATTCTTAAGGATCTGGAAAAACCGCGGCCGATGAATCGGCTTCTCAATGGCGACGTTGGCTCGGGAAAAACAGTAGTAGCCGCTATTTCCGCGCTGGAAATTATTTCCAGCGGATATCAAGTAGCCGTAATGGCGCCGACGGAAGTATTGGCGCGGCAACACTTTCTTACTTTTTGCGAACTTTTTAAAAATTACAATATAAAAATTGCTTTAATTACTGGAAGTTGCAAAGAAACGAATTACGAATCAAAAATCACGAATCGGACGAAGAAAACTAAAAATATCAGCCGTCATGATTCAAAATTCATAATTCATGACTCCGATCTTATTATCGGCACGCACGCGCTCATCCAGAAAGACGTTCAATTTAAAAAATTGGCTTTGGTCGTAATTGACGAACAACATCGGTTTGGCGTCATACAACGCGCCAGACTTCAGCAGGAGACTATGCATTTGGATGATGGACAGGTAAAGATCACGCCTCATTTGTTAACTATGACAGCCACGCCCATTCCCCGCACACTGGCTATCGCTTTTTTCGGCAGCCTGGATTTATCTATTTTGGATGAGATGCCCGAGAACCGAAAGCCGATTATCACTAAAATCGCGACACTCGAAAGCCGCGACGAGATTTACTATTTTATCCGGGAAATTATTAAATCCGGCCGGCAAGCTTTCGTGATTTTGCCGCTGATTGAAGAATCTAAAGCCGAAAGCATGATCAATGTTAAAGCCGCGGCGGCCGAATACCAAAGACTTTCTGAAAAAATATTTCCCGAATTCAAGCTGGGGCTTTTGCACGGCCGGCTTAAATCTAAAGACAAAGAAAAAGTGATGCGGGAATTCAAAGATAAAAAATTACAAATTTTAGTTTCCACTTCCGTAGTGGAAGTAGGCGTGGATGTGTCTAACGCCACTGTCATGCTTATTGAAAACGCGGAACGTTTCGGCCTTTCGCAACTCCACCAGTTCCGCGGGCGTGTCGGCCGGGCCGAATATCAATCTTACTGCTTTCTTTTTTCCGAAGCCGGGCCGGAAAGATTAAAAACGCTTGAAAATTCAAATGACG
>CAZEYB010000014.1:0-13663 GCA_964516165.1 uncultured Bdellovibrionales bacterium | reverse complement strand
TCTGGCGGAGAAGCCCAACGGATTAAATTAGCCGCGGAACTGGCTCGAAAATCAACCGGGAAGACTTTGTATATTCTGGACGAACCGACTATCGGTCTTCATTTCGAAGATGTCAGGAAGCTCCTGAAAGTTTTGGACGCGCTGGTGGAAAAAGGCAACACGGTCATGGTAGTGGAGCATAATTTGGATATTGTCCGCCATTCGGATTGGGTAATAGATCTCGGACCGGAAGGCGGCAAAAAAGGAGGAGAAATAGTTTACGCCGGCGCGCCAGCAGGCTTAAAAAAAGCCAAAAAAAGCTGGACAGGCAAGTACTTATAAATGCGAAATATATGTCAAGCAATCTTTCAAAAAATATTTTGGCTACCATCGCGTATTATGATGTAATGGATTATCCGATGACAGCGTTTGAGATTTGGAAATATCTTATCACCCAAACAGCGGAGCAAAAAATCGCCGATGAAGAAAAAAAAGAATTCTCGCTGGCGGAAGTTATAAAAGAATTGGAAAATGGAAAAATAACGCGATTTGTTGAAAAATATCGAGGCTTTTATTTTTTAAAGGGAAGAAAAGATTTAGTGCCCCAAAGACTGCAAAGAAACAAAATTTCAGAAAAAAAATTTAAGGCGATAAGAAAAATCGTTTACGCGTTAAAGTTCATTCCTTTTGTCAGAATGGTGGCTGTTGCTGGCAGAGTAGCTATGAAAAACGCTGAAAGCAAAAGCGATGTGGATCTTTGTATTATCTTTAAGCACGGGCGGATTTTTACAGGAAGATTTTTGGCTACGGCACTCATTCAAATTTTTGGAAAAAGAAGGTATGGGGAAAAAATCGCCGATCGCGTCTGCCTCAATCATTTTCTAAGCGATAAATGCGAAGTCTCCATCAAGGATTTATATTCTTCGCACGTATATAGTTTTTTGGTCCCGGTCTATAACGCGGAAGCATTCAAAGAATTTCAAGAAAAAAACGGCTGGATTAAAAACTATCGCTCTAATTTTGAGGCGGGAATAAACAATCGGAAAGAGATAAAAGACAGTCGATTTTCAAAATTAACAAGGGTATTTTTAGAAAAAATCCTTTTTCCCGGTTGGATTGAAAGAAAAATGGAAGAATGGCAGGTTAAAAGAATTCAAAATAATCCTAAAACTCAAAATCCCGGCGGAATAATTATCCATAGCGAAACAGAGCTGGCTTTTTGGCCTGATTTTGAAAAACAAGGCCCGAGAATTTTTGAAAGTTTTTATGAAAAGATTTTAAAATTAAAATGAAGTGAGAATTAAAAAATGTCTTGACGAGACAAGATAATTTTTATAGAATGACATATGCTGGCACTCGAGTCAGTTGACTGCTAAATCGGCTGATATTAATAATTAATAATAAAAATATGGCAAAAATCATAAAATTTGGCGAAGAAGCCCGGGAAAAAGTAAAATCGGGTCTGGATCGGGTGGCGGATGCCGTGAAGATCACTATCGGACCCAGAGGGCGGAATGTCATACTGGACAAGGGGTTTGGAACGCCAGTCATTACCAATGACGGAGTTTCTATCGCCAAAGAAATTGAGCTGGAAGACAAATTCGAAAACATCGGAGCGGAACTGGCTAAAGAAGTGGCCGACAAAACCAATGATGTGGCCGGTGATGGCACGACAACAGCTATAATTTTGGCGCAAGCTATCGCCAAAGAGGGATTAAAGTTGGTCGCTTCCGGGATGAATCCGATTATGATCCGAAAAGGAATTGAAGAAGCCAAGAACGATATCCTGGAAGAGCTTAAAAATAATTCAAAATCCATTTCGTCCAAAGAGGAAATCGCGCAAGTAGCCACCATAGCGGCGGAAAACTCCCAGATGGGGAAAATGATTGCTGACGTAATTTCTGAAGTGGGGAAAGATGGCGTTATAACCGTCGAAGAATCCCAGACCTTCGGTCTTTCCAAAGAAATCGCCCAAGGTTTGAGTTTTGATAAAGGTTATATCTCTCCTTATATGATTACTGATAGCGAATCATTGAAGGCCGAAATGAAAGACCCGTATGTGATTGTCACGGATAAAAAAATAACCAGTCTTTCGGAAATTTTACCGCTTTTAGAAAAGATTGCCGCTTCCGGAAAAAAAGATATCGTAGTTATCGCCGATGAAGTGGAAGGCGAAGCGCTGACGACTCTCGTAGTCAATAAACTGCGCGGAGTATTGAATGTGTTGGCGGTCAAGGCGCCGGAATTTGGCGATACGAAAAAAGAAATCTTGGAAGACATAGCGATTCTCACGGGTGGAAAAGTTATTGCTGAAGAGAAAGGTTTAAAACTGGAAAATACCGAGATCGCCAGTCTCGGGCGATCGGCTAAAGTTATTTCCACTAAAGACAGCACGACTATCGTGGGCGGAAAAGGAAAGAAAAAAGATATTGAAGCCAGGATCGTCCAAATAAAATCGCGGATAAAATCAGCGGAGAGCAAATACGACAGGGAAAAACTTCAGAAGAGACTGGCTAAAATTTCCGGCGGAGTAGCCGTAGTGAAAGTGGGAGCGGCCACGGAGACTGAGCTGACCTATATGAAGCATAAGATGGAAGACGCTTTAGCTGCCACGCGCGCGGCTTATGAGGAAGGAATTGTGGCCGGAGGCGGAGTGGCTTTGGCTAAAGCGGCAGACGCGGTATTAAAAAAAATAAAGAGCAAAACCAGCGCGGCGGAAGATGTTACGGAAAGGGAAACTAAAAACGGCTCAATGATACTAATAAACGCTTGTGTTCAGCCGTTCAAACAGATCGTGAAAAATGCCGGCTTGATTGAAGAGGCGGTAGCTTTGAATAAGATGATAGGCAGCAAGAGTAAAAATTTCGGCTACGACGCCCGGGAAAATAAATACGCGGAGGATATGGTTAAGGCCGGAATCATTGATCCCTTGAAAGTTACCCGAACTGTTTTGGAGAACGCCGTAAGTGTTTCAGCTATTCTTCTCACCACTGAAGTGGCGATCGCCGATAAACCGGAGAAAGAAAATCAGGGCCATACTCCGCCAATGCCGATGATGTAAAAATCGAACGCGGATCTTTAAATGGCAGGGTTCTATCGCGGGACTCTGCTATTTTTGATTTTTGTGGTATAATTTAAACGCAAAAACAAAAATGCGATTTATCAATGACTTTAATTTAAAGAAACAAGCCGATGATTTAGGTGTTAAGACCTGGCAGACTCCGGGAGGACTTTTTATAGCAATGGGATTGGTTAATATCATTATTATGGCTATCACTTACTTTATTTCCCAAAATTACGATAGCCCTCAGATTTTGATTATCGCTGAATGTTCCGTAGTGACAGTAGTGTTGATTGTTGGAACTCTCGTGACGAGAATGATAGAGCAAATGATTAAAGTTAATAAAATGAAAAGCGAATTTGTTTCTGTCGCCTCTCATCAGCTAAGAACTCCGCTTTCGGCCATGAGATGGGAAACGGAGCTTTTGCTCACTAAGTTCAGCCAAGGGCTCAATCAGAGACAGCTTAAGAGTTTGAGCAATGTCGCCGCGTTAAGCGATAGAATGACAAAATTAGTGAATGATCTTCTGGAAGTGGCCAGAATTGATCAGCAAGGGTTAATCTTAAAAAAACAACATTTTGACTTTAAAGAAATTATCCAAAATATTCTTGAAGAAATTATGTCTCTGGTTAAATCTCGGCGCATTGAATTGACGGTCGATTTTGAGAAACGATTGCCGTTAGCTTTCGGCGACCCGGAAAAAATTAAAATAGTAGCGGAAAATCTTATTAGTAACGCGATTAAATACAATACCAGCGGAGGAAAGGTGGAGATAAAAATATTTAAACGAGGCAATTACTTGGTTTTCGAGATCAAAGATAACGGCGTGGGGGTGCCCGAAGAGCAACACGCCCGAATTTTCGATAAATTCTTCCGCAGCGACAATGCTGTCAAATACCAAACTGAAGGAACCGGTCTTGGTCTTTTTATCTCAAAAAACATAATAGAGCAATTAGGCGGACGCATCTGGTTTCAATCGATCGAAAACGTCGGGTCGGTATTCAGTTTTTCTTTGCCTTATGATAAAAAATTAAATCGCTAATCATATGAAAAATATGAAAAAAATGAAGATATTAATAATCGAAGACGAAGTTACGCTTCAAAAAGCCTTGAGTGAATACCTAACGAGTGAAAAATTTGAAGTGTTAAGCGCTTTGGATGGAGAAAAGGGCTTAGAGCTTGTTATAACCGAAATGCCCGATCTGGTAATCTTGGATATAATTTTGCCCAAAATGGATGGCTACGTGGTATTGGATAAAATAAAAAGCGATCCTAAAACAAAAAATATTCCGGTCATTCTTCTTACTAATTTAGAGAGCGCGAAAGATATTCAAAAAGCTTTTGAAAAAGGCGCTACCACTTATCTCGTTAAATCCAATTATAGATTGGAAGAAATCGTGATGAAAATTAAAGAAACATTGAAAATATAAAGCGTGAAAATTAAAAACGCACAACTTAGAGATTTCATCCATGATTCGGGAATGGTAAAGACGGAAGCTTTAGAAGCGGCTTTCAATGAAGCGGAAAAGGAAGGCAAAAAATTGGGCGACATTCTTCTTGGGCAGAACTTATTGGATGAAATAAAACTCAAGAAACTTTATGCTTATATTTTAGGCATTCCTTTTGTTGATATTTCCAAGGAGATCATCTCTCAAGATATTCTCCAGATTGTGCCCGAGCCGATTGCCAAAAAATACAAAATCGTGGCTTTTGAAAAAAACGGAAAAGAACTGAAAGTGGCGATGACTAATCCGGAAGACATTCAGACCATTGATTTTATCCGCAAGAAGACTGGTTTTACGATAATTTCTTGCCTTACTTCCAACGAAAGCATAGAAACTGTTCTGAAACAATACAGCAAAAGTCTAAAGGCTGAATTCGGCGATATCATCAGTAGAAACGCCACAGAAGCCGGCGCCGAAGAAGCTAAGGAAGATTTGGAAAAAATCGCTCAAGGACTGCCGATCATAAGAATTGTTGATACGCTTATAAAGCACGCCATTTTGCAGAGTGCCAGCGATATCCATATTGAACCGGATGAAAAAGAATTGAGAGTCCGCTATCGAATAGATGGCATTCTGCACGAAGCCATGATTCTTCCCAAACAGATCCGGAATGGAATTATAGCCAGAATTAAGGTCTTGTCTAATTTGAAATTGGATGAGCATCGAGTGCCTCAAGACGGTCGGTTTAAAATAGAGAAAGAGGGGATGAAAATTTCTTTTCGCGTCAGCATTTTGCCTATTTTTGACGGAGAAAAAGTGGTTATGCGGCTTTTAAATGAATCGTCCAAGGGCATGACGCTGGAATTGATGGGACTTGCGGGAACGGGCTTGGAAATAATCCATCGTGAAATTAAACGGCCGAACGGCATGATATTGGTTACGGGTCCTACCGGGTCCGGAAAAACTACCACTCTTTATACCATTATGGACATTCTCAACACTCCGGAAGTTAATATCAGCACGGTTGAGGATCCGGTGGAATACCGCATGCCGAAAATTAATCAAACGCAGATTTATCCTAAAGTGGGTCTTACTTTTGCCACGGGACTTCGATCGCTTCTCAGGCAAGATCCAGACATAATTATGGTAGGGGAAATCAGAGACAAAGAAACTCTAGAAATGTCCGTTCATTCAGCAATGACCGGGCACTTGGTTCTTTCCACTCTGCACACCAACAGCGCGGCCGGAACGCTTCCGAGGATGATTGATATGGGAGCGGAACCTTTTTTGATAGCTTCGACCGTCAATGTGATAATGGCGCAACGCTTGGTGAGGAAATTATGTCCGAATTGCAAGAAAGAATATAAGGTGGACGAAAAAACGCTCAAAACGTTGAAAGAAAATTATAATATGGATGAAATTTTAGAAACGATTAAAAAAAACGATATAATTCGGGGAAAAATAAAAGCCAAAGACACTTGGAAAGATATTGGATTATATAAGTCCGTCGGATGCGAACAATGCAATGGTGAAGGTTATCATGGAAGAAGCGGCATATTTGAAGTATTGGAAGTGAACGAAGAAATAAAAAAAATGATCACTCAAAAAGCTACTGCCAAAGAGATTGAACAGAAATCTAAAGCCCAGGGAATGCTGACTATGCTTGAAGATGGGTTTATCAAGGCGATTCTAGGAATTACTTCGGTAGAAGAAATATTAAGGGTATCAAAGGAATGAAAGTCTTTTACACGGCTAAAAATTATTCCGGCCAAACTAAAAGCGGAGAATTGGAGGTAAAAAACGAAAGAGATTTGGCCGCTCAACTTCGAGCGGAAAATTTTGTCTTGACTTCTTTCAAGGAATTGGAATCGGAAAAAACCGGCGAAGTCAAAGTGAAATTCTTCGATAGGTTCGTTAGAATATCTCTGACTGACAAACTGATGCTCACTCGGAATTTAAGCGTTATGGTTTCTTCCGGCTTAACTATTTCACGGGCGATTAAAAACATATCTTTGCAAACTAAAAAAAAGAGATTTACCTTGATTCTTGAAGATATCTTCAACGACGTTCAAGGGGGCAAAACGCTGGCTGACGGACTGGCTAAATATCCTGGAATTTTCAACGATCTTTTTGTCAATATGATAAGAGTAGGTGAATCCAGCGGCAATTTAGAAGAGGTGCTGGATATTTTGGCCACTCAATTGGAGAAAGAGCACGAGCTTATGAGCAAGATAAAGGGAGCCATGACTTATCCCGCCGTTATTCTGATAGCTATGATTGGAATTGCCATTCTTATGCTTACTTATATACTGCCCAAACTTACCGGTGTTTTTACCGATATGCATGTCGAACTGCCGGCTACGACGCGATTCATTATCGCTATAAGCGATGCTTTAAAAAAACACAGTTTTGCCGTGGCGGCCGGATTCATAATGACAGCTTTTTTTTCAAAAATATTTCTCGCCACTTCAGTTGGAAAAAAAACAATCGGATTTTTTGCCATCAATCTGCCCGTAATTAAAAATATCGTAAAGAAAGTTAATTGCGCCCGCTTCGCCCGCATTTACAGCTCGCTTTTAAAAAGCGGCATTTCAGCTGTGGAGGCATTAAGAATAATTTCTCGGACGCTCACTAATTATTATTACAAGAACGCTATCAGTGATGGCGTCGCCAGTATTCAAAAAGGAATTAATTTAAGCGATATTATCGCCGAGAATCCAAAGATATTTCCCGTACTGGTATCCCAGATGATCCGAGTAGGAGAAGAAACAGGCAAAACGGAAACAGTCCTTTTGAAGCTGGCTGAATTTTATGAAGAGGAAGTTTCCCAGTTTTCAAAAAATATTTCCTCCATCATTGAGCCGTTTCTCATGATTTTAATCGGATCGGCTGTGGGTTTTTTCGCGATTTCCATGCTCCAGCCGATGTATTCGATTATGGACAATATAAAATAAAAATGAAAAACTCGCGTTTTTTTTCTAAAAAAAACCACAGCGGTTTCACTCTGATTGAAATGCTCGCGTTTCTGTTTGTTTTTTCAGTCATTACGGTTAGCTTTTACGCCGCTTGGACAACGGGAACGCGCTATATCATCTTGGCTAAAAACCGGCTTATTGCTAACGCGCTTGCTAATGAAAAAATGGAAGTGGTCAGAAATTTGGCTTTTGAGGATGTGGCTCTTGCCACAAGCGTGCCGCCGGGAAATTTGAGCCAGAACGAAGATGTGGCGCGGAATGGTCTGACTTTCCATGTTTTTACGCAGATTAGAAATGAAGACGATCCGTATGACGGGCTTTATCCGTACGATACGATCGGCGGATTTGTTGATTATAAATACGTAAAAATAACTGTTTCCTGGGAAGGAGGCAATCAAAGCGTGACTACTTCGTCCCGATTTGTTCCGGCTGGCATCGAACAGCCGTCAACCGGACTGGGGATTTTGGTAGTGAATGTTACCAGCGACAAAAACCAAAACGCGCTGGTTCCTCAAAGCAATGTTCGCGTCAGAAACGCGGATACCGGTCTGGATGAAACGCATAGCACGGATAATTTCGGACGGCTGATGCTGGTTGGTCTGGCCGAATCGATTGGAAAATATCAGATAACACTTACTAAAAACGACTACGAAACCGTGGTCACGTTGCCTCCTTATGATGAAACTCCCTTTTTCCCGGTTCACGAGCATGCTTCGGTAATAACCGGAGCGATAAATACGATCAATATGTTTCAAAACGAACTGACTAATTTTACTTTAAAGACCACGGATTATTTAGAAAACACTGCGCCTAACATTAATTTTAACCTTAAAGGCGGACAAAAAATCGGGACTGATATTGTTGATTCCGATATAGCAATTTATAATTTGGATGAAGCCGGTCAAACCGGATCAAATGGCATAAAGGATTACGGAAAAATCAGCCCGGGGTTATATGAATTCAATCTTTTAGAATCGGGCTATCTCATTATTGGAATAAATCCGGTTGAATCTTTTTCCGAAATAAATCCTAACATTGCTTCATTTTATTTGGAACATGGAAGTACGGAAGAATTAGTTGTTAATATCAGTCCTAATAACACGACCGCGCTGCTTGTAAAAGTTAAAAGTGATAATTCTCCTGTCTCGGGATCGGAAGTTCATCTGACTAACGCTTCGGGATATGATGCGACTATTATCACAGGTGATGATGGCATGGCTTTTTTCCCCAACGCGGAAGATCCTCTCTTTTCTGATGGCACATATGACCTCGCGGTCACTGCTCCGAACCACAATGATTATTCAGGCCAAGTTACAATTGATGCTAATAATTTAAAAGAGGAAATCGTTTTGCTTACTGGTTCTTAAATGTCGCTATGAAAATAAAAAGTTATAAAGGCCTAACTTTGATTGAAACGATTGTGGCGATCGCGATTTTTACAATTGGCATCGAGGGTTTTACGATTTTGCTTTCAAGATCATGGACTCAAAACGCTTACACGATTGAAATGGGTCAGACTTCTATGGCAGCATCGCAGGCGGTGAATCGGGTAGTGGGATATATTCGCGAAGCGCGCCAAGGAGATAATGGCGCTTATCCGGTTGTTTCCGCCGATGATAACGATCTGGTGATATTTTCCGATTATGATCGGGATGGACAAACAGAACGGCTCCATTTTTACCGGAGCGCCGGCGATCTTTTAATGGGCATTCGCGAACCTTCTTCCGGTTTTCCTGTAACTTACGCTTCCGGATACGGCGAGATTAAAACAATTACTTCGTGCGTGGTAAACGACGCGGATAATCCGATATTCGCTTATTATGACGCCGATTATCCGGAAGACAGCGTGAACAATCCGGTGAATACGCCGGCTTCGGCGCCGGATATCCGCTTGGTCAGAATAACGATTCACATAAATATAAATCCGGATCGGGCGCCGGATAATGTTGAAATCCGATCATTTGCCGAAATGAGGAATTTAAACGATCACGATCGGTTCGGACTGTAAAAAGAATTAAAAATAAAGAATAAAGCGAAATGTCAACAGAAAATACAAAAAACAAAAATTTAAGCTCAATTAGAAAAGGTTCGGCGCTGGCTTACGCGCTGGTTATTATGACAGTGGTTATGATTCTTTTGACTTCTATTATTGGTTACATTGTTGCCCAGCTGAAATTCAGCGCTAATCGGATTGAACGCGAGAAAGCTTTTCAGGTTGCCGAAGCCGGAGTTTATTACTATCGCTGGTATCTGGCTCACGCGACTGATAGCATGAACGCCCAACAGCTTAAAGTTTTCTGGCAGGATGATTCCACTCTAGGAGTATCCGGAGACTACATTGAAGATTATAAAGATCCTGAAACGGGTGAAGTTATTGGTAATTATACAATTCATTTGGATCCGCCAGACAGTTATTCAACCATAGCTTCAATTACATCAACTGGCAAATCGCTCAAATTGTCTGACTCGGAACGTGTAATAAGAGTAAGGTTTCGTCGTCCTTCCTGGAGCGAGTATATGTGGGTGATTGATGGTTTTGTAAATTTTGGCAGCGATTCAGAAGTATATGGCAAAGTTCATTCTAATTTTGGGATTCTTTTTAACGGTCTGGCTCACAATATTGTTTCTTCCACGCCTGCCAGGTTTAATGATCCTACGCACGGAGGTAGCAGTTTGGATTTTGGCGTGCATACCGAAGTTAATCCGGCCGATCCTGCCGCACCAGCTTATCCCTGGCCGGAAAATACAGTTCCTAACCGGCCAGATATTTTTGAAGCTGGTCGTCAATTTCCAGTGCCAGAAGTCAGTTTTAACGGAGTTCTAACTGATCTGGAAAATATGAAAACTGAAGCCCAGTCTCCTAATGGCACAACCATAAACGACTGCACGGATACCGGATGCTTCTTTGATTATGAATCGCCGGATGATGGAAAACGGGTTATTCTTAAAAGTAACGGGACTTTTGATATTTGCACTGTTGCTTCCTATCACCATGCTGCCTATCATCCTACCAGTTACAGGAAAAATAGCGGTAGCGGTACTTGTGATTCGTGCGGAGGGAATGATTGTACCAGTGCTTATGCAATTCCTAATAATGGAATTATTTTTATTGAAGGCAATGTCTGGGTAGATGGAGCAGTTAACAATAATAGGATCACAATAGCAGCGGCTGATCTTTCCGGAACGATTACAGCAGATATATTTATCGGATTGAATAATATACGCTATGCCAATTATGATTGCAATAATATGATTGGTCTTGTTGCCCAAAGGAATATTTCTGTTATAAGAGACTGTCCGGAGAATTTTATTGTGGATGCCGCGCTTTTGGCTCAATCGGGAAGAGTGAGCAGGGCTAGTTATGCTTTTGACAACAAAAGCACTTTGACATTTAACGGTGCTATTGCCTCTTATCTACAACCATATTTTAATCATGGAATTAATGGATTCGGAGTGCGGACCTATAATTTTGACAATAATCTTCTTTATTGCCCCCCGCCTTATTTTCCCACCGGGACGGAATATTCCATCGATTTGTGGGAAGAGCTCTAGTTCGGATCAGCGAATGTGCTAAAATGTTAATAAGCTAAATTTTTTCAGTCATGGCTTTCTGGAATAAAAAAATTATAAACTTGGACGACAGATATCTAGGCTTGGATCTTAGCGATTTTTCCGCTAAGGTTTTTCAACTGGAAAAAAATGGCGATAGCGACCGGATAAGAAGTTATAATTCAGGCGATATAAAAGCCGGGTACATTGAAGACGGCAGAATAGTCAATCAGGAAAAAGTGGCCGAGATAATTCGAGATATAATCAAAGAGGCCGGTCCTAAGAAAATAAACACCAAAAAAGTCATCTGTTCCATTCCGGAATCGAAAGTATTTTTGCGGATTATCAGTATTCCCAAAGTAAGCCTGGAAGAAGCCAGTGAAGCGATTAAGTGGGAAATTGAGCC
Organism: uncultured Bdellovibrionales bacterium; assembly: GCA_964516165.1. GTDB lineage: Bacteria > Patescibacteriota > Minisyncoccia > Moranbacterales > UBA2206 > CAZEYB01. The sequence continues at coordinate 2,248 of CAZEYB010000014.1, read as the reverse complement.
CAATATCCCTCTCCCAGTCGATCAGGTTTATTACGACTGGCAATTTTTGAACGAAGAAGACGGCAAACAGAATATTTTAACCGTGGCCGTGGTGAAAGATATAGCGGACAATTTAATCAAGACCATGGAACAGGCCGGGCTTTCTGTTTACGGACTGGAAATGGAATCTGTCGCGACGGTCAGAAGTATTGTTCCTCAAAATTCAATTGCCGAGAAAACCTATTTAATAGTTGATTTGGGCGGCGAAAAAACCAGTTTTATAATTACGGAAGATTCTATACCTTATTTTACCTCCAGCATTCCATTTTCCGCTTCAAATATTACTCAGGCCATTACCGATATTTTCAGCGTCAATCTAGAAGAAGCGGAGAAAATAAAAATAAATTATGGCATCGAGCGTTCTTTCAAAAACAATTCTATTTTTGATTCCATACGGCCGCTTTTGGAAAATGTGTCCAAGGAAATAGAAAAGACCATGGATTTTTATCAGAATTTGTCCCAGTCTAAAAACAAAATCGGCAAAATTATCATTTCGGGAGGAGGCGCCAATCTCAAGGGTTTGGTGCCCTATTTCACCCTGAGGCTGGGGAAAGAAACGATTTTAGGCGATCCTTGGATTAATTTAAATTTAGGCAAGAGGTTGCCCCCGATAAGCCGGGAAAATTCTATCCGCTACGCCACTGTCATAGGACTGGCGATGCGAAATAATTTATGAAAATTGAACTTAATTTAATACCGCCAAATAAAAAAGAGGAAATTGATCGCGTCGAAAAGTTAAAATTGATGGCACGGGCGGAAGCGGCGCTGACACTGATTCTGATTGTTTTTTTGGCTATGCTTGTAAGTTTCAGGTATATTCTTAAGCTTGAATTAGCTGCTGGTTCAGTTATTCAGAAGGAAAGCGAAAAAGTTCTCCAATACGATAAGATTAAGAATTATGACGATCGATTCGAGGAAATAAATTCAAAAATTGCGGAAATCGCCGGGATTAAATCCGATCAGTTGTATTGGTCTAATTTATTGGTTAAGTTAAGCGAGAAAAATTCTCCATCCATTTCCATAAAAGAAATAGGCACTAGCGACTACGAAGTAGCTCTTAAAGGAGTAGCTGATAACCGGGATAGTTTGATTCAATTTAAAGAAAAACTGGTAAGCGAAGCATGTTTCTCCGACATTAATTTTCCGCTCTCTGATTTAGCCGGTAAAAATAGTATTGATTTCGAGATTAATTTTAATATTCATAGAGATTGTTTAAGAAATAAATGAAAAATACCCGGTTCAAATATAAAGCATTGACGGCGATTGTGAGTTATGCCGCAATTTTCCTCGCCGCTGCTGTTTTCCTGACCAGTTATCTGGTTTCGGCGATAATATCCGACTCGGATAAAATCCAAGCGCAGATTTTGGATAGAGAAATTGAGAAGGCGAGAATGGGTCAATTGCCTCAAATGGAAGAAGATTGGAAAAACTTTGAGTTTAAAAAAGATTCACTGGATGTAATTTTGAATCCCGAAAATGAAATTGGATTCATGGAAAATATAGAATCGATTGCCGACAAAACCGGCAACATTATCGCGAATCTTAAGATTGAGGATAATGATGTCAGCCAGGTGACAGAAAAAAATAAAAAACCGGCCAGCAAAAATAAAAACGGAAGCGAGAGTATAATGGATAAGATCTCTTTTGAAGATTATTTTCCCATGCAAATTAATTTGCGCGGCGATTATAACGGCCTCGTGAATTTTATTAATATGCTGGAAAATAGTCCGATTTATATTAATGTCATTTCAATTCAGACAAGGAAGGAATTAGTTGAAATTAGCAGTCAAGACACAATGGGCGCTGGTTTGATTGAAAATAATCCGGATAAGTCGGAGAAAAAAGAGGAACTTAACAGCGTCATAAACGCTGTCGTTTATGCTAAATACTAAAAAATAATGAAACTGGGCTTAAATGTTGGAAAACTGAAAAACTTTTTTAGGCGACAAAATCTGCGCCGATGTTTTTTTGATTTTTTTTCCGGGGTCGGATTTAAGATACTGGTGTTTATTATAGCGGTTTTAGCATCTGGTTATTGCGTTTATATTTGGTATAATTTCGTTTATGAACCTGGCTGGAGCGATAGCCGCAAGTGGGAATACATTATAAATAAAGATAAGGGCGCTGTTTTTAATCGGACGCGATTTAAAGAGATAGTGGCCGAGATTGAATCCAGAAAAGCTCGATTTGGGGAAAGAATCGAGAATTC
>CAZEYB010000013.1:0-14874 GCA_964516165.1 uncultured Bdellovibrionales bacterium | reverse complement strand
GCGGCTGCGAGATTCTGACGAGGTAAAGATTTTTGAAAATAAAAAAGCCCCTTCGTCAAAAAATAATATGGCGAAAGAGCTTTTGCCTGCTCGGCGAACAATGAGACTGTTCGCGGGCGGGATATAAGTTATGGACGGAGAAGGTGCCGGCTCCGTCCGGTATATAATTTGGAGGCCGGCTCCTCTTCCTCCTCCTTTTTTTCTTCCCATTCCCATGGCCATGTTTCCAAGGCCACAAACCCAAACGATATGGGTACTATTACCAATAGCACCCATACCATCCACCACGGGTCCAGCGGATGCCCGTCGGGCACCCTTTCCCCTTGAATGTTAGAAATCATTAAAAAAATTCCGGCTATGAAAGAACAGCCGGCTGCCATTCCTAGAGCACCCGAAAAGATTTTTTTTAACATCATTTCTCCTTCCCCGATATTTTTACCCTCGGCAGCGGGGGAATAATTTTTTTGCCAAAGAACTACCAACCTATAATTCTATCATAAAACAAACGGAATGTCAATACAAGACCTGAATTCGGCTGAAACAAGCCATATATTGGGTATAGATTTTGGGCAAGCCCGAGTAGGCTTGGCTTTGGCGGATAATGTTACCAAAATCGCTTTTGCTTACGCCGTGCTGGCCAACGATGAAAAAATGCTTCAAAAAATAGCCGGAATCTGCGAAAAAGAACGAGTGAAAAAAATCATCATCGGCGTTCCGACTTACATTAATAAAAAGAGCGTTGAATACGAGGGAAAAAAATTAGGAAAGTTGATAAAAAAAATTTTTCCTGAAATAGAAATTGAATATCATAACGAGATGTTTACCACCAAGATGGCCAAAGCCAATCTGATTGAAAAAGGAGCGAGAAGCATCAAAAAATACGATGACATGGAAGCGGCCCGGATTATTCTTCAAAGCTGGCTGGATTTGTGCTACAATGAAAGCGTGAAGTAACTATTAAGCTAGAAGTAAAATGGAAAATAATCCATATCTTTCAGTTATCATTCCGGCCTACAAAGAGGAAAAAAGAATCGGACCCAATCTTCTGGAAACGGAAAAATTTCTAAGCGCCAAAGGTTTCAGCTACGAAGTACTCGTGATCGTGGATGGTTCGCCTGATAAAACCGCCGAAGTGGCCCAAAGCTACTCGGGACAAGTGAAAAATTTGCGCGTGATTAATAACCAGGAAAATCATGGCAAAGGCTATGTAGTCCGGCAAGGCCTTTTGGAAGCCAAGGGCGATTTGTGTTTGTTTTTTGACGCTGACGGATCCACTTCCATCGCTCATCTAGACGCGTTTCTGCCTGAATTCAAAAACGGCTGCGACGTGGTAATCGGTTCCAGAGGTATCCCGGGCGCTTTTGTTCAAATCCATCAAGCTAAATGGAAAGAGGTTTTCGGAGATTTGGGCAACTGGGCGATCAGAATAGTTTTGGGCCTCTGGAGTTATCCGGACACGCAATGCGGATTTAAAATGCTCACCAAAAAAGCGGCCGAAGCGGTGGCCAGCCGGATGGTGGTGGATCGTTTCGGCTTTGATTTTGAGCTAATCGTTCTGGCTAAAAAATTGGGCTTCAAGATCAAGCAAATGCCGGTCAGATGGCTTAATGAAGAAGGATCAACCGTGGGTCTTACCGGGCCCAACGGGTATTTTCAGGTTCTCGCGGATTTGTTTAAAACGAAGATCAGACTGACAACGGGAAAATATAATTTGAAATAAATTTGCCAATGGAGGAGGAAACACAGAAAGAAAAAGAAAACGGAAAAATCACCGAGTTGAGGCAGGATTTAGTCACGGGCGACTGGGTGGTTATCGCCGCCGGGCGCGCTAAGCGTCCGGAAGAATTCGTTTCGCAAAAAAGAGAAAAAGTAATCGAGGATCCCGGCCAGCCGTGTTTTTTCTGCCAGCCTGAAGAAACGGGGCAGGAAAAAGACGTTTTGATTTATGAAAATTCAAACGGCGAATGGAGCTTGAGAGTTTTTCCCAATAAATATCCGGCCTTTTCCCGGAGCAAGAGAATAAAACATTTTGAAGAAGGGCCGTATTTCGGAATGAACGGAGTGGGTTATCACGAATTGTTAGTTACGAGAGATCATGAAAGGCAAATCGCCAATTTGGATGTTTCGGAAGTGGCGGAGATAATTGACGCTTATCAAGACAGATATATCAGCTTGATGAATAAACAGAGCGTCAATTACATTGAAATTTTTCATAACCACGGCAAAGAAGCCGGGGCTTCCATCAACCATCCGCATTCGCAACTGGCGGCTATTTCCGTCGTCTCGCCTTACATCAAAGGAGAACTGGATGGAGCGGAAAGTTATCACCGCGCGAACCGATACTGCGTTTTTTGCGCCATGATTGAGTGGGAAAAAGAAAATAAAAAAAGAATAGTTTTTGAAAATGACGAATATCTGGCTTTTTGCCCTTTTGCTTCGCGCGCCGCTTTTGAAATCTGGGTGATTCCCAAAAAACACAAACCTTATTTTGAAAGGACCGGGTCGAAGGAAAAGATTCTGGCGGCGGAAACGTTGAAAACCGCTATCGCTAAAATTTACAAAGTTCTAGGCGACCCGGCTTACAATTTCTATATTCATACCTCTCCCTGCGACGGCCAAGATTATCCGCATTATCACTGGCACATTGAAATTTTGCCCCGCGTTTCTGTTTGGGCCGGATTCGAACTTTCAACAGGCATAGAAATTTCCACTATTCAACCGGAAGCGGCGGCTGAATATCTAAGAAACGCGTAGCTAAAAATATGATAGAACAAATAATCTCGATTTTAGCAGGCTTTATAATATCAGGCATATCCTTATTGGGTTATACTGGAGTGGCGGCGATGATGGCGATTGAAAGCGCTTGCATCCCTCTACCGTCTGAAATAATCATGCCTTTTTCCGGCTATTTGGTTTCTCAAGGACGGTTCACTCTTTTGGGAATAACGTTAGCCGGATCAATCGGTTCGGTGGCCGGGTCGGTCGCGGTCTATTGGGTAGGGATCTGGATAGGCCGGGAATTTTTGGAAAAGTACGGGAAATATATTTTGATAACTCGGCATGATTTAGATATAGCGGATAATTTTTTCAATAAGTATGGAAATTTTGCCGTGTTTTTTTCCCGAATGCTTCCGGTGGTAAGAACTTTTATTTCCCTTCCCGCCGGCATTGCCAGGATGAATTTTTATAAATTTACGGCTTACACATTTGCCGGATCTCTTCCTTGGTGCTTTCTTCTGGGTTATGCCGGAAAGAAAACCGGAGATAATTGGGAAATTTTAGGCGCTTATTTTCACAAATTCGATGTAGTTATTGGAATAATGGTCATATTAGGCATAGTTTGGTTTATCAGGAGACATATCAAGATCAGAAAAAAAGAGGAAATATAAATCGGTATGAATAAATTAATTATTGGAAACTTAAAGATGAATTTGTTGTCAGCTCTTGAAAGGGATCGGTATTTTAATAATTTCAAGCAAGAAGCAGCCGGAAAGAGAATTAAAAATGCCAAAATCGTGATTTGCCCTCCCGCGGTGCATTTGGAAGCTTTCCAAGAACTCAAAAGAAAAAACGTGTTTCTCGGCGCGCAAAATATTTTCTGGGAAAGATCCGGATCCTTTACCGGAGAAGTTTCGCCCGGTATGGTCAAAAATTTAGGCGCGGACTTTGTAATCTTAGGGCACAGCGAAAGAAGGCGCTATTTTTGCGAAAATAACCAGGAAATAAATTTGAAAATCGGGGCGGCGCTTAAAAACGGGCTGAAGCCTATTCTTTGCGTCGGAGAAAACGAGGAACAGAAAGAGAATGGGATATTGGCGATTGTTGAGCAATTGGACGGCTGTCTTAGAAAAATAAGCCGGGTGAAGATAGAAGATATCATTATTTGCTATGAGCCGGTTTGGGCGATAAGCTCCAATAATCCCGACCATCTGCCAACAACTAATGAAATAATGAGCGCTCGCCTTTTGATTAAAAAATTTTTAGTGGAAAAATACGGAGTTAAAATTGCCGAAAAAACAAACATCATCTATGGCGGGAGCGTGGATGCCAAAAATGTTGGAGAAGTTTGTCTTGATCCGGGAATGGACGGAGTTTTAGTCGGCAAGGAGAGTCTAACGCCGTATGAATTTATAAAAATCGCGAAAATAATCGATCAAAATTAATTTTTTTTATGGTTACCAGCGTAAAAGAAATATTAGCTAAAGCGCGCGAGGGAGGCTATGCCGTCGGAGCGTTTAATACGGTCAATCTTGAAACCACGAGAGCCATTATTGAAGGAGCGAAAGAAATGCGTTCGCCAGTGATTGTTCAGATAACCGAAAAAACTATGGAATATTCTGGCGGAAGATTAATTTATCATTTAGTGAAAAATGACGCTGAATTTTACGCGCCTGAAATACCGGTAGGAATTCATTTGGATCATGGAAAAAGCTTTGAAATTATTCAGCGGGCGGCGAATATAGGCATTACTACCGTGATGTATGACGGCTCAAGAAAAAAATATGAAGACAATTTGGAAATTACCAAAAAAGTAGTTGATTTTTGCCATGAAAAGAGCGTGGATGTTCAAGCGGAATTGGGCAATGTGCCGTATTTAGGAGAAGCGCAAACCGGAGAAGTGGATTGGAAAAAATTTATGACTGATCCTGGACAAGCCGAAGCTTTTGTAAGAGAAACAGGCGTGGATTCTCTGGCCGTAGCTATCGGCAACGCCCATGGATTTTTTAGAGAAAGATTAGAACCGGATATGGAAAGACTGGAAATGATTAATCGGAATTGCGGGATTCCCCTGGTGCTTCACGGCGCTTCCGACTGGGAAAATGAAAAAGTCCAAGAAGTCATAAAAAGAGGCATCGCGTGTTTTAACGTGGATACGGCTATCAGGGTGGCCTTCGCCAATAATTTGATTAACACCGTCAAGGAACAGGAAAGCATCGCTTTTGATATTAGAAAACTTCTCGGCGGCGCCCGGGAAGCTGTGAAGGAAGTGGTCAAACAAAGGATAAAATATTTTGGCAGCGACGGAAAAATATAAATATGTGCCTTACCATCCCTAAAAAAGTAGCTTCAGTGAAGAAAGATTTTATTGAAGTATCGTTGAAGAAAAACGGTAAGACTCAAAAAGTAGGCTCCATTTTGAAAGTCAAAAAAGGAGACTGGGTTCTCACGCAGAATGGGATCATCGTAAGCAAAATAACCGGTCGGCAAGCTCGGGAAATAAATAAATTATTCAATAAAAAATAAACCCATGAATAAAAAAGGCATTGGGCTGATTATAATGACTGCGATTATTTCAGGCGTTTCCATTTATCTTAATAAATCAGGGGTGTCTTTTTTTGATCCGGTCGTTTTTACTTTTATGAAAAATGTTTTGGCGGCGCTGATTTTATCTTTAATTGTCTTAAGCTGGAAAAATATTTCAGCGATAAGCAGGCTAAATTTCAGAAGTTGGATCACGCTCGTAATTATCGGTTTGATCGGAGGAAGTCTTCCTTTCATTCTTTTTTTCAAAGGTCTAGCCGCGACTTCTGCTTTACAAGGGTCATTTATCCACAAAACAATGTTTATTTACGTGTCAGCGCTGGCCGTTATCTTTCTTAAGGAAAAAATCAATAAATATTTTTTCGGCGGGGCCATATTAGTTTTAATCGGCAACTTAATTGTGATAAGAGGCCTTTCACTGGCTCCTAACTGGGGCGATTTTCTGATTCTTTCCGCGACTTTATTGTGGGCGCTGGAAAATATTATTTCCAAACACGCGATGAAGAAAATCCATTGCGATACGATAGCTTGGGCCCGCATGTTTTTCGGAGCGATTTTTATTCTGGCTTATTTGTGGATTAACGGACAAAGCGATCTGGCAACCAGCTTAAATCTGAAGCAAATCGGCTGGGTTATGCTCGCTTCCGTTCTTCTGTCCGGCTATGTGATTACCTGGTATCGAGGACTGGCGAAAATCCCAGTTTCGGTAGCCAGTTCCGTTCTTATTTTAGGTTCTCCCGTGACCACTATGCTGGTTATTTTGAGCAGTGGAAAAATCAACTGGGGTGAAATTTTATCAGCTTTTTTTATAGTTTCAGGAGTAATCGTCATAATAATTTTCGGCTATGCGGGCATTAAAAAACAGGAAAAAGAAGCCGTCAGGACTTAAACTGGCCATTGCTTACGGGCTGGCTCCCAATCAGTTCGGTTTCTGCGGTCCTCAAGGAAGGGAGAATCGGAGAAAACTCCGCGATTATTTAAAAAATAAAATTTCCGATCGGGAAATTAAGGCTGTCCTTAAAAAATTTGAAGCCGCTTTTGCTTACCTCAAGCTTATCGCCGAAAAGAATAATATTGCCGATCCGTTCGATTATAAAGTGGTGGAAGCTTTTTGGGTAGGCAATAAACTGCTGGACAAAGTGAATAGCCACGATTTGAAAAAGATGGTCATGGATAAATTTACTCGGCCCGGATTGCTTTCCAATAACCAAGCGAAAGAGAGACTGAAGCTTATTCCCAAAAACTCTCGTCCGCACCACAGCTTCCATGTTTATATTTTCGGAACGATAACCGGAAGAGTCAGTCTTGAAGAGGCTCGAATGAAAGACCTTTGCCGGGTTGGCTGGGGCAGGGTTAAAAAAATAGTGAGAGCTAAAAATAATTCGAAAATTATCGTTGAGTGCCAGCCGATAATAAAAAATAAAAAATTTACATTCGGCAGATTCAGGATGAAAGAAATAAAATGGGATAAAACAATCGTTCCCGAAGTAAAATTAGGCGATTGGGTTTCATTCCATTGGAATTGCCTGGCTCAAACTCTTTCCAATCGCCAAGCGGATAATCTGGAGAAATATACCAGAAATACTCTTAAACTTTTATAACGCGCGTATGGATAAAAATAAAATAAAGCCTAAGGTGGCCATCATTAGTCTCACTTCCTGCGAGGGTTGCCAATTTGTGTTGCTGGATTTGGGACAGAAATTTTTAGATTTGGCAAATCGGATGGAAATGGTTGATTTTAGACTTTTGGAAGATGAAGATGATCCAGGAACTGATCTCGATTTGGTTTTAGTGGAGGGCAACCCGGTGACGGAAGATAATATAAAACTGCTCAAGCAAGCCAGAAAGAGAAGTAAAATTTTGGCGGCGTTGGGGAATTGCGCGGCCATGGGCGGAATTCCGGAAATCAAAAATTATCAGGAAGGAAAAAACACGATCAAACATGTTTACAAATATCTCCGGGGAATAGATAACCAGGAAATCAGGGAAATTGGTAATTTTGTAAAAGTGGATTTTACCTTTCCCGGTTGTCCGATAAACGGGGAAGAGTTTCTGCGCTATATGCCGGAACTTTTAAAAGCTTGCCTGCCGGGAAAGCAGGGCGGTATGCCTAAAATTCCCGATCAGCCGGTTTGCGTGGAATGTAAAAAGAAAGGCAATCGCTGCCTGCTTTTGGATAAAAAACCCTGTTTCGGACCGATGATTCTGGGCGGTTGCGACGCCGTCTGCCCAACGGCTAAAATGGTTTGTCAGGGTTGCCGCGGATTGCGTCCGGGAGGAAATATTAAAGCTATGCGCGCAACTTTGAAAAATATGATGACCGACGAAGAATTTGAAAACACAGCGGAAATTTACGGGTTGTGCGATGACATTGAAGAAAAAACGGCTACGATGATATAAAATATGATTTTTTATGAAAAAGTTTTTGAAATATTTTTTAGTTGTCATTCTTTTATCCGCTGGCGGAATAATTCTATCCAATAAAAAACAGGCGCGCGAGGCAGTGAAAACAGTTTCTGAAAAGGTTGATGAGGCAATCAGCCAGCCATGCGGCAGATCATTAGAATATTCTATCGGCGCGATAGATCCGAAATTCGGAATTTCTCGGGAAGAATTGATAAAAATTTCCCAAGAAGCGGAAAAAATCTGGGAAGATTCCGCCAATAAAAATCTTTTTGGATACAATTCCCAGTCGGAATTTAAAATTAATTTAATTTTTGACGAACGCCAGCAACAGACAGCGGAGGCGGAAAAACTGGAAGAAGATTTAAGTAGTCTCGAAATGTCGCGGGAAATCCTGGCCAAGCAATATGAATCCATCCAAAGTTCTTACGATAAAAAAATGAAAGCTTATGAAAAAGCGCTGGCGGAATGTAAAAATAAACTGGAAGAATATAATAAAAAAGTGGAGTATTGGAATGAAAGAGGCGGCGCGCCTCCGGAAGAATATGAAGAACTGAAAGACGAAAGAAGAGAAGTGAAAGATTTATGCGATGGCTTGAAAGATCGGCAGGAAGAAATCAATAAATTGGCTGGAAGATCCAGTAGTTTAACTAAACAAGAGAATAAAATTGTCAATCAATACAACGCCAATCTGACGACTTATAGAAATAAATACGGCGGCGCGCGGGAATTTGAAAAAGGAATTTTTAACGGGCAAGCTATCAATATCTATCAGTTTCAGGAAGAGTCTGATTTAAAATTGACGCTTGCTCATGAATTCGGGCATTATTTGGGTTTCGACCATGTTGAAAATTCCCGATCGATAATGTATTATCTCATCGGCGATCAGGATTTGGATAATCCGGCGCCGACAGAACAAGACTTGTCGCAACTGAAATCAGTTTGCCACCTTGAATGGTAAAATAAATAATTTAACCAAATGATAATTAAAATCAACCACATTGCCAAGATGGAAGGACATGCTGGGTTTATGGCCAGTGTGATTCAAGGAGATGTGAAATCAGCCAAATTGGAAGTTCAGGAAGGCACACGGCTCATCGAGGGGGTTTTAATCGGCCGTCATTTTGAAGATATGCCGATTGTGGCGCAAAGAATTTGCGGCATCTGTCCGGTAGTGCATAATCTTGCGGCTATTAAATCCATTGAAAACGCTTTGGATATTAAAGTCAGCGAAGAAACGGAAAAATTGCGCGAAATTATGGAACTGGGTCAGATTATCCATTCGCATGGCTTGCATCTTTTTTTCTTGTCGCTGGCCGATTTTTTAAATATCGACAATGACATAAAACTGGTTCGGAAATATCCGGAAGAAACAAAGAAAGCCATTAGAATCCGGGAATATGGCTTGGAAATCGTAAGGGTAATCGGCGGGCGGGCGGTGCATCCTTTAACCAACGAGGTGGGCGGGTTCAAGAAAAAGCCTGATCTGGGAGATCTTAAAAAATTAGTCCGCGATTCGGGAAATGTCTTGGAAGAAGCTTTGAATCTCGGAGAGTTTTTCAAAAAAATTATCTTGCCCCAGTTTTCTCGTAAAACAGAGTATATAAGTTTAGTTAAAAAAGGCGGGTATGCTATTTATGACGGCGATATCGCGTCTAATCTGGGACTGCATATCCCAGTGGATAAGTTTGAAAATAACTTTCACGAGCTTCAGCGACAACAGGAAGTTGTAAAGAGAGTGGAACATAAAGGAAAAAGCTATATGGTTGGCGCTATCGCGAGAGTCAATATTAATAAAAGCCGATTAAAATCAGAGGCGCATCAATATCTGGAAAGTCTCAAATGGGAGTTTCCTAATTATAATCCCTTTAATAATATCTTAGCCCAGATGGTGGAACTGATTCATTCCATTTCGGAATCAGAGCGGCTGATTAAGCAATTGCTTAATTCAGACTGGAATGAAGTTCTCGCAAAAAAATATCAAATCAAAGAAGGCTTGGGAGTGGCAGCCGTGGAAGCGCCGCGCGGCACGCTTTATTATCATGTGGAGATTGATGCCAAAGGCTATGTTAAGAACGTAAATATTATTACGCCCACCGCTCAATTCTTATCTAATTTGGAAGATGATATAGCGGAATACATCCCGAGCATTATGAATTTAGACGAAGAAAGTCGGAAAAGAAAGCTCCGAGGGTTCATTCGCGCTTACGATCCATGCATCGCCTGCGCGGTGCATTAAAGCGAAAATATGCACGATTTTTTACTTGCTAAAGAAATTATGGATACTTTGAAAGAAATATCCATAAAGCAAAAACTAAAAAATATAAAGAGAGTCAGTCTTGAAATCGGCAAGATAACTCTCGCGCACGATAATTTTCCCGATCACGCCGAAGAGATAAATTTAAAAAACCTTGAGTTTGGGCTTAAAAACTTAGCCAATGGGTCGGTTTTAAAGAAGACGGAGTTCGTAATCCGAAGCACCACTGGTTCAAGTTGGAAAATAACCGAAATTGAGGTAAAATAAAGACACTTGGATAGTTTTTATTTTTTGCTCCAGGAGATCTCCGACTAAGGTATATTTGTTCAATGAAGCATCCTTATGCAAAAAATAAAAACTATCCTCGCTATAAAAATAAGATAAAATTATGATTAAAATCGCTATTAACGGTTTTGGCCGGATCGGACGACCGTCTTTCAAAATTGCTTTTGACAAAGAAAATATAGAGGTGGTGGCCATAAACGACTTGACCAATCTCAAAACAGCCGCTCATCTGTTAAAATACGATTCCTCCTACGGAATTTATTCTAAAGACGTTTTTATTGACGAAAAAAATTCCGAGCTTATCGTAAACGGAACCAGAATAAAATTTTTTCAAGAACCAAATCCCCAAAATTTGATCTGGAAAAAACTGGGAGTTGATGCGGTTTTAGAATGCACAGGAGTCTTTAATAAAAAAGAAGAAGCGCGAAAGCATATTGACGCTGGAGCCAAAAAAGTGATTCTCTCGGCGCCGCCTAAAGGAAAGGATATTCCGGTTTATCTTATGGGAGTGAATGAACACGAATATAAATCCAGCGAAAACATTGTTTCCAATGGAAGTTGCACCACCAATTGCCTGGCACCGATGATAAAAGTGCTAGACGATAATTTCGGAGTGGAGAAAGGTTTTATGACCACTATTCATTCTTATACCAACGATCAAAGGCTTCAGGATCTTCCGCATAAAGACCTAAGGCGGGCGCGGGCGGCGGCGCTGAATATTATTCCGACCACGACCGGAGCGGCTAGGACGGTAGCTAGAGCCATGAAGCATTTGGAAGGAAAATTGGACGGAATTTCACTTCGCGTTCCGACCCCGGTAGTGTCTATCGTGGATTTTATCGCCAATATTAAAAAAGAAGCCACAGTTTTCCAGATTAACGAAGTTTTTCAGAAAGCTTCGCGGGATGAACTTAAGGGAATTCTGGAAACTAACGCCGAAGAATTGGTCTCGATGGATTTCAAAGGAAACACCGCCAGCGCTATCGTTGATTTGTCTCTTACCATGGCTAACGGAAATCTGGTTAAAATAGTCGGCTGGTACGATAACGAATGGGGATATTCCAATAGGCTGGTGGAGATGGCGGAATACATTGCGAATCAATAATCAATAATCAAGAATCAGTGATCAAGGAACAGTAATAGAATATTTTTTTTATTCACTGTTCATTGCTTACTGTTTACTGAATATGTACGATATTATCATAAAAGACGGCAACGTTATCGATGGTACTGGAAAACCTATGTTTTTGGCCGATGTCGGAATTAAGGGAGATAAAATCGCTAAAATCGGGGAATTACATGATGATCGGGGAGAAATTGAGATTGATGCCCGAGAAAAAATCGTCTGCCCAGGCTTTATCGATGTTAATAATCACAGCGACACTTTTTGGCAAATATTTTTAAATCCGGATCTGGAAAGCCTCTTATATCAAGGAATTACTACCATAGTTGGCGGTAACTGCGGATCGTCGCTAGCGCCTTTGGCGCGAGCTGAAACTATCAAAGCTATTCAGAAATGGATCGACCTTAGAACCGTTAATTTTAATTGGTTAAGCCTCAATGAATTTTTTAAATTTTTAGGAGGAGGAAAGTTATCGGTGAATTTCGCGACGTTGATCGGGCACGAGACATTAAGAAGAGGCGTGCTGGAAGACGAACTAAGAAGTCCTAATCCTAAGGAAATAAAGTATATTATTCGTTCATTCGCTCGATCTATGAAGGATGGGGCGCTGGGCATGTCCACTGGTCTTATTTATACTCATGCCAGACTAGCTCCGATGAGCGAACTTATAAACCTGGCGCGGATTGTCAAGAAATATGACGGGGTTTACGCCACGCATACCAGAGACGAAGGAAATGAATTAATCGATTCTATAGAAGAGTCGGTAAAAATTAGCCGCGAGACCAAAGTTAAGCTCCATATTTCCCATCTCAAAGCTGTAGGAAAAAACAATTGGCGCAAAATGGAAGACGCGCTGGCTCTGATTGACAGGGCTTCCAAGTCCGGCATGGATATTTCATTTGACGTTTATCCCTATATCAACACCGGATCGGTTTTGTATACGCTTTTGCCGTCATGGGTGGCGGAAGGAGGGAAGAAGATGATGCTTCATCGTCTGAAAGACCCGGCCATTCGCGCTAAAGTAATTTCAGAAATGGAAGAATCCGGCTTTGAATATGATAAGGTCGAAATCGCTTCGAGTCCGCTGGACAAAACTCTGACTCGCAGAAAAATAACGGAAATTGCGAAATTTCAAGATAAAAAAGTGGAGGAAGCAATTATTGATATTTTAATCGCTTCGGAAGGACGCGTCATAACTTCTATGGAAGTTTTAAGCGAAGAAAACGTTAAAAAAGCTATTCTCCATCCGCTGTCGATGATAGCCACTAACGGATCAGGATACAGCGTTTTTCATTCAAAAACAGGAGAGCTGGTCCATCCCAGGTCATTTGGTTCTTTTTCTAAAATTTTAGCTAAATATGTTTTGGAGGAAAAAACGCTAAGCTTTGAAGAGGCGGTGAAAAAAATGACTTCCTTTCCAGCCGAAAAATTCGGTATTGAAAAACGGGGCAGGCTTAAGGAAAAATACGCGGCGGATGTTTTAGTTTTAGATAAAAATAAAATTGCCAGTCCTTCAGAAAATGGCCATCCTTATCAATATTCCAAAGGGGTGGAATATATGTTAGTGAACGG
Organism: uncultured Bdellovibrionales bacterium; assembly: GCA_964516165.1. Lineage (GTDB taxonomy): Bacteria > Patescibacteriota > Minisyncoccia > Moranbacterales > UBA2206 > CAZEYB01. Next base: position 1,972 of record CAZEYB010000013.1, on the reverse strand, counting down.
AAAAATAGTCATTAAACAGGGAAAATATGAGAAAGTGAGAAACGGAAGAATTATTAAGCGCTAGTATGTTTCTATGCGGATTTCCGATTTGAAAGGTAAAAAAATTACAGTGATGGGACTAGGCCTTCACGGCGGTGGAATAGGAACCGTCCGTTTTTTGTCTGAAATCGGAGCGCAAGTGGTTGTCACGGACCTGAAATCCAAAGAAGAACTGGCGCCATCGCTTAAAAAATTGGCCGGACTTAAAAACGTAACTTATGTTTTAGGCCAACATTGGCCGGAGGATTTTAAAAAAGTTGACATGGTGATTAAAACTCCGCCGGTTCCGTGGACCAATAAATATATTAAAATGGCTCTGGAAAGTAATGTTTCAGTGGAAATAGATTCCAGCTTGTTTTTCAAATTTTGCCGAAATTTGATTATCGGGGTTACCGGAACCAAAGGAAAAACGACCACGGCGCATCTTATTTACAAAATATTGGAAGCGGCTGGAATAAGCGCTGTGGAGGTTGGCGTCAGTCAGATTTCCGTCTTGGATAAGCTCAAAGATCTTAAAAAAGATTCAGTGGTTGTTTTTGAACTTTCGAGCTGGAGGCTGTCAGCGCTGGGAAAGCATAAGCTAAGCCCTCAAATCGCGGTTATTACCAATATTTATCCCGATCATCTCAATTACTATAAATCGATGGAAGAATATATAAAAGATAAAAAAAATATTTTTTTGTATCAGAACAGAAAAGACAGTTCAGTTATAAACGGAGACAATGCAATCATGAGGCAGTTTGAAGGAGAAATAAAATCTCAACTTATCAAATTCTCAAAAAACAAAGTATCCAAAGGCAAGTCGGTGGGTATAGATAACGGAATCATTTATTTTAGCGACGGTATAGACGAAAGAAAAGTGATGGAGGTACGCGAGATAAAATTGAGGGGCGAACATAATTTAGAGAATGTTTTAGCCGCTATCGCCGCCACTTGCGCCGCCGGAGTAAAATTGGAGATAATCAGAAAAGTAATTTTAGAATTTGAGGGCATTCCGAATCGACTGGAGCTGGTACGGGAAGTAAATGGAGTAAAATTCATAAACGACACTTCGGCTACTACGCCGGAAGCGGCTATTGGCGGAATCAATTCTTTTTCTGAACCGATAATCTTGATCGCTGGAGGATCGGACAAGAATTTAGATATGACAACTTTTGCGAAAATAATCAGGGATAAGGTTAGAAAAGTTATTTTTCTGAAAGGGCCGGCGACAGATAAAATAATCTCGGCGATTAAAGAAATGGATAATAACTCCGCGAATAGCGAATTTAAGATAGTTGGTTCTATGGAAGAAGCCGTAATGTTAGCTCAAAAAGAAACAGAAAAAGGCGATGTTGTTCTGCTTTCGCCTGGCGCGGCCAGTTTCGGGCTTTTTACTAATGAATTTGACCGGGGCGACAAATTCCGGGAAGCGGTGAATAGATTGAATTAAGGAGAGCTGTTTAAACTACTTGGTGGGCGTACCTGGACTCGAACCAGGGACCTCGTCATTATCAGTGACGCGCTCTAACCAACTGAGCTATACGCCCATCGTTAATGTGGACTCAAGGAGATTCGAACTCCTGACCTCCTGTGTGCAAAACAGGCGCTCTACCAACTGAGCTATGAGCCCAAATCCCCAAAGTATTGAAATAGCAACTAGAAATTATTATACACGAAAAGCCTGTTCTGTCCATATTTTACCCATTGTTGACACAAAACAAAAGCTGATATAAAATGAAGTCAATAAAAGAAGCCCGGAAGGGCTTTTAAAAAAGGATTTATGAATAAAATCATTCAATTTTTGAAAGAAGCCAAGATGGAGCTCATGAAAGTCAATTGGCCGACCAAACAGCAGACGATCAATTATACTCTTTTAGTTATCGGAATTAGTATTGCAATCGCCATATTTTTGGGAAGTTTAGATTATTTTTTCGAATTTTTGTTAAAAATA
>CAZEYB010000012.1:0-16243 GCA_964516165.1 uncultured Bdellovibrionales bacterium | reverse complement strand
CTGTAAACCTCGAGTGTTTCCTTGGCTGTTTTATCCCAATCAAATTTTTCTATCCGCTTTTTTCCTTTCTCCCGATATTCATTTTTAAGATTTTCGTCTGTAGAAAATTTCATCATGGCGTCAGCAATCGCCTGTGTATCCATCGGATCGATAAGATATGCCGCGTCGCCGGTCACTTCCGGAATAGAAAAAACATTAGAAACTATAGCCGGCGTTCCAGTGGCAAAAGCCTCGAGTATCGTCATGCCAAAACCTTCGTAAAGCGACGGCATCACGAAAAAATCGGCGTTTTTAAAAAGCGGCACCAGTTCATCGCCAATAATATAACCGGTAAAAATAACGTCTTTCCCGATTCCCAAATCCTTGGTAATTTGCTTATATTCCTGCGCCAGCCAACCGTTTTTTCCGGCCATTATCAGCTTATGATTGCACTTTTGGCCGTTCTTCAGACAATTCTCTTTGAAAATTTTATAGGCTTCGAAAAGACGAGTGATATTTTTTACCGGCTCAATCGTGCCTAAAAACAGAATGTAATTTTGATTATTTTTCAGGCCGTATTTTTCCAGCACTTTTTCGCGAGTCACGCCCGATTCTTCAAAAAGCCGCCGGTCAAAACCGCTATAGATAACCTGAATATCTTTTTCCGGATAATTAAATATATCCACGATATCATTTTTAGTTGAATTGGAGGCAGCGATAATTTTGTCAGCGTGATTTACCATAAGACTAAGCGTGGTTTTAATCTTGGTTCTCTTGAGTTTGGGAAAAACATCCGGCACTTTATAAACAGCCAGGTCATGGATAGTAACCACGGTTTTACCTCGGTAAGCCACTGGGATGCGACTCATCGGCGAGGTGGCATGGATCAGATCCAGATTTTCCCGCACCAATGTGGCTGTTCCCAGAATCTCATTGTAAGCCCCCGGCAGATATTTTTTGTAATCGGAAAACGGATAAAATTTTATCTTGACATTCGGCCGAGTGAATTTTTTAACATCTTTTTCCCGGACACGGAAATCAAAAAACAGAACATATTGGTTTTCTTTATCAATATCCAAAAGATGGCGGATCAGCTGATAGGTGTAATGCCCTATTCCGATCGCGTCGCCGCGTTCCGGATTTAAAATTGTGCGCGCGTCAATGCCTATTTTCATATTCTATATATACATAATAACACAGGCTACATTTTTGCGGGCGAATTCACGCCCATTAATCTTAGCGCTTCGGCTAATACTATTCTAACAGCATTTACGAGCTTTAGTCTAGCGCTGGTAAGACTTGGATTTTCCGGATCCAAAACCGTCAAATCATTATAGAAGGAATGGAATTTGTCGGCCAGTTTTATGGCGTAATACGGCAGTTTGTGGACTTCACAGTCTTCAGCGATTTCTTCAATCAGCTCCGGAAATTTATTCAGCTCCCGCATAAGCCCTAATTCTTTTTCATGAGTCAGCAAAGTCAGATCCGCTTTCTCCTCTTGATTTTTGCTTCCTGATTCTTGCTTCTTGATTATAGAGCATATTCTGGCATGGGCGTACTGGACATATGGTCCGGTTACTCCTTCCAGTTTTACGGATTCTTCAATATCGAATTCAATCTTGCTGGCAGATGAATACTTAAGCATGCAAAATTTAATTGCGCTTAAACTAATTTCTTCCGGGTAGAGAGATTCGGGAAATTTTTTTTCTACTTTATTTTTTACCTGATCTATGAGTGAACTGGCCGAGACAATATTACCTTCTCGAGAGGACATTCTTTCTCCACCTTTCAGGTTAACAAAATCATACTCAATGTGAGTCATTTTATTTTTAAGTCCTGCGAGTTCCAAGATCTTAAATAATTGCCTGAAATACAATTGCTGGCGGATGTCAACTATATAAATACTTCTATCTATTTTAAACTCCCTGAATTTCTTAAACGCCAGAGGAATATCTTTAAGACCATAAAGAACCGCCCCGTCGCTTCTTTGTAATACCAACACGCCTAGATTATATTTTTCTAAATCGGCGATAATCGCTCCATCGCTTTCTTTTATGACTCTTGTCTTCAGAAGTTCAGAAAGCATCTTTTTCCCCTCTCTTTCTTCTTCACTTTCGAAAAAATAAACATCAAAATTAACTCCTAACTTCTTATACATTTTTTCGAATTCATCCAAGCTGAATTTTCTTGTTTTTTCCCATAATTCAACGACTTCCTTATCTCCTTTTTCAAATCTTCTTTGGATTTCTTTGAATTCTTGTTCGTATTCCTCATTTTCTTTAATTTTTCTCACGGATTCACTGTAGACTTTTCCTAAAAACTCACTTTTATTCTCAACTTTTTGCCAATCTTCGTTTTTGTGAAATTTTAAAAGTCCCCAAAGACATTTAGACACATGCGTGCCGGTGTCGCCGATATAATTAGCAGAAATAACTTTCATTCCGGCTTTTTTTAAAACATTAACTAAAGTATTCCCGATAATCACGTTCCTTAAATGCCCGATGTGAAATTCTTTGTGGGTATTAGGCTGAGAATATTCAATCATCGTTTTCTCTTTATTCTCAAGATCGCCATACTTTCCATCCAATTTATTTATCTCTTCAACTTTCTTCCGCAAGTATTCCGCCGAGAGATAAAAGTTAATATACCCGGGCTTGGCAATTTCTATTTTTTCAAATTGTCGCAAATCATAAGTTGCGATTTGCGAGTTAATTTTATTAGCGATTTCCATTGGACTGCGTTTGGCCGTCTTAGCCAGAACCATCGCCACATTGGTCGAATAATCACCAAAAACTTCGTTTTTAGGATAATCTACTTCAATCTTGACGCTTTTTACATCAAAATTAAGCTTTTCCAAAGCTTTTTCCAGAATTTTTTCAATCTCCTTCTTCATGCTTTTATACTATCTTAATCAAGAGTTAAAATCAACCGCTTTAACTGGTCTAAATGATCTCCGGTGAATTCGGCACGGCCCGTGTCTTTTAAGACATTCCGCATGCAATTTAGTGCCGTAACCCTTATGCTTGTCGAAATGGTATTCAGGATGTTTTTTGTGCATCTGGCGCATTATCCGGTCTCTAGTCACTTTCGCTATGATTGAAGCGGCTGAAATAGATTTCACCAGCTTATCGCCGCCGATAATAGCGCGCTGTTCATAACTGCAGTTGGGAATAGTTCTATTGCCGTCGACTAGAATTATGAATTTTGAATCATACATTACAGATTTTTTATTCTTGCTTCTTAATTCACGCTTCATGATTCTGGCAAGCGAAGCGATGGCTTTATTCATCGCCAGAAATGCCGCTTGTAAAATATTTATCCGATCAATAGTTTTATGATCGCAAATCCCGACGCCGATATAGAAATTTTCCAAAATAAAATCATAAAGGCCTTCACGCTGTTTTTCGGAAAGCATCTTAGAGTCGCGAATTAGGTTGTATTTTTTCAATACTCCCTTCTCCCGCTGGCAGGAGAAGATGCCTGAAGGGCGGATGAGAGTACACGCGCAAGCAACAACGGGACCAGCCAATGGCCCTCTCCCCGCCTCATCAATCCCAATCACCCAATCATACCCCGCTTGAATCAGTTTTCGTTCCAACTTAAAATATGACTTGCTCATTTTTAAATAATAGCATTTCTATCGGCAAAATAAAAAAAGAGCCCCCGAGGAGTAATGAGAACTCCGCGAGGGCTGTGGGAACAAGTATGAGTATGAGTATGAGTATGAGTATGGGGGTATGAGTATGGGGGTATGAGTACGAATACGACTACTTCATGGCGGAAATCATAGGCATACCTATCCTCCGTGTGTAGCCTTAGCACATTAAGCCTTGGCTACAGATAATGGTTGATCAATGGATCATATTTTATTTATATCATACTCTTTCAATTTCCGTCAACAGCCGAATTGTGCTATGCTGTGAATAAGTAAAAACTATCTTGCAAAACCCATTGGGGAACCTGGGCTATGAGGATAGAAAAAAGATGGAACTAATATATTATTTAGTGAGATATTCAAGACTACTTTTATAGGTAGTTTTTGTTTATTTTCAATTTTTAATTTTTAATGTCTTAATTTTAAAACATTAGAAATTAGATATTATTTACAAAATTAAGAATTACAAAATTAAAAATTTCTATGAAATTCACCCACTTACACGTCCACACCCATTACAGCCTGCTCGATGGTCTAGCCAAAATTGACAATATCTTAGACCGCGCCAAAGCGCTCGGGATGGATTCATTAGCCATTACCGATCACGGCGTGCTTTACGGCGCCATTGAATTTTCAATTAAAGCCCGGGAACGCGGCATCAAGCCGATTATCGGCTGTGAAATGTATGTTACGGCTGGCGATTATAAAAGTAAAAACAACACCCGAGAAGACAGAACTCGCTATCATTTGATTCTTCTAGCCAAGAACGAAAAAGGTTATAAAAATCTCATGAAACTGATTACTATCGCCCATCTGGATGGATTTTATTACAAACCGAGAATCAATAGGGATTTGCTTCAAAAATATTCGGAAGGGCTAATTGGACTTTCCGCTTGCGCCGAAGGCGAAGTTCCAGCCGCGGCTATTGCCGGCGATATTGAAAAAGCCGAAAAATTAGCTTTGGAATACCAAGACATTTTAGGCGCGGGCAATTTTTATCTAGAACTTCAATACCATCCTAAATTTGAAAGTCAATCCATTGCTAACAAAGCTTTAATAGAAATATCCCGGCACACCCGCATTCCATTGGTGGCCACCAATGACGTACATTATGTCAATAAAGACGACGCGAAAATTCAAGACATTCTCCTTTGCATCCAAACCAACAAGAAAGTCGCCGACACCGACCGGATGAATCTTATGGATTTTGAACTTCACCTAAAAAGTCAGGAGGAAATGACCGCTTGTTTTTCTGAAACGCCGGAAGCTATCTCCAATACTCGTAAAATAATGGAAAAATGCGACTTGGAAATAAAATTAGGCCAGACTCAGCTTCCTCATTACGCTGTGCCGGAAGGCTTTACCGCCGAATCGTATCTTGAAAAATTAACTAAAGACGGACTGGCGAAAAGATTCGGGGAAAAAGTCGTCCCTGAACATGAAAAAAGAATGGCGTTCGAACTTTCCGTCATTTCTAAAACCGGCTTTGCCTCTTACTTTTTGATTGTCCAAGATTTTGTCAATTGGGCCAAATCGCAAGGTATCGTAGTCGGCCCGGGACGCGGGAGCGCCGCTGGAAGTTTTGTGAGTTATTTAATCGGAATTACTAATATAGACCCGGTAAAATACGACCTGCTTTTTGAGCGATTTCTGAATCCGGAAAGAATTTCCATGCCAGATATAGATATGGATTTCGCCGATGACCGGAGAGACGAAGTTTTGAATTACGTCCGAAAAAAATATGGCGAGGATCATGTGGCGCAAATCATAACTTTTGGAACTATGGCCGCTCGGGCCGCTATCCGCGACGCCGGCCGCGCGTTGGATTATCCTTACGATTACTGCGACCGGACAGCCAAACTCATTCCGATGTTTTCTTCCATTCCCCAAGCTTTGGAAAGAATAAAAGATTTCAGCGATCTGTATAAAAACGATCCGGCCGGCAAAAAACTGATTGACAGCGCGGCGCGTTTGGAAGGCGTGGTCCGGCACGCTTCCATGCATGCCTGCGGAGTAGTCATTACCGAGGATAAAGTTTCTGAATACACGCCTCTGCAACGAATTATCGGCAAAGAAGCGGGAGTGGTAACACAATATTCTTCCTCAACTAAATACAGCTTCATCGAAAAAATAGGACTTTTGAAAATGGATTTCTTGGGACTCAAGAACCTGACGATCATTCAAAATGCTCTACGCATCGTCCGGAAAATCAAAAATATAAACATCAGTATTGACAATATTCCTCTGGACGATAAAAAAACTTTTCAGCTTCTTCAGAAAGCTCGGACCACAGGAGTATTCCAATTGGAAAGTTCCGGGATGAAAAGATATTTAAAGCAGCTCGAACCTAATGTGTTTGAAGATATTATCGCCATGGTCGCCTTGTACCGCCCGGGACCGATGGATTGGATTCCTGATTTTATCGCTCGGAAACACGGCGAGCGCGAAATACGTTATCTTCATCCATTGCTTAAGCCAATTCTGGAAAAAACTTACGGAGTAGCAGTTTATCAGGAGCAAGTGATGCAGATCGCCCAGGCTTTAGCCGGTTTTACGATGGGAGAAGCCGACGTGCTCCGGAAAGCCATGGGCAAAAAAGTTTTCGCGTTGATTCAAGAACAACGGAATAAATTTATCGAGGGCTGCATGAAACAAGACATTCCCGGCGCCGTAGCGGAAAAAGTTTTCGCTTTTATCGAGCCTTTCGCCGGCTATGGATTTAACCGATCGCACGCCGCCTGTTACGCCCTCATCGGCTACCAAACCGCTTATCTTAAAGCTCATTTCCCGGCTGAATTCATGGCCGCGCTTCTCTCTTCCGACCAGGATGACATCGATCGGATCGCCATCGAAGTGGCTGAATGTCAGGAAATGGGGCTCGTCGTTCTGCCACCCGATATTAACGAGAGTTTTGAAAAGTTCGCCGTGATAATCGATCCAGCCAACAAAATTGAAAAAATTCGCTTTGGTCTTAACGCCATAAAAAATGTCGGCCACACCGTAGCTCGCGAAATAGTAGAAGAAAGGAAAAGAAATGGAAAATTTCGAAGTCTCACCGAACTGATTGAAAGAGTGCGGCATAAAGATTTAAATAAAAAATCCATAGAAGCTCTGGCCAAGGTCGGAGCCTTGGATGAATTAGCCGAAAGAAATGCCGTCATCGCTTCCACCGACAATATTTTAGCTCACAGTAAAAATTTTGAAAGATTCTCAAGTTCCAGCCAATCAAGCCTTTTTGGCGCGCAAGATTTAAAATTGCCTTCCGTAAAACTCGAGAACGTTTCCGCCGCTTCCAAAAAAGAACGCTTAAGCTGGGAAAAAGAGCTGCTTGGACTTTACATCAGCGACCATCCAGTGAAAGAATACCAAGAATACTTTCAAAAAATGTCGCTTCCCATTAAAAATATCCATTCGGGATTGGTGAAACAAACCGTGACTATCGGCGGCGTCATTTCCAAAATCAAAAAGATTTACCTCAAAAATCAGAAGGCGATGATATTTGCAACGCTCGAAGATATGGAGGGAAGCATGGAAATACTGGTTTTTCCAAAGATTATGGAGAGCACCGAATCTATTTGGAAAGAAGACAATGTGATTTTGGTCCGAGGAAAAATATCTGATAAAGACGGCGATTTCAAACTTTTGGCCGATAGCGTAAAGTTAATCTCCCAAAAAGAATTAGACAATTTCAAAAGAATTTTAACCACCCAAAAGGCTAACAGCGATAGTAAAAAACCGGTTAACTTTTCCAGGCTTATTATTAAACTTCCTGAAAAATTCAATAAAAATATTTTGAAAGAGCTTTCTATTTTATTCGATCAATGTTCTCTGGGTGAAACTAAAGTTTATCTGGCTATCGGGGGATCTAAATTGGAAACGCCTTATTGCATCGGTTACTTTGACGGGCTAGGAGAAGCTTTGAAAAAAATTGTTCCGGAAGGAAAATTAGAACTCTATCGCTGAAAACTTTTTTAATCTTGCAGGATTTGTGTGTTTTTCGAAAAAAAAGTAAACGGAGCCAATTTATGTCCCGCCATAAAACTAAGGATTACCAGCTGGCTAGCCCGCTAGATTAGACATTACTGAAGCGAAGATTTTTTTGAGAAAAATACACAAATCCAGTTATAGTACCTTTATCTTTTTCCTTATTTCCTTATAACCAGAGATTGTTTTACTTACCAGCTCCCAAAATTTTTTTGAGTGATTAAATCGGCCTAAATGACAAAGTTCGTGCACGATAATATAATCGCATAGCGGTTCCGGCAAAAACACAACCCGGTAATTAAAACTTAAACTGCCCTTTCTGGAACAGCTGCCCCAGCGAGTTTTTTGATTTCGAATGCTTATTTTATCAAAAGAGAACCGATAAAAACGATTAAAATAAACTAACTTATCTCGAACGATTTTCATCGCTAAGTTTCGGTATTTTAAATAATCTCTCCGGCTCGCTTCGGGGATAAGAGATTTCTTCTTATTTTTGAAATGAGTAATTTTTCCAAGGAGCCATTGGGATTTATCTAATACAAACTGGTGGGCTATTTTTTCACTTGCCAGCCAGGGAATTGTCACTGACACTCGGGCATCACTATAAACTGAAAGCCGGATGCATTTCGCTCTCCGGCTCCTTTTAACTGAATAGGTTAGTTTTTCGTTTCTATAAATAAACTCCTTTCGCATAATACGCTTATAATCCCAGCCCTTGATAAGTCGAGGTTAATATTTTCAAAAACCAGGGAATAATGATAGCCAAGGAAATAAGCGGAACAACAAAGATAACGATCGTGGCAATAAAATTCCAAAGGAAATATTTCCTGGTTTTTTCGACTGATTTATAAATCGCGTCTAATTTTTCTTTTAATTCCGGCTCCACATTTTTATTTTTACAAATTAACGGAAGCGCAAACTAACTTTTTTACCTTTCTTTCGGCGATGTTTCTTTTTGGCCATTTTTTTCTTTTTGTACATATTGAGCAACTAATTTATTTATGTCTGTAATTATACCCGCTATTCGTATATTAGCACAGGCATACAAAATAGCCATCCCGTTTAAACGGGATGGCTATTTCTCTGAACAAAATACTTTAAAGCACTGCTTCTTTAGCGGCTTTGACCAATCGGAATTTTGCCACGGTTTTGGCGGCAATATTGATTTTTTCTCCAGTCGCCGGATTGACACCCACTCTGGCCTTACGGTCCACTTTGACCATTTTGCCAAAGCCGGGAAGAACAAATTGGCCGTTCTGCTTAACTTCTGAATACGCCATCTGGGCTAGCGTCTCCATAAAGTTCACGACTTCTTTCTTGGCCAGACCGGTTTTTTCGGCCAGCGCGCTCATGATCTGAGACTTTGTCATTTTCGCCATCGCTTTTTTATATTAATTAGTTATATCCCCTATGCCATATATTATAAAGGTTTTCTGAATGTTTACAAGGGGACCGCATTGACCTTCTTGGAAATCAGGTGATATAATCAAAATACCCTAAATTATAAATAATGAGCCAGAGTCAAAATAAACTAGAGATTTTGAGGCATTCAGCGTCGCATGTTTTGGCGGCGGCGGTTTTGGAAATGTTTCCGGAAGCGCGTTTTGCCATCGGTCCGGCTATTTCAGACGGATTTTACTATGATTTCGATCTGCCCCGTACGCTAATTCCGGAAGATCTGGCGCTCCTTGAAGAAAAAATGAAAAAAATCATTAAATACAATTACAAATTCGAGCGAGCTGATATTTCAACCGGCGAGGCTTTAAAAAAATTTAAGCAGTTAAAACAAGATTATAAAATTGAACTGATTAAAGACTTGGAAAAAAAAGGAGAGAGGAATGTTTCCATATATAAATCCGGTCTATTCGTTGATTTATGCGCCGGTCCGCATTTGGATTCCACCGGAGAAATTCCCGCAGACGCTTTGAAACTTACCAAAATTTCCGGCGCTTATTGGAAAGGTTCGGAAAAAAACAAGATGCTCCAGCGCATTTACGGCGTGGCTTTCGAAACTAAGAAAGAGCTTGATGAATATCTAAAGATGTTGGAAGAAGCGGAGAAAAGAGATCACCGAAAACTGGGAAAAGAATTAGATTTATTTGTTTTCTCTGAAACTGTGGGAAAAGGATTACCTATGCTTACTCCTAAGGGAACTATCATAAGAAAAGAACTTGAAAAATTTATAGTCGAAGAAGAAACGAAAAGAGGCTATCAGCATGTCATTACTCCCCCATTGGCAAAAGTCGAGCTATACAGAAAATCAGGACACTATCCTTACTATAAGAATACCATGTATCCGATAATGAAAGTGGATGAAGAAGAATTAATTCTTCGACCGATGACATGTCCGCATCACTTTGAATTATACAAATCCAAACTAAGAAGCTATAAGGAACTCCCCGTGCGTTTAGCCGAACTGTCGCCCCAATTTAGATATGAAAAAAGCGGCGAGTTATCCGGTCTTGTTCGGGTCAGGACATTTTGCTTGGCGGATGTTCATATCATCTGCGCCAAAGAGCAAGCGGAGGATGAAATTAAAAAAGTTTTAAATTTCATAGATTACGTAAATAAGACGCTTGGTTTGAAGAAAGGCAAAAATTATTGGTACCGATTATCTTTGGGAGATAAAAATGACACTAAAAAATATTATAAAGATGATGCCGCTTGGGAGGAAGCGGAAAACATTTTAAGGAAAACTCTGAAATCCACCGGGTCTTTTTTCGTCGAAGCGGAAAAAGAAGCGGCTTTCTACGGTCCCAAAATTGACATCCAAATGAAAAAGATTAATGGCCAAGAAGAAACAGCTTTTACCGTACAGTATGATTTTGTGATGCCTAAACGATTTGAATTGAAGTACATCGCTAAAAACGGCAAAGAAAAAGAACCGATTGTCATTCACCACTCGTCCATTGGCGCTTTTGAAAGAATTATGGCTTTGCTCATTGAGCATTACGCCGGCGCTTTTCCGTTATGGCTCTCCCCGATTCAAGCAACTATTATCCCTGTGAGCAAAAAATTTAATAAATACGGCGAGAAAATTCTGGCAAAATTCAAAGAGAATAATATTCGCGCGGAAATCAATGATCAAGATGAAACCTTAGGCAAAAGGATAGCTGAAGCGGAAAAGCAAAAAATTCCTTATATGCTTATTGTAGGAGAAAAAGAAGAAAAAGACGGCTTGGTAGCCGTAAGAACTCGCGGGGAGAAAAAACAAGAAGTGTTGAAAACAGAAAAGTTTATTGAAAAAATCAGAAAAGAAATTGACGAAAAGAAATAATCGCATGGAATGGAGGGGCGGTGAAACCGCCCTTTTAATATCATGAGGTATTTTATTAAAACCTTCGGTTGCCAAATGAATACCAGCGATTCGGAACGAATCGCTGGATTTTTGGAAGCGCGAAAATTAAAGCCGGGCAAGGATATTAAAGGAGCCAATTTGATTATTTTTAACACTTGCGGCGTGCGCCAAACGGCCGAAGACCGAGTTTACGGCCAAATTCACAATATTAGAAAACAGGAATCAAGAAACAAGAATCAGGAAAGGAAAAAAACAATTATTTTGACCGGTTGCTTAGCTAATAGGAAAGATGTTCAACGACGCTTGGCCAATAAAGTCGACTCATTTATTCCAATTAAACATTTTTTTAAAATTAAAAATTTAGATTTATTTAAAAATTTAAAATTAAAAATTAAAAATTCTTACACCGCCAGTTGTGATTATCTGCGATTGCTTCCAAAATATTCAGATAAGTTTAGCGCATACGTCCCCATTATGACCGGCTGTAATAATTTTTGCTCATATTGTGTCGTACCTTATGCCCGCGGAAGAGAGACTTCTCGCCCGGCTGGAGATATAATTTCAGAAATTAAAAAATTAGCTAAGTATAATTATAAAGAAATAATTTTACTGGGACAGAACGTTAACAGCTATTCGCACAAAAAAGTAAAGTTTCCCGTCCTATTGGATTCCCTGACTAAGAAGTTTTCCAACATCACTTTCAAATTTCTCACTTCTCACCCGAAAGATTTTTCGGAAAAATTAATAGAAGTGATTGTTAAAAATAACAATATTTCTAGAGAAATTCATCTTCCTCTTCAGGCGGGCAGCGATAAAATACTCCGGGCTATGAACCGGCCTTACACCCAAAAACATTATCTCGGCCTCATCCGGAAAGCCCGCAAAAAAATCCCCGGTGCCGCCTTCACCACCGATGTAATTGTCGGTTTTCCCGGCGAAACCAAAAAAGATTTTCGAGAAACTGTCCAAGTTTTTAAAAAAGTCGGTTACAATGAAGCTTACATTAATAAATACTCCCCCCGTTTCGGAACGGCTGCCTGGAAACTGGGAAATCCAATTTCCTGGGAAGAGAAAAAGAAAAGAGAAAAAGTCTTAAGAAAATTAATAAAGAAAACGGAAAAAATAACTAATAAAATAATCGTCATTCTTGGTCCGACAGCGTCGGGGAAATCGGATGTCGCTATCCGGCTGGCCCAAAAATTTTCCGCCCAAGGCGGATCCGCCTTGGGCGGAAATGGCGCTGAAATCATTTCAGCCGACAGCCGCCAGATTTATCGCGGAATGGATTTAGGAACAGGAAAGATTACAAAGAAAGAACAAAAAAAAGTTAAGCACTATATGCTGGATATTGCCAGTCCGAAAACTAATTTCAGTGTGGCGCAATTCAAAAAGAAAGCGGAAAAAATGATTGGTAATATTTTAAAACGCGGAAAAATGCCCATCATTTGCGGCGGGAGCGGCTTTTGGATTAAAGCTATCGTGGACAATGTTGTTTATCCAGAAGTAAAACCTGACTGGGTGTTACGTAACAAATTACGCAACAAGAAAAAAGAAGAACTTTTTGCGGAGCTTCATAAATTAGACCCGGAGCGCGCCGAAACTATCGATAAAAATAATCCAGTTAGGTTGATACGAGCGATAGAAATTTGCCAAGCACTAGGAAAAGTCCCCAATATAAAACACCCAGTACTATATACAGGATACCAGTTTCTTCAGATTGGTCTCAATCTCCCTAAAGAAAAACTTTACAAAAATATCAAAAAACGCCTGGAAAAAAGATTTCATTTGGGTATGATTGAAGAAGTGAAGAGGCTGCGCGAAAAAAATAAAATTAGCTGGAAACGGCTGGAAAGTTTCGGTTTGGGTTATTTTTGGATTGCAAAATATTTGAAAGAAGAAATAGCTTCTCGGAAAGAATTATTCGAGAAAGTTTATTCAGCGGAAAAAGATTACGCCAAACGACAGCTGACTTGGTTTTCTAAAGACAAAAGGATAAAATGGACGCGTGAATATAAGGAAATAGAAAAAGAAGTAAAAAAATTTTTAAATAATTAAGTTAACCGCTTCAGCTTATTTTTAATAATTTCCTGCGCCATCCGCGGATTAGCTTTGCCTTTCGTTGCCGACATAGTTTGCCCGATTAAGAACTTTAAAGCGTTTTCTTTGCCAGCTTTAAAATCCGCCACTGACTTTTCATTTTTTTCCAAAACTTTATCAATTATCTTTTTCAATTCCTGAGAATCATCCATCCGCGCCAGATTTTTTTCTTCAATTATCTGCGATGGATCGCCTCCGGTCTGATACATTTCAGCCAGCACGGTTTGCGCCGCGCTGGAATTTATTTTTTCCGAAGCGATAAAGCCGATGAATTCGGCGTAATTTTCCGGCGTGATTTTCAGATCTTTTATTTCCATATTATCCTCCGCCAAATATTTTCTTAGCTCCGTGATAATATAATTAGCTGCCAGCTTAACCGCCTTTTCTTCAGCCATTTTTATTTCCCCGCTAGCGATTTTTTCTTTGAGTTCGCTGATGGTATCCTCAAAATATTCAGCCAAGTTTTTATCCGCCACCAAAATTTCCACGTCACCTTTGGGCAGATTATACTCTTTCAAAAAGCGTTTGTTTTTCTGATCCGGCAATTCCGACAGTTTCTTTTTTAAATCCTCCGCGTAATCTTGAGTAAATTTAAAAGGCGGGATATCCGGTTCGGGAAAGTAGCGATAATCATGAGCTGATTCTTTTGTTCGCTGCGATACAGTTATGGCGCGGTCGTTATCATAACCTCGAGTTTCCTGAATGACTTTTTCCCCTTTATCTAAAATTTCCGCTTGCCTTTCAATTTCATAATTAATCGCCTTTTCCACAAATTTAAATGAGTTGATATTTTTTACTTCCACTTTAGTGCCGGAAAATTTATTTTCCCCTTTTTTATATAATGACACATTGGCTTCGCAACGCATATGCCCCTTTTCCATATTAGCATCGGATATATCGAGATACCGGCAAATCTGTTGGAGCTTTTGGCAGAAAATCCGCGCTTCTTGAGCGCTTGAAATCTCCGGTTCAGTGACTAGCTCCATAAGCGGGACGCCGGCGCGATTGAAATCCACCAGAGTATAATTCGCGCCTTTGGGATGAATGAGTTTCCCTGTGTCTTCTTCCAGATGAATCCTTGTAATTCCAATTTTTTTTATGTTCACTCCATTATTCTTGTTTCTTGTTTCTAACGCCAAAAATCCTTTTTGGCATAATGGCTGATCGTACTGCGAAATTTGATAGCCTTTGGGCAGATCGGGATAAAAATAATTTTTGCGGTCGAATTTGGACTTTAGCACCAGCGCACAATTTAAAGCTAGTCCGGCCAGTTGCACCCACTCAATCGCTTGGCGATTGGGTACCGGAAGCGTTCCGGGCTGTCCGGTACAGACTGGGCAAATATTAACATTTGGCTCTTTTTCCAATCCTAATCCATTTTTACACGCGCAAAACATCTTGGATTTGGTTTTCAACTCCACATGAATTTCTATTCCAATAACTGGGATGTATTTTGATTTAATTTCGGTCATAGATAATACCGCTTATCTTATTTAATTTTATACTTGCGTTTCTTTTCCGCCAGTAGCCACTCTTCCGCCTTGCCACTGCCCGCGGTATTGATTACCTTCACCCAATATTTCGTGGAAAGTAATATGCGCGATACGCGCGCCGAAAGAAATTTTAATCTGGCTTTTCCCCAAATTACAAACGCCAAAAGTCAGTTCTCCCTGATAGCCCGGCTGGACTACACCATTAAATAAGCCCAAGCCGGAGCGAAACATAGTTGTGCGCGGAAAAATTATTCCGGACAAATTTACCGGCAAATTGACTTTTTCCATGGTTTTCACCAAATAATATTTTCCGGGTTTAAAAATAAAAAAGTTATCATCATCTATTTTTTCAGGATTATATTTTGCCAAAGATTTCGCTTCCGGTGTTTGCCTTTCTTCTATGCCCAAAAATCCATCGCCAACAAGCTCATAAATTTCTCCCAACCTTAAATCAAATCCCGCCCCTTCCGGATTATTCGTCTCTCGCTCACACAAATTTTCCACTAATTTTTGCTCGGTTACCAGCCGATGCAGTTCTCTAATACCTAGAATCATAAAATTACTTTATCACTTTATATCTTAACACTATTGAATCCTCATTAATCTTTTCATAGTTTATCAATTTCAAATCCACATCAAAATTTCCCCGGAAAAGTCCCAGTCCTTCGCCGAAAATTTTCGGTTCTACAGTAACCATAATTTCATCTATTAATTTATGTTTCAAAAACAAGCCATTGATATACGAACCGCCGCCGAGCAAGGCTGATTTATAACCCATACTCTCCAATTCTTCTAAAACTTTTTCCGGTTCGCCGGTCACCCATTTCACGCCTTCAATCGGCTTGGAATTTTTTTCCAAAGTAAAAACTACATTCAGCCGGTTTTTGAGAGGACCCGGGAAAGTAAAAAAAGTCTTATCGCCCATAATTACCGCCCTGTGTTTTTTGGAGATTTTCCAAAAAAGCTTTTTATCTTCCCTGGAAGTCCAATCGGGAAAATGATTGCTGTTTTTGGCGATTTTTCCGTCCATCGTCATCGCCATCATCATGATTATCTTCATGAGTTTTTTCGCTGGTTTTTATTTTTCATAAAATTTGTCCAATTTTTAGTAATAAAGCCGCCCACAGCCGCCAGTTCTGCTTTTATCGGCGGATATGGACTATAATTTTTTAAAATCGCGTGCTCCGGCCGGAAATTATCAATGTCGGTTGCTTCTTTCGAGATGATCAGTTTCGGAAAAGGTTTCGGCTTTCTAGCCAATTGTTCTTTTACTGCCGCAAAATGGCTTTTATAAATATGCACATCCCCAAAAACGTGGATAAATTCGCCCGGTTTATTCCCGGTAGCGCGCGCCAAAATATGAGTCAAAAGAGCATAACTAGCGATGTTAAAAGGCACTCCGAGAAAAATATCGGCGCTTCTCTGATAAAGAAGCAGCGACAGTTTTCCTTTTTTAACATTGCACTGATACATATTGTGGCAAATCGGAAATCTAGAAGCCTCCTCGGGTTTCGCCATTTTATATAAATATTCGGGGTTCCAGGAATTCACCAAAGCATTATGGCAGTCCGGATCGTTCCTAAGTTCATCGATCATCCATTTCACCTGGTCTATGTTTCTTCCGTCTTTGGCTGGCCAACGCCGCCACATTTGTCCGTAAATATTTTTCAGCTCGCCGTATTTTTTGGCAAATTTATAATCTTTGGCGATTTTTTCAATAAATTTCTCCTTGGTCAT
>CAZEYB010000011.1:0-16513 GCA_964516165.1 uncultured Bdellovibrionales bacterium | reverse complement strand
CGGAGTGGCGTGATTGCGAAGCAATCCTAACGAGCGATTTTGCCGAACGTTTCGGCATCATGCGAAGTTGCGCCGAGTTAAATTTGTTAGATGTTAATTATTTGATTAGCTTGTTTGCATCACTAAACTTGAAATATCGTCAGCGCAATTTGGGTGAAGAAATTTTTTACTCCTTGTTATTCTAATTTGAAAAATTACTGAACCGCATATGCCGTGTTATACGCTGTTGAAAAATTTTTAGGTTATTTATTGCTAGAAAAAAATTGCTTTAATTTTTGTGTCGCTTCGTCAACCTTGGCAAGATTGGGTTTAGTCTTTAGATTATTTTTGGAATATACAACAATAGGACGCACTGACTCTATGCTTTTACCAAATTTTTTTTCCATCCAGCCATAACGCGGGATTAGCCAAACATGGAAATGGTGCGAAGTGTCTTCAGCCTGAAATAGATAGACTGTTTTAATGCCAAGCACTTTTCTCATCGCTGAACGTATGCGACACAAAAATTTTATGAAATCCCTTTGCTCGTTATCAGTAAATTCATCAACACTTTGAAAATGTCTTCTAGACGAAATAATTATAAAACCAGGAATGGGGATTTCATAGTCTTGGTGAGCGTCAAAATACTTTGACTTAACTATATCGCCCAAGCTTATATCGCCGTTTTCACGTGCACAAGCAAGACAAGCAATTTTTTTCACGTTTCCTTTATAATCAATTATTTCCTTGAGTTTGGCCATTGCGTTTAGTATAAAAATTTTTCAATTGCGTATAACGGGCGTGGCGTATGCGACGTCCCGTCAGAGCAAAAATTTATTTTTGCGATGGCGGGATGTAGCGAAGCGTCGCATACACCGCAGTTCGGCGATGTCGCGAGCGAAAGCGAGTGGCAGAGCTGAACGGAAGCGGAACGCCACGCCCATTCGGCAAAAGAAAGAGCGAGCGGAAGCCACGGAGTGGCGTGATTGCGAAGCAATCCTAGCGAGCGATTTTGCCGAACTCCTTTATATGCGAACTTAATGTTATATAATAACTAAAACTTGTATGTTATACGAAGTTCTGATATTATAATGCTACGCTTGTATGGTAAAAGCATAGCATATTTTTTATGAATTTAAAAGAGCTGTTGCAAAAAATTAAAGATGAATTACGGTTGCGAAATTATAGTCCGCGAACAGTCGAAAGTTATTTATTCTGCTTGAATGTATATTTCAAACGTATAAAAATCATTAAGCGCGAACCGGAAATATCCCAAATAAAAAAATATCTGCTGGAAAAACAAACGCGAGGACAATCATCGCAAACGATAAACTTGCATCTTCAAGCCATCAAATATTTTTACCGGGAAATTATGAAAAGTTGCGCGGCGATTGACATAAAATTTGCCAAAACCGCTAATAAACTGCCGGTTGTCCTTTCAAGAAAAGAGATCGAGAAAATTATTGAAGCGACTGGAAACAAAAAACATCGCTTGATTATCGCCCTCTCTTATGGCGCGGGAATGCGCGTAAGCGAAGCGATAAATTTGAAAGTCAAAGATATAAATTTGGAAGAACTGACAATTCATATTAAAGGTGCGAAGGGAAATAAAGACAGGCTGACTGTTTTTCCGGAAAAATTAAAAAATGATTTTAAAAAAATAATTGATGGCAGGAATAACAACGATTTAGTTTTTGAAAGTCAACGAGAAGGCAAATTAACTGAAAGATTGGCGCAGAAAGTTTTTGAGAGCGCTTTGAAAAAATCCGGCATAAAAAAAGACGCTACATTCCATTCCTTGCGGCATAGTTTTGCCACCCATTTGCTTGAAAACGGAACGGATATAAGATATATTCAAGAACTGTTGGGGCACGCCAATATTCGGACTACGCAAATTTATACCAAAGTAACCAATCCAAAATTAAAGAATATTAAAAGTCCGTTGGAATGAATAATATTAGAAATTTTTGTATAATCGCCCATATCGATCATGGCAAATCGACTTTAGCCGATCGGCTTTTGGAGTTAACGGGAACAATAGAGAAAAGGAATATGAAAGAACAAATTTTAGACCAGATGGATCTGGAACGGGAGCGGGGCATAACCATCAAAATGCAACCAGTCAGGATGCTCTATAAAAATTATATTTTAAACTTGATTGATACTCCCGGCCATGTGGATTTCAGTTATGAAGTTTCGCGGTCGCTGGCGGCGGTGGAAGGCGCGGTGCTTTTAGTCGACGCCACCAAAGGCGTCCAGGCGCAAACACTGGCGAATTTATATCAAGCGATTGAACATAATCTGGAAATCATTCCAGCCGTCAATAAAATTGATCTGCTCAACGCCGATATCGAAAAAACCAAAAAAGAAATAGTCCATATCCTCGGTTGCCGGGAAGAAGATATTTTGGAAGTTTCCGCTAAAACCGGGCAAGGCGCGGATAAGCTTCTTGAAAGAATAATGAAAGTCGTCCCTCCGCCCAAAGGCGAAAAAGAAAAACCGCTTCGAGCGCTGATTTTCGATTCCGAATACAATGTTTATAAAGGCGTTTTGGCGCATGTGAGAATCGCGGACGGAGAGATTAGAGCGGGAGAAAAAATAATTATGCTGGCCAATAACATTGAAAGCGAATCCATTGAAACGGGCTATTTTAAGCCCAAACTTCAAAAATCCGATTTATTGGCGACTGGTGAAATCGGCTATATCGCCACGGGGCTTAAAAGCGTTAAAGATTGCCGCGTGGGCGACACTATTACACAGATAAACGCGGATCAAGTAATTCCGTTGCCGGGATATAAAGAAATAAAACCGGTGGTTTACGCCAGCTTTTATCCGAACGAAGGCGACGATTATAATTTTATGCGAGACGCTTTGGATAAATTGAAACTTAACGACGCGGCTTTTATTTTTGAGCCGGAATCCAACCCGGCGCTTGGACGGGGTTTTCGTTGCGGTTTTTTAGGATTACTTCATTTGGAAATAATCCAATCAAGACTCGAGCGTGAATTCGGCGTAAATCCAACAGTTACCACGCCCAGTGTAGTTTACGAAATTCAATTAAAAACTGAAAAAAACAGGATAAAGATCTATTCTGCCAATGAAATGCCGGATCCTTCAAGTATCGAATCCATATGCGAGCCGCATGTTAAACTGGACATTGTGTCGCCGTCCGGCTATCTAGGGCCGATTATGGAACTTATGAAGCAGACCCGCGCGGTATACAAAAATACGGAATATATTGACGCCGAAAGACTGATTTTGACTTTCGACTGTCCTCTTACCGATGTTATCACTAATCTCCATGACGATCTGAAAAGCGCTTCATCCGGCTACGCGTCCATGAATTATGAAATAATCGGCTATCAGCCATATGATTTAATCAAACTGGATATATTGATCGCGGAAGAAAAAGTGGACGCTTTTTCGCGGATTATTCCGAAGGAGAATGCTTTTTGCGAGGGAAAGAGAATTGTGGAAAAATTGAAAGAAGTTATCCCGCGCCAGAATTTTCAAGTGGCTCTCCAAGCGGCAGTCGGAGGAAAAATCATTGCTCGGGAAACCATTAAGGCCTTTCGCAAAGACGTGACCGAAAAACTTTACGGAGGCGATGTCACTCGAAAAAGAAAGCTTCTGGAAAAACAAAAAAGAGGCAAAAGGAAAATGAAAAACATCGGCCGGGTCAATATACCCGGCGCCGCTTTTCTATCAGTGCTGAAAAAATGAAATTAATCGGATTAATCTTGATGTTTATCCAAACAGTGCTATTATATACCCATGAGTTTTAAAAAACGCCATAAGAGGATGTATCGGATTTGGCTGGTTATTACTATCCTGGCGGTTTTGGCTATGATTGCTTTCACGGTCGCGCCTATTCTTACCTTGAGATAAATTCATGCGGGATAAATCAAATTCTTGGCTGATAAGAGCGATTGTGGTTTTAATCGCAGTCGTTTTAGGACTATTCGGCTACATATTATCCAAGGAAGTAAAAAAGAAAAGCCAGATTAATATTGAAATAGAAGCGTTAAGGCAAGAGGCGGAAAAAATCGAAAAAGAAAATATGCGGATGGAAGAAAGAATTGATTACTTTGCCAGCAAGGATTATCGGGAAAGAGAAGCTAAAGAAAAATTAAATCTTCAAAATCCCGATGAAAGAGTAGCTATTATTACTCAAAACCCGGCAAGAAGAGAAGAAAAAAAACCGGAAGCCAGCCAAGCCTATAAAGAGCCGTCCTTTCAACCGGATCCCATTCCTAACTGGCAAAAATGGTGGAATTATTTTTTTGAATAATGAGCGCGAATAAAGAGGTAAAATTCAAGACGATAATCTATTCAGTGATTATTATCGTTATCGGTTATACAATCATCATCGGCAGTCTGATTTATCTTTTTGGCATTGATAATCGCTTGACCAGGAAAACAGCTCGGGTAATTCCTTATCCGGCGGCGATAGTCGGCGCGAATTTCATCACGGTAAATAAGTTGCTTAGCCAGCTTGGATCGGCAAAAACTTTTTATGAGAATCAGGATTTTGGAAGTTTTGGACTCCGGGTTGATTTTTCCACCGATGATGGCAAAAAAAGGCTTAAAATAAAGGAAAAAAATATATTGAACAAATTGATTGAAAATTCAATAATTGAATCGGAAGCCAGGGATCGAGGAATAAAAATAACTTCCGACATTATCGATCAAGCGGTTGATCGAAAGCTGAAAGAATACGGCACGGATGAATATCTGCGGCAAAATCTCAAAAAGCTTTACGGCTGGGAGATGGAAGATTTTAAGGAAAATATCGTGAAGCCGGATTTATACAAAGAAAAATTGTTTCAAGATATCAAAAAAAACGATTCGTCTTACGCTCAAGCTCAAGAAAGAATCAATGCCGCTCAAAAAGATTTAGCCGGCGGGAAAAAATTTGAAGAAGTAGCGGCAAAATATTCAGAAGGGAAAAGCGCCGATCGAGGAGGCGAACTGGGCTGGTTTGACGCCAGTCAAATGCTTCCCGAAATCGCTTTGGCCGTTTTGATTTTAAATAAAGGACAAACCAGCGAAGTAATTGAGAGTTCAATCGGTTATCATATCGTGAAAGTGGAAGACAAAAAGAATGAAGACAATGAGAATAAGATCAAAATCAGCCAAGTTTATATCAAGACCAAGCCTTTTTCCGATTGGATAACGGAAATGGAGAAAAATAAAAAAATTATTATTTTACCGCGTGATTTTAAATGGAACGCCGATTTGTCTCAAGTGGAATTCAGAAGCGAGAAAATGAAGAATTTCGAAAAGAACCTGGTTAAAAATTCGCCCGATGATATTTCAGTCATGTTTTAACAATTAACTTTTAATCAATTTAAATTAAAATTATGGCCAAACCAAAAGTCAATCAGGATCTTTGCATCGGTTGCGGAACCTGTGAATCTCTTTGCCCGAAAGTATTCAAACTGGAAAACGGAAAATCGCTGGTGATTTCCGAAAATTGCGAAGATTGCGATTGCCAAGAAGCCATCGACAGTTGTCCGGTGAGCGCGATATCAATGGAATAATTCCTCTGCGAATGTTGTAATTATTAAAAAAACAAATATGGAAAATTTGGAAAATGAATCGCGCGGCGAAGTTTTTAAAAAGGAAAAATCCAGATCTGGATTTGGATTTTTCCTAGCAATCGTTATAATTGTCAGTATTTTTATATCCGCTACTTTCGGGGCTTTTTTCGGTTTTTTAGCTTCTCGATCCGATTTTCCGCTGTTCAGCGCCTTGGGAATTAAAAATTTTTCCGGATTATTTTCCCAAAACCAATCAGGTGAACCCAATATAACCAAGCAAAAAATAATCCAAGAAGATTCAGCGGTTATTGATGTGGTGCAAAAATCCACCCCAGCGGTCGTAAGCATTGTTATCACAAAAGATGTTCCTAAAATTCAAAGCTTTGGAAGCCTGCCTGATTTTTTCGGCAGTCCTTTTGATTTTTATTTCGGTCAGGGAAGCGAAAGCGGCAATAACAGCGGCGGAACGCAAAAGCAAACGATTGGGGGCGGCAGCGGTTTTTTCATTACAACTGACGGCATGATTATTACCAATCGCCACGTAGTGGATGACGCCAGCGCTGAATATACGGTAGTGACTAACGATAATAAAGAGCATCCAGCCAAAGTTTTAGCCCGTAATCCGATCAATGATTTAGCCGTTATTAAAATCGATGGCGGCGATTATCCCACTCTCGCGCTCGGTAATTCCGATTCAGTTCAAATCGGTCAAATGGTAGTGGCTATCGGCAATTCTTTGGGCGAGTTTTCCAATACCGTGAGTCGCGGAATAATTTCCGGACTAAAAAGAAATTTGACGGCTGGGGGATCCATGGGACAGTCCGAAAGATTGACAAATATCGTTCAGACTGACGCGGCGATCAATCCGGGCAATTCTGGAGGGCCTCTTTTGGACATAAACGGGCAAGTGATTGGAATTAATGTCGCCATTGCCCAGGGAGCGCAAAACATTGGATTTGCTATTCCGTCCAATCAAGCGGAGCGGATGGTAAATCAAGTAAAAACCACCGGCAAGATTTCCACTCCTTTCATCGGTGTTAGATATATTCCTATAAATGATACCATCCAGAATCAAAATAATTTGCCCTATAACTATGGAGATTTAGTGTTGCGCGGCTCTAGCGCGGCTGATTTAGCTGTTATCCCCGGATCTCCGGCGGATAAAGCCGGAATAATTGAAAATGACATTATTTTGGAAGTTAACGGCCAAAAAATAAGCGATACCGGCGGAAAGAGCTTGACGGATTTAATTTCTCAACATAATGTGGGCGATACGATTACTCTTAAGATTTGGCGTAAAGGAGCGGAAAAGAATATCCAAGTAACGTTGGAAGAAAGACGGTAATTTTTATGGATCTAAATAAGCTAACCACTAAATCGCAGGAAGCTCTCCGGAATTCTCAAGAGCTTGCTATCATAAGAAACCAACAGCAGGTGGATGTTTTTCATTTGCTTTTTGCTTTAGCCAGCCAGGAAGAATCGTCAGTGCCTTTAATTTTCAAAAAAATAGAGATTAATCTGAATAAAATCAAGTCATTGCTTCTGGCAGAAATTAATAAATATCCCAAAGTGGCGCCAGGCGGATTATCCCAAATTTTTATCACTCCTGGAATGATCGCGGTTCTTAACGGTTCTGAACAGGAAGCGAAAAAAATCGGCGATGAGTATATTTCCACCGAACATTTCCTGCTTTCTCTTTTGGCAACCAAAACAAAAGCGAAAGATTTTTTGGAAAAAAATTTGATTACTTATGAGGCCGTGCTTAAAATCATGTCGGAAATAAGAGGCGGACAGCGCGCGGATTCGCCCGAGCCGGAAACTAAATATCAAGTGATGGACAAATATACAATCAATCTTACCAGTTTGGCTAAAGAAAAAAAACTGGATCCGGTTATTGGACGCGACAATGAAATAAGACGCGTCATGCAAGTTTTAAGCCGCCGGACTAAAAACAATCCGGTACTCATCGGCGAAGCCGGAACCGGAAAAACCGCTATTGTGGAAGGATTGGCGCAGAGAATTGCCGATGGCGATGTGCCGGAAACGCTCAAGGATAAAATGCTGGTCTCGCTGGATTTAGGTTTGCTTTTAGCCGGCACTAAATTTCGCGGAGAATTCGAAGAGCGATTCAAGGCCATGATGAATGAGATCGACCGGTCAGCCGGAAAATATATTCTTTTTATCGACGAACTGCATACCTTGGTGGGAGCGGGAGCGATTGAAGGAGCGCTGGATGCTTCCAATATGCTGAAGCCGGCTCTGTCTCGCGGAAGAATTCGGATGATTGGCGCTACCACGACCAGAGAATACCATAAATATATCGAGAGGGACGCCGCTCTGGAACGGCGGCTCCAGCCGATTTTAGTCGGGGAACCTTCCATTGAAGACACTGTCGCTATTCTCCGCGGACTGAAGGAAAAATACGAAGTTCACCACGGAGTTAAAATTACCGACGGCGCCATTCAGGAAGCCGTAAGACTTTCCGATCGCTACATTACCGACCGATTTCTTCCGGATAAGGCCGTGGATCTCATTGATGAAGCTACGAGCGCTCTCCGAATGGAAATAGATTCCATGCCAGCCGAAATCGACACCACTCAAAGGCTCATTCGCCGGATGGAAATTGAAAAGAAAGCTCTGGAAAGAGAACCTGGCGCGGATTCCAAAAAAAGGATCAGGGAGCTCAAGAAAAAATTAGCCGAGGTCAAAGACCAATCGCAAAAGATAATGCTTCAATGGAAAACAGAGAAGGATCTTATCACGAATATCCGAAAACATTCGGCGGATATTGAAAAACTTAAATCGGAAGCGGAAATCGCCGAGCGTAAAATGGAATTGGATAAGGTGGCGGAGATCCGTTACGGAAGAATTCCGGAACTGGAAAAGAAAATTAAAACGGAAAAAAAGAAACTAGATAATATCCAAAGCCGGACGCCGATCCTGAAAGAGGAAGTGACGGAAGAGGATATTGCCAAGGTTGTTTCCCGATGGACGGGGATTCCCGTGCAAAAAATGCTGGAGAACGAATCGCAAAAGCTCATTAAGATGGAAGAAGAACTGGAAAAAAGAGTAGTGGGCCAAAAAGAAGCCATTAGCGCCGTCTCTAACGCCATAAGAAGGTCGCGGGCGGGAATTTCCGAAGGACAGCGCCCGATAGGATCGTTTATATTTCTCGGACCGACCGGCGTGGGCAAAACTGAATTGGCCAAGGCTCTGGCCGGATTCCTCTTTAACGATGAAACGTCCATGATTCGAGCGGATATGAGCGAATATATGGAAGCGCATAGCGTTTCTAAAATGATCGGGTCACCGCCGGGCTATGTCGGTTACGAAGAAGGAGGACAACTTACGGAGCTAGTCAGGAGAAAGCCTTACAGCGTTATTCTTTTCGACGAAATTGAAAAAGCCCATCCGCAGGTATTTAACATTATGCTTCAGATTCTGGACGAAGGACACCTTAAGGATGCCCGGGGACGGCTGATAAATTTCAAAAATACGGTGATTATCATGACCTCCAATGTCGGATCGGACATAATTTACAAAAGCGGATTGGGTTTCAGGGAATTCGATGATGGCGGACCTTTGAGCGAAGAAGAAATGAAAGAAAAAGTTTTAGCGTCGCTCCGGGAAAGTTTTAAGCCGGAATTTTTAAATCGTCTGGACGATATAATTATTTTCCATCCCATCAATCGGAAAATGCTTAAACTTATTATTGATCTCGAGATGGAACTTATCCAAAAGAGGCTTGATGAAAAAAATATCAAATTGACGCTCGCGCCCGAAGCAAAAAAATATCTAAGCGAAAAAGGCTTCGATCCGGCCTATGGCGCGCGTCCTCTTAAAAGAGTCATCCAAAATGATATAATGGATGAATTAGCGCTTGAAATAATTGAAGGCAGGATCAAGGAAGGACAGAGAATTAAAGCGAAGGTGGAAAAAGGAAAAATAATTTTCAAGTAAAGAAACTAAATTCAATCTTGTGTTTCTTAAACTGCAACCATTAGTATACAGCTTGATTTTTTTAATCGGTCTGGAGCTTATCATCCTTTTTCACCGGCATGTTTTTATAATTGTGCTTTTCTTATTCCTCGTTTCTATTTATCAAGGGAAAAAAGTCAGCGGAAAATGGCGCTTTTCCATTCTGCCGGTTTTTTTCACGCTTTCTTCCGTAGCGCTTTTATATCTCGTTACTTTATTAATCGAGCAGCAAATATTCGTCGTTCTGACATCTTCTATGTATTATTTTTCGCTTTTGGGAGCTTACCGATTGAATAAATACCAAGGCGACAAAACAGCTCTCGGACTGAATATGGCGGCTACCGTTTCAACTATTTTCTTCACTTACGCGGGCGCTTACGGACTTTATCTTAATTTTCTGGTGCCGCTCTACGCTTTGATGCTGGTTTATTTAATCGCGACGCTTATGGTAAGTTACCAGCATTTTTCTATAATCAAGCCTGTTTTATCGGGAGAAGGAAAGAATCGGAGGAAAACAATCTGGGCCTATAGTTTTCTTCTGTCGCTGGCTATGACGGAATTAATCTGGACCATGAATTTTTGGCCGTTCGGGTATTTGACGACGGGAGTTATCGCGCTTATACTTTACTATGTGCTTTGGGACATGGTTCAAAGCCATTTTTTAAATCTCTTGAGCAAAAAAAGAGTGGTAGCTAATGTAATTTTCTTTTCAGCCGTAATCTGCCTTGTTCTTTTAAGCTCGAAATGGATACCGGTAATATAAGAAGCATGAATAAAGAAGAAAGAATTAAGCGATGAAAAATTTTAATAAAATTTTTTCTACAAGCATTACTTCTTGCTTCATACTTCTTGCCTCATTATAATAAAAAATGAAGAAAATTATATTTATATTTTTTATAGTTATAATAAGCGGAATCAGCGCTATTGCGTCTGATCGCTATCTGTTTCCGCGCTTGGCGGCCAGCCAGCTTTTTTCCAAGTACGGATTCTTAAAAAAATCGGTTGAAGACACGACTATAATAAACAAAACGGAGCAGATATATATCCGGGAGGATTCTTCCGTCAATAAAATCGCCAGCCAGGTAACGCCGGCAGTGGTGAATATTGTTTCTTATTCCAATCAAAAAGGCGGAGTTTTGCTTAAAAACGGAACGGGTATGATTATTACCAGCGATGGAATTATTATGACCTATTCCTCGGCCATCGGCCTGGAAGACTCGTCTTACAAAATTATGACAAACGATGGCAATGTTTATGACGGAGAACTTTTAGGTGTTGATTCCTGGAGCAATTTGGCTTTCTTGAAAATAAATGCCAGCAATCTGCCAGTCATAGCGCTGGCGAATCCGGATGACCATAAACCGGGAGAAAAAATAGTCGCTATTGAAAATAATTTGCTAAATCAGGATAACCGGTTCGCCCAAGGATTGCTAAGCAGTTTTAATCCCGCCTATAACATTTCCGGAAAAGCTTTGGCCGTGCCGGAAAAACTGGAAGGAATTTTCCTGACTGATTTGAATTTCCAATTCTTGGCTTCCGGCGGACCGGTTATAGATTATTCGGGACAAGCGGTGGGAATTATCGGATCAACGATTAGAAACGGACAAACGGAATATTTCGTAATCCCGGCCGATAAAATAGAAATCGTGATCGGCAAAGCCGTTAAGAAAGAATTGGATACTAATCCGGTTCTGGGAATTTATTATCTTCCGATAGACCGTTCTTACGCGCTGGCTAATAATTTAGACGTCAATCAAGGAGCTCTGATTTTTTCCGGATTAAATCAGCAGGGGTTGGCTGTAATTTCCGGAACTCCCGCCGCGAAAGCGGGATTGAAACTTGGAGACATAATCACCAAAGTTAATGGAGAAGATATAACCTTGGACAATAATCTTTCAACAATTTTATATAAATACAAAAAAGGAGACAATATTCAGCTGACTTTGAAAAGAGGCGGGCAAGAAACAACCGCGAGAGTTCAGTTATAATAAAAAAGCGGAATCTCTAAA
The DNA here is from genome assembly GCA_964516165.1 of uncultured Bdellovibrionales bacterium. GTDB lineage: Bacteria > Patescibacteriota > Minisyncoccia > Moranbacterales > UBA2206 > CAZEYB01. The sequence continues at coordinate 5,004 of CAZEYB010000011.1, read as the reverse complement.
ATTTTTAAAACGTTTTCCGGCGTTTTTTTGTTTTGCGCGATTCCTTGACAAAATTTAATAAATTTGCTACTATTGGACGTTAATAATCTAAGTTTAAAAAAATAGCTATGATGAAGCAAAAAATGTTTAAAAACGTCAATAATAAAACCGGAATAATCATATTCGGAGCAGTGGTGGCAATTTTTGTCGCGTTGCCGATTTTCGCGTTTTCCGGACGGCACGCTGATTTATACGTGAATGCCAAAGCCAACGGAACGGAGAATGGTTCCAAGGAACATCCTTACGAGACCATCAGCCAAGCTATTCATAAAGCTAAAGGCAATACGGAAATTCACGTTTCCAACGGCGAATATAAGGAAAATATCACTATCAAGAAAGATGTTAAAATTTTAGGAGAAGACAAAAAGAAAACCATTATTAAAGCGAAAAAAGATAAGTGGGCCACCGTCACCATGAAAGACGGTTCGGAAATAAACGATTTCACCATCAAAAACGGAGAGGTCGGCATTCTGGTGGAAAGCCATGATTCCGCTAAAATCATCAATTGTATCGTAAAAAACAATGATCAGGATGGAATTTTCATTGAAGGGAGCGATATTAAAAAATCCCATCAGGTTATTATTTCTAAAACTGAAGTCAAAGAAAACAACTGGTCGGGAATTTTTTCCAATGGTCCCCGCCGAGTAGTCGTGACGGAAAGCGATATATTGAATAACAAAAAAGACGGAATTGATCTTGCTCGCGGCGCTAGCGCCTGGATAGCCGGAAATTCCATAAATGAAAATAAGGGAAGCGGTTTAAAACTGACCGTTGACGCTTCTGACATTTGGACTAAAAACAATAGTGTCCGAAGAAATAGCCGGGAAGGAATGGAAGTGTCTTTTTTCGGAGGAAGCGGAAGGGTGGATGTGTCGAAGTCCAAATTTGTCGGGAATGGATTTTACGGCATAGCCAAAATTCAAAGAGCGTCTTTTGGAAACAGCGTCGGTTCTTGGAATAAATATCTGACTATCGATGGCAAAAACGAATTTTGGGATAATGGAAAAGGAAGTATTTCAAATATCTTCCATATCATCTAAGTAGAAAAAATTTATGTCTGCTCAAAAAATGTTTCAATTAGCCAAGGATCGCCTAAAAACAGCCGCTCTCGCCGGACTTCTTTTGGGAGCGCTGTCTTTTATGTTTTTAGTGATGACGCAAAAAAACTTTCGCGCCAACACTGATTTTTTGATCGTTCAAAATCAGGAAGGCTTTTCCGATTATTACGCTCTTTCCCGCTCGGCCGATTATTTAGGCGGCATTATCACCGAATCCATCTACAGCGAGAAATTTTTGGATGAAGTCACCGCTTCCGGAAAAGTTTCTTCCGTTTTTATCACCGGAGATAAAGTGGAGAAATTAAAAAAATGGAAGAGAATAATAAAAGTCGGTAAAAGCGGCAATGTGGGGATAGCTAAACTCGCGGTTCTTTCCAACTCGCAAAAAGAAGCGTTGGAAATTTCCGAAGCGGTTACTTTCGTGCTTACAACTAAATGCAGTTTGTTTTTGGGACAAAACCAAAAAATAGACGTCCGGATTTTATCCGGACCGATTGTGGAAAAAAATCCCAGTTTTTCGCAAATACTGGGAATAAGCCTTGGCGGATTTATCATCGGCGCGCTCCTGGCTTTGCTTTGGGCGATGTATCGCGAAGAATATTTCACCGCCAGAAATGAGATTGAATTTACGGAGAATAAAGTTAAGAGCGAGGAGGTTTGTCCGCTGGACGATAACGGATATTGGGAGCAAAGACTCAAAGAAGATTTTGGAAAATAATAGTTTCATCCGAAAGGTATCTTTAAAGGTACCTTTTGACGAGATGGTTATGGAAAGTTTTTTTAAAAAATAATATTTCAAAGAGGAAAAAAGGAGGAGTTGAAAATGAAAGTTTCTCGGTTTCTTTTAGTGGCAATCGTCGTAGCGCTGGCCGTTTCTGGCTGTGCTACCGGTAGTAACAAAGTATCAACCTACGGCTTCACTCAACCGGAACAAGCGACTTCAGTATCGCATCCGGTCGAGATGGAAAAGGCAGGAGATAAATATGTAACTATTTTCCCTGCCATACTTGATGCAGGGGTGTGGGGATCGGAGTCGCTGAATGGCGCCGGAGTTTGGCCAGTTCTGGCCGAACAGAAGGGTAGTAAACTTTTGGTGGGCTACGCGTTTGTAACTGACCTAAACTGGTGGGGCGATTATTTGCTCCAAGTAGTTATGGTCGGACGTGTTGAAAACCTTATTAACTCCAAGATTGTGTATCTCAACCGCGATGGTGGATGGGTATATGATCTGACGGGTCGGGAATTCAATTACGACTCAAAAAAATTTGACGAGGATCCGAGCTATCAAACTGAAACCTTTAATCAAGGTACGACTTTCGTGGAACTTCAAAACTTTTGGAAAATCTACTCAGAAAAACGAGGAGTTGATCCAAATGTGGAGATTTTTCAGGAAATCCGGGTCGGATCGCCAGAATGGGAAGGTTTCAAGACCCAACTGGCTAGTCGTTTGGGCAATAATTACACAATGGCTGATGGCGAGGTCCGTCAGGGGTATCTACCCTTGAAGGATTTCAGGAAAGAGTCGGCCAAAAATAATGGAACCACCGCCGGACAGTGTTTCATGAGAAGCGCGTTCATTCCGGTGGCCATAGACCCGATTAGCGCCGGCATTGGCGTTGCCAGTTCTATTTTGAACGGGCTGATAGCGGCCAATAATGGTCCAATAACCGGATTCTACGCGCGGGCAGAGTGCCTGCGCGGAGACCTGAAACCGAATTTCCGGCTAATGCAATACATGTATAAACAGCTTCTCTTGCAAAGAGACGCTGTAATCTATCAATTACAGAAAAAGGCGCCAGAGGCGCCAAGGAGGGAGAAATGAAAAAATTAAGTTTATTGGTTGTACTGTTGATCGCTCTCTGCGCGACAAACACTTGGGCAGAAGGGATCCATGTTGTCAAGAAAGGCGAATGTCTTTCTGTAATCGGCAACATGTATAAAGTCTCTTGGCCGGCTATTCAAAAGGCCAATGGACTGAAATCAACAATAATTTTCCCGGGTCAGCAGTTGCTGATTCCGAAGCCGATTCTAGGTAGTGGGGTAGTGGCTAAGAAGGTCGCGACCACTGCAAATACAAAGGTCGGAAGAATCTGGAAGAATGTCGGCGGCGATCCTTACAAGGGTTCGCCGGAATGGGCGATTAACAATTTTGCTCTTCCTTATGAAATCAAGGCGCAAGCCTTGAAGAATATTAGGGAGGAGAAATTTCAATGGATGAAGATCGGCTCTGGACAAAATCTTTTGGCCGTTACATTCGGTCGAAACAAAATCTGGACGGATGTGGAAACCCGGTGGGACTCCAGTATTGATTATGCCGCTAAAGATTACGGCATTGGTCAGTATCATGTTGTCTATGTGCCCTGGTGTGGCAACTGGGCTTGGTGGAAAGAAACATCTCTGCTGGCTCCTCCGGTTCCAGTTACACCTCCGCTTCTGTCGGAAAAGCCAGCGGAAGTTCCGCCGGTTGCGCCTCCTGCGCCTCCAACTCCGACGCCTTTTACAGGAGTTGCGGCTCCTAAAAAAATACCTCCCATGGATACTTGGGACTGGTATGTGGGCGGAGGCAATTACGCCAATGCCCATCAGGGAGACAAAAATGGGGGGTGGAACACGTGGACGAAGTTCCGGTACCGCCCATTCAGGATTGAGCCAAGCGAGGCTCTTTCTATCGGAGTTGGTGCCTTCGGTTTTCTGGCCGGAGGAAAAGGAAAGGCCGACCAATACTATGATTATCAGTGGAAAGAGGCCGTCCTAGGACTCACCAGTAAAATCCTAGCCGAACATAAGGATTTCGATCTAGATCTAGGCATCGGACGGCTTTGGAACGACGGGAAATGGAAGGGAGGTGTGGTCACCGAACAGGTTGACGACATTTTCTTGGCCTCGATTCACGGAAACTTCTACTCTCGCCGAGATCAGGGAGAGAAATGGTTTCCAAAGACCGAAGCCAACCTAGAGTACCGGCACCCCCTCCACACGGATGTGGAAAGGGGAGAGGAATTTAATAATCGATTCGTAGAAGCCATGCTGACTCAATGGCTTTACGACTTCGATGTTAATGGGGATAAATCCCTCGTAGTTGCCCCCGGATTCAATCTGGGAGGCGGATACGAGTGGGGACCGGATGACCATGGATTTCTGAAACTCGGTCCCGCGGTGGAAATTTCCAGCTACGATAACGTCGTGGCCGGAATCTCTTTCATGAACTACAAGTTTCAGTCGGGTGGTCAGTGGCATCCCATCGGTGGCTACATCAGTATCGACGGGGCCTATCTTGCCTGGAAAGCCAGTCAGATCCGGGCAGCCACCGAGTCTGAAATCAGGAATCTGCCGGAAGACGGGAGCTCCAAGCTCATCCGAAATCCGGCAGATTTTCTAAAGTAGTAAAAAAACAAAAAAATAGTTTATTTTTGGATGGATAAGCTTTACAGCATCCCTAATTAAACTTAAACCATTTAAATTATTAGATTCTAGGTTAGTAGGATAAGCTTTACAGCCCTAATCTAAAAATCTAAAATTTATAGTTCTTTGGGCTTCGGACAGGGATATTCATCTGAATATCCCTTGTCCACGCTTAATTTTTTTGACTCTTTACAAAAATTAAAAAGCGTGCTAAGTTTGTAATATCTAGAAAAATACATAGTAGAAGGGATAAATTTTTTCGCAACATCGGGTTGTGAAAAAAAAGTTCCTTTTAACAACGAAAAGAAGAGGAGATTCAAGATGAAAGAGCACTTGGTAGTGGTTTTCATGGCAATGGTCGCCGTCGGTTTTTCTACGATGGCATGGGCGGAAACAGTAGTACCATACGCCCCCGATATGATCAACAGGATGGGCGTGGGCGTTGGTAGCGGGCATAACCTTACGTCCGTTCAGAACGAAGGGAATGAGGTGATCGTTACGATCA
>CAZEYB010000010.1:0-17028 GCA_964516165.1 uncultured Bdellovibrionales bacterium | reverse complement strand
AGGCAATTTCAAGAATTAGGCCATGACGTGATTTTTCTTGTTGGTGATTTTACCGGCATGATTGGCGATCCGACAGATAAAACTGCCGCGCGAAAGAAAATGACCCGAGAAGAAGTATTGAAAAATTCCAAAGAGTACCAAAAACAAGCTAGCGGATATTTAAAGTTTGACGGCGATAACCCGGCTCGCGTTCTCTATAATAGCCAATGGAGCGACAAAGTTACTTTTCGGGATATTATTGAAATTTCATCCAATTTTACTGTTCAACAAATGATGAGTCGCGATATGTTTCAGGAAAGGCTTAAAAATAAAAAACCTATTTATCTTCATGAATTTTTATATCCCCTGGCTCAAGGTTATGATAGCGTGGCTATGAATGTCGATTTGGAAATAGGCGGTAGCGACCAAATGTTTAATATGTTAGCCGGACGGGATTTAATGAAAGCGATTAAAAACAAAGAGAAGTTCGTGCTGACTACGAAACTTTTAGCCGACGAAGGAGGTAAAAAGATGGGTAAGACTGAAGGTAATGCGGTGTTTTTAAATCAGACTCCGGAGGATATGTTCGGCGCGGTAATGAGTTGGACGGATGGAGCGATTGTGCCGGGGCTGGAATTGGCAACCGCGATGCCAATAAATGAAATCGAGAAAATTAAAGAAGCTCTTAATGACAAAAAGAATAATCCGCGAGATTTCAAAATGAAATTGGCTTTCGAGATGGTAAGAATTAATCACGGAAAGAAAGAAGCTCAAAAAGCCCAAGAGCGTTTTAAAAAGGTTTTTTCCAAAAAAGAACTACCGGACGAAGCTGTTCCTTCACTAGCTCCTCCAGAAACTGCTATTATTGATATAATGGTAAGTGCTGGATTAGCCGGAAGTCGCGCGGACGCCAAAAGAAAAATCGAACAAAGAGGCGTGGAAATTGGCGACAGACTAGTCACTGATATAAAAGCTAAAGTTAAATCCGGAATGAACGGGAAGATCTTGAAAGTCGGTAAGAAAAATTTTAGAAAAATAGTAATCGAGTAACCTACATGGGAATTTTTCACAAAATTTTAGGTTTTAGCGGTATTTCCTCCAAACATCTCCTTTCTTTGGACATAGGGACTGAAGTGGTTAAAGCGCTGGTTTTTAAAGTAGATGAAGATTCAGGAGTGGGAATAATTAAGGGTGTCGGAAGAATTCGTCAAGGACTTCAGGATATGCATAGCGGAGCGGTGTCTGATATATCGGGAGTGATCAATAACTGCCGGGAAGCCATTCGAATCGCGAAAAACATGGCTGGAGTGAAAAAAGTTGAGAAAGCCATTGTGGGAATAGCCGGAGAACTGGTGAAGGGAACTACCACCACCGTGCATTATGAAAGAATCAATCCTGAAATCAGAATTGACATTCCGGAGCTGAAAAACATCATTCAAAAAGTTCAATGGAAAGCCTTTGATCGAATCAGAAGCCAACTGGCTTGGGAAACAGGACATAGCGAGATCGAAGTGAAACTTATAAACGCCGCTATCGTCGATGTCAGGATCGATGGTTACAAAATTGCCAATCCGGTAGGTTTCCAAGGACGCGATGTTTCAATCTCGGTTTTTAACGCTTACGCTCCCATGATTCACTTGGGAGCGCTCCAAAAAGTTGCGGACGAACTTAAACTCAATCTTTTAAGCATCGCGGCCGAACCATACGCGGTTGCCCGGTCGATGGGAATTGAAGATTCGGCTGATTTTTCGGCTATATTTATTGACATTGGCGGAGGAACAACGGATGTGGCTGTAGTAAGAAATGGAGGGTTGGAAGGAACGAAAATGTTCGGCTTGGGCGGGAGGGCTTTTACTAAAAGATTAGCCCATAAATTAGGTGTCGGGTTTGAGGAAGCTGAAATTTTAAAAATAAAATATTCTGAAGGAAAATTGGGCCGAGACGTCAGCCTAAAAATCGAAAGCATGCTTTCGGATGATTGTAACGTCTGGATCCGAGGAATACAACTCACGCTCTCCGAATTTGCCGAAGCGGATGTTCTGCCTTATCGTTTTTTTCTCTGTGGCGGAGGTTCCGGTCTTCCCGGGATAAAAAAGGTTTTACTTTCAGCCAATTGGAGGAGAAATTTGCCTTTTGCCAAAATGGTAGAGGTCAGTTTTCTTCAGCCGAAAGATGTGGTCAAAATTGTAGATGAAACGAGGGAGCTGAAAGATCCTCAAGACATTACTCCGATGGGACTGGCTAATCTGGCGCTGGATCTTGTTTCGGAAGAAAAAATAATGGCGGAGATCCTAAGGCGGGCCGTTAGAATGATACAAAAATAAAATTAATTTTTAAATTTTAAATATGCATCAAACATTCTATATAGACATTGATGAGGAAATAACTTCGATAGCGGAAAAACTAAAGAACGTCCAGGCTAGCGAAATAATTTTAGTCGTGCCGAAAAGAGCTTTGCTTCTTCAAAGCATCGTTAATCTTAGAATTTTAAAAAAAGAAGCGGATGAAGCTGGACTTCAACTTATGATTATCACCCAGGACAAATTGGGGAAAATTCTCATTGAAAAAGCCGGCATTCTGGTCCAACAAAAAATGGATAACTTGAGCGACGATGAAGTAAATATAAACGAGGAAAACGGAAAAACCGGTTTTAATTATAGCGTCGATAAGAATGAAACTAATTCAACCGAAAAAAATAAAGAAAGACTGGATCGAATTGGTTCAGTTGATTACTTTGATGAAAAAGGATTAAAAAATCAGATTCAGCGCGATTGGGATGAATCAAAAAAGACGGCCAGTAAAAATGAAGTCGATAAGGAGAGATTGATCAATAAGGAATTGGTGGTGGGTATTGGAAGCGATATTAAGAGAAAACCGCCAGAAAATGAATACCTTAAAGCCCGAGAAAATATTATAATTCCGTCCAGCGTCAGCGGAAAAAAAGTCGCGCCGCTTACCCGGGCTAAATGCTGGCGGGACAGTTCGCTTTGTACAGGCAGGAAGATTAAAAGGCAAGACGAAAAAATCGAGAGCTTCTTTTATAATCCAAATGGACTTGAAAAATCCGGAAATGTTCTCAATAATGAATCGAAAAATTATAATTTGTCGAAGAAAACCCGCCAGTGGTTTTTAATTTTTGGAATTATTTCTGCTTTAGCAATTATGGGAATTTCGGGCTATTTATTTATTCCGAAAGCCAAAGTTATAATTTTTGCCAAGGCGAAATACAAAACAATAGATTCGGAAATAATCGGGAATACTAATGTTAGTTCTCCTGATTATGAAAAAGGAATTGTTCCGGTAAAAATGATTGATGTCGAAGCCGATATCTCAAAAAGTTTTGATTCCACCGGCAATAAATCTATTTCCAACCAGAAAGCTCGGGGCACAGTCACTATCTTCAACGAATATGGAACCAGTCCGCAAACGCTAGTCGCGACGACCAGACTTCTTAGTTCTGGCGGAAAATTATTCCGGCTGGTTAATGGGGTTACCGTTCCCGGAATGACAAAGATGTCAGATAAAAACCAGCCAGGCATAATTGAAGCAGAAGTGGTGGCGGATGAATCCGGCGCCGATTTCAACATCGACCCGACCATTTTTACCATTCCCGGCTTTAAAAATTCCGGCAATGAAAAATATAATAAATTTTACGCTAAATCGACTAACTCAATGGCGGGCGGAGGTTCAGGCGGGGAACAAACTAATTTTGTGACTGATCAGGATATTGCTTCGGCTAAATCCAAAATACTTTCCGAACTAGATGATTCAATCGAGCAAAAGATAAAAGAAGCGTCTGGAGAAGGCATGACTCTTTTGGACGAGGCTGTGAATAAAGAGGAAGCGGTTTATCGATTGTCTAATTCTTCAGGCGATATTGCGGATTCTTTTCAAATTTCCATCCAGGCAAAGGCCAGCGCTTTAGTTTTTTCCGAAAAGGACATAAAAGACGCGGCGGCTTACATTATAGCTAAAACTGACGAGGGGCAAATTGATATTAGCGGCGATTCAGTGGTTTTGAATTTTGGAAAATCCGATCCTAACTTTAAGACAGGTCTGATCAATATTAAGTTTAACGCCAAGGGTAAATTAAAACCGGAGATAAATACAACTGATGTCAGAAAAGAAATTTTAGGCAAAAATGAGGAAGACCTGAAGGTTTACTTTAACACTTTTTCCAATATTGAGAGAGCGGAAGTGGAATACTGGCCCGCGTTTGTATCGGGAAAAATTCCTTTCTGCGAAAGCCGGGTGGAAGTAACGCTTGACAACAACTAAAAGCCGGGCTAATATTGCCTAATAGAAGGGATTTATTGTTTTCAGGAATTTGGTCCGACACTAATCCTTAAAACAAAGCATTTAATTGTTTTTGTTTTAAGAGATTCCGTCTATTTTTTTTATTTGTTAATTATGCCACAAGAGAAAGAACTGGTTAAATTAGAAGGGGAAATCGCGGAAAATTTACCTAGCACGACTTTTAAAGTCAGACTGGATAATGGACATGAAATTTTGGCGCATATTTCCGGACGAATGCGGGTAAATTATATCCGGCTAATTCCTGGCGACCGGGTGTTGGTGGAGATGAGTCCTTATGATCTCACTAAGGGTCGGATAACGCAAAGATTGAAATAACAATATGAAAGTGCGCTCATCGGTTAAAAAAATTTGCGATAAATGCAGGATTGTGAGGCGTAAAGGCAAGCTTTACGTTATTTGCTCTAATCCCAAGCATAAACAACGCCAAGGTTAAGCTGAAATTATGTTGCGAATATCCGGAGTTAATATTCCCGATGAAAAAATAATAGCTATCTCTTTAACCTATATTTTTGGCATAGGCATTTCCACTGCGTCCAAAATTCTGGCCGAGCTCGAAATTTCTCCGAATAAAAGAACCAAAGATCTTAGTGAAAAAGAGCAGAACGAAATCAGAAATTATGTGGAAAAAAGAATTAAGGTGGAAGGAGAGCTTAAACATGAGAACCGAGATAATATAAAACGCCTTAAGGAGATCGGTTCTTATCGCGGGATTAGACATCAAAGAGGATTGTCGGTGAGAGGGCAAAGGACGAAAACTAACAGCCGGACAGTCAGGGGCAATGTTCGAAAAACTATGGGTTCGGGAAGAGTTAAGACGGAAAAAACGTAATCTCTTTAATAAAAAATTGATTAAAAAATGATGGATGCGAAAGAGATAAAATCCGAAAAAGTCAAAGAGACTGAAACCGATCAGAAATCGACGGATTTGAAAGTGGAGAAAAAAGTTAAAAAGATAAAAAAGCAGATAACGAGCGGACAGGCAACCATAAAATGCTCTTATAATAATACGATGGTGAGCATTTCCGATATGGCGGGCAACGTTTTAGGCTGGGCCACTTCTGGCCTTTTGAGCTTTAAGGGAGCTAAAAAAGCCACGCCTTACGCCGCTACCCAAGTGGTAGCCAGTGTTAGTGAAAAGGTGAAAAAATACGGAATCCGCGAACTAGAAGTATACGTCAAAGGAGTAGGGAGCGGTCGGGAGGCCTCTATACGGGCTTTGGCTAATAACGGTTTTAATTTAATTTTGATTAAAGATACAACGCCGATTCCTCACAATGGTTGCCGGCCGAAAAAACCCAGAAGAGTTTAAGCGTTTAAAATTATGGCGAGAAGCATAGATCCAAAATGCCGAAAGTGTCGAAGAGCCGGAGAAAAGCTCTTTCTTAAAGGCGATCGCTGTTTCACGCCCAAGTGCGCTATTGTCAAGCGCGCCTATGCGCCAGGAATGCATGGAAAGGGGCTAAAACGGGGACTCAGCGAATATGGATCGCAGCTGGCCGCTAAACAAAAGATTAAGAGGATGTATGGGATTTTAGAGCGTCAGTTCAAGCATCATTTTGATGAAGTAAAAGGAAAAAAGGGGATTACCGGAGATTTATTTTTAACGAGATTGGAAATGCGTCTGGATAATGTGGTTTATCGGATGGGGCTGGCCGGTTCCAGATCGCAAGCTCGCCAATTAGTCAGTCATGGCCTTATCTATGTCAATGGACGGAAAGTGACCATTCCTTCCTATGAAGTGAAAATAGGGCGGACAGTGAGCGTGAATATCCATAAAAAAGGCAAAAATTATTTTAAGAACTTAAGCCAAATTTTGAAAAACAAAAAAGATTTTCCCGGCTGGCTGGAATTTAACAAGGAAAAGCTGGAAGCTGAAATAAAAGATTTTCCTGATCGTAGTGAAATCGGCGTAAATGTCGATGCCCAAGTTATCGTTGAATATTATTCTAGGTAATTTTTAATCATAATTATACGATATGCAATCCATAACTTTGCCTCAAAAACCTAAATATACGCTGGTTTCTGAAAAAAAAGGCTTGTTTGAAATCGAAGGCTGCTATCTGGGATATGGTACCACGCTCGGAAACGCGCTCCGCCGAGTGCTTTTATCTTCTATGCCGGGCGCGGCTATCACTTCGGTCAAAATAAAAAACGTCAAACATGAATTTTCCACCATTCCTAACGTGACGGAAGATGTAATCCAGATAATTTTGAATCTCAAGCAAGTGCGATTCAGGCTGTTTACCAATGAGCCGGCCAAAGCTAGTCTTAAGGTTAAAGGTGAAAAAACTATCACTGCGGCTATGATTTCCTGTCCGTCGAGCGTTGAAGTGATAAATAAAGACGCGCCGATTGCCAGTATTACCAGCGCCAAAGGAGAAATTGAAATGGAAATGGAAATTGCTCCCGGTGTTGGCTATGTGCCGGTAGAACAGCAGGAAAGAGAAAAAAAAGAAGTAGGCGTAATCGCGGTGGATGCCATTTTTACTCCAGTGAGAAGAGTAAATTATACGATTTCCAATATGCGAGTAGGAAAAAGAACTGACTTTGAAAAAATCACGCTCGAAATCACAACGGATGGGAGTATCACGCCACTTGAGGCTTTTTCCAAAGCGGTGGATATATTAGTTAATCAGTTCTCTGTTTTTAAAACTATTGAGGAAACTGTCGACAAAAAAGAAACAGTAAGAGAGCGGCCAGAAAAGAAAATTAAGACGGCGGAAGCGGAAGTGGCGGATCCGAGGAATACGGAAGTTGCGACATTTAAAAATCTTTCTACTCGAACCCTGAACGTTCTTGAAAAAAACAAGATTAAAAATATCGGTGATATCGTGGAGATGAACGAATATCAACTCGGAAAGCTGGAAGGCATGGGCGCCAAAGGCATAAAGGAAATTAAGAAAGCTATCGGCGATTTTGGACTGAATTTAAAAAAAATGGAATAAATTGGCATGCAACACCGGAATAAGACTAAAGAATTTGGAAGGGAAAGAAATCAAAGGCGAGCGCTTTGGCGAATCATGCTCGGAAATTTGATTATGAATGAGAAAATCAGAACTACGGAAGCTAAAGCCAAAGAGCTTAAAGGGAAAATGGATAAAATTATTAGCCGCGCTAAAAAGAGTCATGATAAAACTAAAAAAATAGCCGTGATACGGGAATTAGAAAAGTTTATTCCTAAAATGGCGGTAAAGAAAATCACCGGCGAATTTTTGAAAAAATTCAAAGAAAGAAATAGTGGTTATACGCGGGTAATAAAACTAGCGCCGCGCCAAAGCGACGGGGCTCGAATGGCGATAATCGAATTTGTCTAAAAGCTATGAAAATTATCGATCGAAGATATCATTTGTTTGATGCCAATAATAAAATTCTTGGGCGGCTGGCGACCGAGATCATAATAATTTTGCGCGGCAAGAACAAAGTTGATTTTACCCCGCATATTGACGGCGGAGATTTTGCCGTGGTGATTAATTCAGATAAAATCAGAGTAACCGGAAAGAAATTAGAAAATAAAATTTATCATTATTTTAGTGGCTATCCTCACGGGGTAAGAAGCACCCGGCTTAAGGAAAAAATGGAAGCCGATTCTAGAACCGTGATCCGGGAAGCGGTAAATGGAATGTTACCCAAAAATAAGCTTAGAAGCTCTATGATTAAAAGGCTTTTGGTTTATAAAAATGATCAGTATAAACATAAAATTGATATAACGCACTAGAATTATGGCAACGAAAAAAGTTAAAAAAGTGAAAAAAGGGAAAGTTAAAAAAGAAAAGGCAGTCAAGGAGATTAAGGCCGTTAAAAAAGAAAGCGAAACACCGAAATCGGAGCGCTATTTTTACGCGGTAGGAAGAAGAAAAACAGCCATCGTCAAAATCAAGCTCTATCTGATAAAAAGCGACAAAAATGAACTTACTATCAACAGCAAAGAACTGGATAAATATTTTCCTTTAAGCCGACTTCAAGAAATCGTTGGGGCGCCTTTAACTCTGGCGGGAGAAGGGATTAAATTCAAATTGGTAGCTAAAGCTTTAGGTGGAGGAACGAACGCGCAGGCGGAGGCGATGCGGCTCGGAATTTCGAGAGCCTTGGTTTTATTCAATCCGGAACTGAAGAAATCGCTTAAAGATAAAGGATTTTTAACTCGCGATCCGCGAGAAGTGGAACGCAAAAAACCGGGACTCAAAAAAGCGAGAAGGGCTCCGCAGTGGGCGAAGCGCTAGAAATCTTTTCCGTCTTTCTACTATAGTCTAATTTTATTTCTTTCTTTTAGAAACTTTCTTTTTGATCTCGGCCTTGGTCTTGATCGGTTTTTCTTTCTTCTTAATCTTGCTTTTAGCTTTTTTTTCCGCTGTTTTTTCTCGGAGTTTCTTAAAACGCTCGACCCGTCCGGTAGTATCAATAAGTTTTTTCTTGCCGGTATAAAGAGGATGGCAAGCCGAACAAATTTCCACTTTCATTTCGGGAACGGCGGAACCGGTTTTAACTATATTCCCGCAGACGCAAGTTATCTTGGCATCGGAATAATATTTGGGGTGGATATTCTTTTTCATGATATTAAGTTAGCATAAGGTCTTGAAATTGACAAGAGTAAACCAGGCTGATATATTAAGTAAGTCATTTGAAATGACATAAAACACATATTTTTTCCGGATTTCGTCCTGATCCCCAGAGGGGATTTTAGAAGTCTCGCCGAGAGATCGGCAGGAAAAAGTAGCGGATCCTGTTTGACAGGAAAGTTAATAATTAAGGAAAAATAATGAAAAATAATAAATTCGGATCAGACGAGATGGCTGATCGGGGGAAAACCAACCCAAACCTAACGGCGGACTATTTTTTTAGTCTAGATTTTTCTAAATTAAAGATCAGTCTCGAGGATATGTTCAAGGGTGGAGTGCATTTCGGGCATCATAAATCCCGGAAAAATCCTTGCGCCAGTGAATATATTTTTACCACTCGGAACGGTATCAATATTATTGATCTTGAACGGACAAAAGAAAAACTGGAAAAGGCTATGCAATTTCTGACTGAAATTGTTTTCGAAGGTCAGGAAATTCTTTTTGTCGGAACGAAAAAGCAGGCCAAGAGCCTGGTTAGATCGGCGGCTAAAGCTTGCGGCATGCCCTATGTCGTAGAAAGATGGTTAGGTGGAACCTTTTCTAATTTTTCGATAATTTCCACAAGAACTCGCTATCTAAGGGAGGGTCTCGAAAAAATGAAAAAAGGCGAGTATGCCAAGTACACCAAATTTGAACAGATGAAAAAGGCCGAAGAACTTGAAGGTCTCGAAAGAAAAATGGGCGGAATAAAGGATATGCTTAAATTTCCGGGCGCTGTTTTTGTTACTTCCTTAAACGAAGATGTTCTAGCCGTAAAAGAATCCAAGGCCAAAGGCATTCCCATTGTGGCTCTAGTGGATACCAATGTGGATCCAGCCGGCATTGATTATCCTATTCCTGCTAACGAGGACGCGGTCTCGTCGCTTCGGCTCATGCTTTCCTATATTGTCAAGGCAGTGATAGCGGGAAAAGATAAAAGACTCGCGACTGAAGAAAAAAATAATAAAAAAGAAGAAGAATAATTATGTTAGATAAAATAAAAAAATTAAGGGAACAAACAGGAACAGGGGTAGTGGAAATAAAAAAAGCGCTTGAAGAAGCAAAAGGCGATGAAGAAGAAGCGGTTAAAATTTTGAGAGAAAGAGGGCAAGAAAAAGCTTTCAAAAAGTCCGACCGTTCCACCAGCGAGGGAGTCATAGCGAGCTACATCCATTCCAATAGGCGAGTCGGCGCGATTATCGAGCTTCTTTGCGAAACAGATTTCGTGGCCAGAAATAACGAGTTTGAAACGTTAGCCCGGGATATCGTGATGCATATAGCGGCAATGAACCCGGAAAATAACGCGGCGTTGCTTAGTCAACCGTTCGTAAAAAATCCGGAGCAGACGGTAGAGGAATTAATCATGGAAAAAATCGCTAAAATCGGCGAGAATATCCGAATCGGCAGTTTTTATCGGCTGGAACTGTAATCGCTGACGGAAAATATTATGGTCAAAACGTTAGTCTCTGTATATTCATGGGAAAATCCGAAACTGTTTTTGAGTAGTTTCGAATTAAAAGAAAAAGATAAAGTAATTGTGCCAACGGAAAATGGCAATGAGCTGGGAATCGTTTTGAAATCCGATATCGAATCCAAAGACGATCCCCATGATAAAATCGTACGGTTGGCCACTCAGCGTGACATCGAGATTTACGAAAAATACGAACGGGATAAAGTATCTTTTATAAGAATTGGACGCCAGGAAGTGAAAAAAGGGGAACTGGCCATGAAAATTATCGATGCCAGAATTAATCTCGATGGAAAACAAATTACTTTTGTTTTCACCGCGGATGGACGGATTGATTTTAGAGAACTGGTTAAAGTTTTAGCCAAAGAAATTAAAAAATCTGTTCGGATGCAGCAAATCGGAAGCCGGGATGAGGCGCGCAAATTGGGCGGTTATGGTATGTGCGGAAGGCAGTTATGTTGCGTTAATTTTCCCGGAAGCATCCCGAGCATCACTACCGATATGGCTCGGGTCCAACAAATTTCGCATCGCGGAACAGAAAGAATTTCCGGGCTTTGCGGAAGACTGATGTGCTGTTTGGCATATGAAGCCGATCAGTACCGGAAGCTTTTGGAAGGTTTGCCTGAAATATACAGTGTGGTGGACACTCCGGAGGGAAGAGGGACAGTCGTAGAAATAAATGCGGTGCGAAGAGAAGTCAAAATAAAAACAGAAAACGGGAAATATGTAATTTTAAAGAAGGAATATTTTAAATAATTTATGTTGTATTCTATTATACCACCCATCTTAATCGTACTAAGTTTGACAGCGATTATCGCATTTCTTATCAAGAAAGCGGATAAAGAGGCGCCGATTAAAAATTGGGAATCAACCGAAGCTTCTGAAAGTAAAAGAGGAGATTATCGGAAATCCAAGCAAAAAATACTGATTATTTTGGAAAGAGTGACGCGTCGATCAAAAGTTGTATTTTTAAAACTAGAGAATTTATTTACCGGCTGGAGCGAATCAATCCGAAAATGCAGAAAAAAAGCCGAGGAAAAGGATGGATATCAGTCGAATAAAAATGAAAAAAATCGGTCGGAAAAAATGAATTATATAAGCGTTTTGAAAGAAAACACCGCCAAGGACGCGGAAAAAGATGTTTCGAAAGTAGGACGAACTTTTGTCCGCGAAGAAAAAACTATTAAACCGATGATAAGCGAGAAAGTAGTAGAGCCAAGAAATCTGAAGACGAAGAAGAATCTTTTTGAAAATATTCTCATTGAAAGGATCGCGGCTAATCCGAAAGACATTGAAGCTTATGAACGGTTAGGAGAATATTATATTGAGATTGAGAATTGGAGATATGCCAAAGAATGTTTTAAACAGGTTATGAAATTTAATCCGAGAAACAGCGGAGCTAGAATGAAAATGCGAAAACTGGAGCAGTTGCTTAGTAAATAAATGTGGCAATTGTTTTGCTTGTCCGCCTTGACATGCCGAAGTAGCTCAATGGTGGAGCAACTGTTTTGTAAACAGTAGGTTATCGGTTCAAGTCCGATCTTCGGCTCAGAATTGAATAATTGGGTCGGTGGCAGACCACCGCTAAAGCGGGGCCCCGCCAAAGGCGGTGGGTGGTCAAGCGTTTAAAAAAATAATAAAAGAGCAATAATTGGGTCGGTGGCAGAGTGGTCAATTGCACCTGACTGTAAATCAGGCGCCGCAAGGCTACGGCGGTTCAAATCCGTCCCGGCCCACATTGCCCACGTAGCTCAGTTGGCTAGAGCAACGCCATGGTAAGGCGTAGGTCAGCAGTTCAAATCTGCTCGTGGGCTCGTGGATAATAAAAAATTAAATTAATTTTTATGGCCAGAGAAAACTTAGTCAAAATGCGCTGTACCGTCTGCAAGAGTATCAATTATTTCACTAAGCGGAACAAGAAAAAACTTAAAGAAAAACTGGAACTGAAAAAGTTTTGTTTAAAATGCCGGAAGCACGCGCCGCACAAAGAAATAAAGTAGTGCCTTGGCGCTAAAATTTGGGGGCATCGTTCAGTGGTAGGACGCTGGTCTCCAAAACCAGCAACGTAGGTTCGATTCCTACTGCCCCTGCCAATGTATTCTCAATATCTTCACAATTTAATTGTTTCGGCTGACGATTTCGGAATAAGCGCTCAGGCCAATTTGGCAATTTTAGAGTTGGCTAGAAACAAAAAACTGGATCGCGTGTCCGTTATGATGGAAGGAAAAATATCCAATCGCGAAATTCAAGCGCTCATTGAATCGGACGTGAAAATTGATATTCATCTCCATCTTTTTGATTCCGATTTCTTCCAAAAGAGAGAAGGGGAACCAGGAAGAGGAATAGCAAGAAGATTGACGCTATTTTTAATCGACTGGACAAGTGGACGCTACGGCGCGAAAAGAATTAAATTGGCTTGGCAGAAGCAGATAAAAGACTTTCATAGACTATTCGGACGATATCCGGACGGGATTAATTCTCACGAATATTTGCATTTTTTTCCGCCCTTTTTTAAGGTGGCGTTAAAACTTAAGGATAAATTCGGGATTTCTTACCTTAGGATCGGAAAGGGAAATTTTAAACAAAATTTCAGCGCAATCGCGTTTATCCTAGACAAACTTAGAATTTTGAATGTCAAATCGAACCGGATCGTTTTCGCGCCGCATGGGTTCATGCACGATCTTCCAGATGAACTAAATACTTCTGACTTTTTGGTCAGTTTTGACTGGATAAAAAAAACGCCCGAATTTTTTGAAGCGCTTCCTAATCCTGCCCAGATTGAATTGATTTTCCATCCGGAACGGGAAAAAGAATTTAAATTTCTGAAAGAAAATTTCTAGGATAATTTCTTGGTTACATTTTCCAGCTTGACTATCTGTCCGGCTTTTTCATTTCTTTTTTTAATTTCCACGCCGCCGCTAGCCAGAGATTTTTCGCTGATAACAATTCTGTAAGGAATGCCGATTAAATCGGAATCGGCGAATTTTTCTCCGGCGGAAACTTCGCGGTCGTCGTATAAAACTTCGATGTTGTTTTTCAGTAGATTAGTGTAAATTTTTTCTGTTTCTTTATTTTTGTTCAAACTGATTAAATGAACTTTAAAAGGAGCGATGGATAACGGCCAAAGAATGCCTTTTTCATCATTGAAAACTTCTACGACAGTTCCCATCAATCTTTGCAGTCCAATACCATAACATCCGGTCAAAAGCATTTTATTTTCGCCTTTTTCGTTTTTAACCGTAAGATTAAACGGCTTGGTGTATTTGTCTTTATTCTTAAAAATATTTCCCACTTCCACCGCTTTTTTCGTTTTGCCTAAAACTAATCCGCATTTGGGGCATTTATTTTTAACATCATTTATAATTTCCTTATTCACCGCTGTTTTACATTTTTCGCAAATGTAAATAGTATCTTCGCCCGCTGGCGTTATGGTTTGATATTCGTGCGAATATTTTGAAAATGATCCGCCAGAAGCGAAAGTCTTGTAAGTTTTTTCTCCAATGCCGACGCGCTCCCAAATATTTTCGTAAGCTTTTTCTATTTTTCCATAATAATTATCCAGATCTTTTTCGTCCAAATGGAAAGAATACAGATCTTTCATAATAAATTCTCGTCCTCGAAGCAATCCCGATTTAACTCTTTTTTCTTGGCGAAATTTATTTTGAAACTGATAAACCGCCAAAGGAAGATCTTTATAAGAGTTGATAAATTTTTTAGCAAGAGGAACAATAACTTCTTCATGGGTCGGCGCCAAGGCGTATTCTCGATTTTCACCATACTGCACTTTATACATATCTTCATATGTTTTCCAGCGTCCGGTAATTTCCCAATTTTCTCTGGGATGAAGAGAGGGCATAACCAGTTCCTGTCCGCCAGCGATGTTCATTTCTTCGCGGATGATATTTTCAATTTTTTTCATTACGCGCAAACCAAGTGGCAAAAGAGTATAAACTCCGGCGGATAGTTTATCCACAAATCCGGCGCGGATTAATAATTGCGCGTTCAGACTCGCTTCGTCTTTCGGCGCGTTTTTTTGAGTTTTGGTGAAAAGTTGGGATTGTTTCATATATCCTAATAGTATTAAAAATCAGCGGTTGTGTCAAAAGCCAAAGTTGCAAAGAGGTGTATAATTTGCTAAATTAAGGAAAAGTATCAAATAAAACTTATGATCAATCAATGGGAAAAACCACCTGGAAATAAAAAAGAAGAAACCACTGCTCAAAAAAATCATTCTTCTTCCATAAAAGAAGCAATTGAATATAGGACTGGCAAAAAACTCCCAGAAGATAAGGAGGAATTGTTCAGAAACTTCGATGATTTAATTCCAAAAGAAATTGATCATATTAATATAGCTGACAAGGTAAATGCAGAAGATGAACATGCTTCGCTATACAGGTATTCTAGAGAAGGAATGAAATCTAACTTGGAAAGAGAGTTATACGGGGCAACCATGAAAGATGTGGATGATTATTTTAGAAATGAACTTGAATCAATCGAGCGAGAATTAGAAAAAACACAAAGAAGCCGAGATCTAGGATATAAAGAAGATTTTGATTCTAAATTATTGGCACGACACGATAAATATTCGGATTTATTTAACCAGATTAGCACCGGAGTTGTTGGAAATCCACTGGCAGAAATAGAATTGCAAATTAACAGTAATTTCACCAATGAATCAGAAAAAGATAATCTGAGAAAATTTGCCGAAAGATTGTCGGCAGAAATGTATAAGGATAGGCCAAAAAATAAAATCGATATAGGTGATATTGAAAAACAAATCGAAAAAGAAGCAGTGTTTTTTTCAGATGTTGAGGATGAAAATGTTAAAAAAGATAACGCGGAACATTTTAAAAAAGTTAAAGAAAGTTTGAACAAGGGAGATTTGAAACTTGCTTCCGAAGAAATAGAATTTAGCATCGGTTGGATACAAGAAAAATTAGAAGAAAGAAAAAATAAAGACTTAAAAAAGGTTTCAGAAGAAATGTTAAAAAAGAGATTCGGTGAAAATTTCAGACCAGCAACTAATAGGGAATTAGAAAAATTAAGAAGCTATAGAAAATTTTTAAAGTCTAGCGAGTCTAAAAATGTTTAATGAAGCTAGCAATATCTATGGAGGTTAAAAGAAGATTTAATAAAATTTATGAGTAATCAATTTGAACAGCCAAGCGTTAAGAAGGAAGAAAATACGGAAATTTTAACTAAAAAATTACTTCGCGAATTGGTCGATAGCGGAGTAGCAATTTACAAAAAGAATGTAATCTACTTTAGTCGTTTAAAAATTTAACTTAAAAAAACATGACACAAGTAAAAACGCAAACAATTAAATGCCCATGCGGAAATGATGTAGAAGTAAGTTTATACAGCTCGGTTAATGTTACATTGGAGCCAGAACTTAAGGAAAAAGTTATGTCTAAGAAAATAAACAATCTCGAATGTCCAAAATGCGGGAATAAAAACGAACTCATCCATCAATTTCTTTATAACGACATGGATAATAAAAAAAAGATCTGGTGTTATCCAAATAATCAAAAGGAAAATAAAGAAAAAATCGATGCTATGTTAGATGAAGCGGTAATACAACTTGAAAAAGCAACTGGTCAAAAACATATTAAGCCGATATTAGTTTTCGGTTATGATGAATTATTAAAATTAATTTAATCTTTTTGCATGAATGAAGGAGAAATTTTCAAACCGGAATCTGTTAAAAAAAAGCACGGAAAAAGTTGAAAAGAACGCAATAAAAAGCGGTGAAAGCGACTCTGATTTGTCATGGAATTCCAACGATGATATTGAGAATAAAAAGAACGATAATGAAATAAAAACCTTTGATAATTTGCGAAAAGAAAAAAATTCTCCAGAAAATAAAACTGGTAATGAAAAAAGTGAAAATGAAATTGATAAAACAAACGAAGCGCAACAAAAATGGGATAAAGTTAAAAGTGAAATAGAAACCTCTGCTGATTCGTTGGGTTTTGAAATTGACAAAGGTATAAAAGACCCAGTTATTGCCCTGAATGCTTTTGAAATAAATACTAGCCAATCCTGCGAAGGTCATATTGAGGATGGTATTAGTGCGCCTTGGATTCGGATTGAAGCGCCAAATGAGCCAAAAGAAAGATTCATCAGTCAAAATGAAACTTTTGAGAAGGTGGCCAAGAAATATAATATGCCAGTTGAAGAGGCTAAAAAAATGTTTAAAGTAGATGCTTATTGGGAAGCAATGCATGAATGCTCGGGCAATGGTGAAACAAAGGATTATCAGAAATGGAGAGAAGAAAGCGGAAAACTTTTATATACAACTAAAGAAATTTTGGGTGATTTTTACAAAAATCGCCAAGTTCCTGACAATATAAAAATTAAGATGAACGTTGAGAGTATGGAGGATATGGCAGAAGGAAGTTTTGAAATATTCAATGGAGGCAAAGATTACAGAGATATAAGCGATGAAAAATTATCTCCAGATGAAAAAGAAGCTTTAGGTAAAAGACAATCTGAATATAGAGAAGAACTGCAATCATTTGCTAAATTTCTCAAGGATAAATTTTTCAGTGAAGGAGAAAATTATATGAGAAATAAAAAAAGCAACGCTCAAGAAAAAATTGACCAAGAAAAGATAAAAAAGATTCAGAAACACATAGAAATAATTTTTAACATTTAACATACTTTTGA
>CAZEYB010000009.1:0-17511 GCA_964516165.1 uncultured Bdellovibrionales bacterium | reverse complement strand
CTGACTGATTAAAACAAATTAGGAAATTCATCTAAGTATTCTTTGATGTTATGCATTTAGATAGAGATTTTAAATATTCATTTGCTTTCAAAACCAATGTGCAGCTCGGTCCACTATCAATCATGCCGTCCATAACCATTTTTATCGCTTCTTCCAGTTTAACCTTTATCACTTTTATTTTCTCCGTGCCTTCAGGAGAAGCTTCAAAGAAATTCAGATTTTTGGCTAAATAAAGATTGGCAGATGATTTTATAACCGCGGTCAATGGATGGATCATGCCCAGAAAGATCCATTCATCAGCCGTTATTCCTGTTTCTTCTCTCAATTCCCTTTTGGCAGTTTCAAGAGGATCCTCACCCTTTTTTAGCGAGCCGCCAGCTACTTCAATGATATTCTTTTCCATGACATAACGGAACTGGTCAATTAAATATACGTATCCCTCATCATCAAGCGGAAGAATATATGCGCCATCAAGCATATCAACAACACCACAAATTCCCTCCTTTCCATCCGGCTGAATGACAATATCTTCACGCACCCTTATCCAGTGATTCTTATACTTTTCCTTGCTTTTTTTAATTTTCCACGGCCCATTATTTATCATGAAAGCATATTATCATAAATTGACAAATTAATAAAAGCCATAGATTGGCCGACTACCCACGGAACGGACTACCAGCGACTTAGATTTGGTCTTGGGAAGTTTCAATAAACTGAGCCAAGAGATTCTCTTTGCCTTATGAATTTATAATTCTACATGAGCAATACCCCGCACCTTGAAAGAGGTTGTGGGGTATTTTTTTCTACAAAAAACAAGGCTTAGTAAGGCCTTGAAAATTGGTGTTGCCCGGACAGGATTCGGACCTGCGAAATGCCCCGCCAAGGCGGGGTGCCTTACCGCCCGCCTCTTCGGCGGGTCGCCGATGAGGCGACTTGTTCCGGGATAGGGATTCGAACCCCAATTAACAGGACCAAAACCTGTCGTCCTACCATTAGACGATCCCGGAATGTTTTGTTATTTTTTCGCTACTCCACTATCTTCCCTCCCATAATCTCCAGCGCCGAATCGATAAGCGGGTTTTGTTCTCCGTTTGATTTTGGTTCGGGCTTCAGGGTTAAATTCTTGTCCACCGCGACATTGATATGAATTTCCGTTCCCAGTATTCTGCCAAAAACTTTTTCAACTGTCAACTTATTCTTGGTTTCCACCAGTCTTTCTTTGTAAAATTCATAAGGCGTGATCAAGAATATTTCCCGATCTTTAATTTTTTGCGGCTGACAACTGCCTAAAAGGGCGGAAAGAGAATGATTGTAAGGCCGAACGTCAGCTAGTAATTTATTCCAGCTGGATTTAATCAGGCCGAGATCTAAATTAGCCGACGGGTTATTAGCCGCAGATTCGCTCGTATTTTTCTGTAAGTCTTGAGTTTTAGGCTGTGGTTTTGGGTTTTCTTCATACTTTATGCTATTTTTTTCCGGAAGCGTTCCGGTGGCTTTGATGACAGCTATTTCAAGCGGCAATTGGGGCAAAATGAAGGAATAAATTTTATTCTGCGCTTCCAGAAAGAGATTGATGGCGGAAATTATTTCAGACAGCTCGGCTTTTTTAGCCAGCTCGGCCATTTTTTCCAGCTGTTCCTTGGGCATTTCATAGGTAAAATATTTTTTAAGCTCCGGGCTTATTCGAATCAGCATCAACTGTCTGAAGTAATTTATAAGCGTTTTATTAAAGACCTGGAGATCATAGCCATTTTCCAGAAGTTCATTGATTTTAGCTATGGCTGAAGTCGAATCCTTTTTTACGATTAAGGCGGCGATTTCAGCCGCCATCTTTTTGTCCGTGGCGCCTAAAATTTCCTCCACTTCTTTCGCCGTGATGTTTTTATCTTCGAGAGCGATAATCTGTTCGAGCATAGATTCGGCGTCGCGCATGCCGCCTTCCGCCGCGATAGCGATCATCTCAAGAGCTTCTTTTTCGACATTAACTTTTTCTGATTTCGCGATAAGCGACAGCTTTTCAATGATATCCGGAAGAAGCAGACGCGTAAAATCAAATCTTTGGCAGCGTGAAATTATGGTTTCCGGGACTTTGTGGATTTCGGTAGTGGCTAAAACAAAAACTACGTGAGCCGGCGGTTCTTCCAAGGTTTTTAAAAGCGCGTTGAAAGCTCCCATAGAAAGCATGTGCACTTCATCTATGATGTAAACTTTGTATTTCAGAGAAGAAGGCGTGATATTGATTGTTTCCCGGAGTTCCCGGATATTATCCACGCCGGTGTTGGAAGCGGCATCGATCTCGATGATGTCCAGTGATTTACCCGAATTGATAGTCTCGCAGGAAGGGCATTTATCGCAAGGGATAGCCTGCTTAAGATTTTCGCAATTTATAGTCTTGGCTAAAATTCTCGCGATGGAGGTTTTCCCGGTTCCGCGCGGTCCGGTAAAAAGATAAGCGTGCCCGACACGATTGTTTTTTATGGCATTGCTAAGCGTCCGGACGATATGCGTCTGTCCAATCACTTCAAAAAAATTTTTCGGCCGGTATTTCAGGTAAAGCGTTTGAGACATAAACTAACTAGTACTTTTTAAACACGATGAATTTGTATCCCAAGAAATTCCAGATCAGGCCGGCGACGGAACCGAAAGCGGCGCCGATGAGCGCCCACTGGTCGTAATTTAAATTTCCCGCGGGTGAGATATTTTTAAAAACAATGGAAGCGGTCGCTACATTAATAACGAATCCGACGAGGCTTACTATGAAAAACTGTAAAAATTGGGAATGTCCGCTGCCGCGTTCTTCAAAAGTCCAGTATTTATTCCAAAAGTAGCTGTTGATATTAGCCACGGTGAAGGAAAGCGCCTTATACAAAGAATAAAAAGTTATTACCGCGCCGAAGCTGAATAAAATATCGGTGGAGTTTATAGCCAAGTAATTTCGGAAAAGGAAAATAAGAATGGCCAACGTTCCGAAATCCACCAAAACATTCAAGACTCCGATAACCACGAACTTGGCCAATTGCCAGATAACGTGAATTTTTTGGCTGATAATACGGGCGACAACCAGACCCAGCGGAGTGCCGATTAGAAAAAAGGGAATTATGACCAGCCGCAACTGCATGTAAATATCCGCTTTGGCTGTTTTTAAAACTGGCATAATCAAAAGTCCAATTAAAAAACCGGCAAAAATACCTAGCCAGCAATCTTTTCTAGACATTTTTTTAATTTTATCGGGTTATATTTCCAGCTCGCGTTTAAGCTCTTCCAAATCGGGCGCCCACTCGTCGATTAGAGCGCTCTTTTTGTCAGGGGGGTTTTTTAACTCCTCTTGCTGAATATCTTTTCGCTCAACTGATTTTTGGAGGACATTTTCAATTGAACCCCAATCGGAATCAATGTCGCGCGGAACAACCAAAGTCACTTCGTCCCCCGGCGCTACCTTAAAATAAGTAATTGAAGCGAGAAGGATTTTGTAAGCTTTTCCTTGGGCTGCCACGAAATAATTGCCGCTGGCGTCAAGGCTGGCGGTTCCGATCAGCCGTTTTCTTTCCACGGGACCGATTTGCTTATAAATGAAAGATCCGTCAGGAGTAATAGTTAATTTCAGCATATCGCCTTCCACTAGTTTTGATTTGGAAGCGTAGTTAGCCGGCACGGGATATTGTTTGCCGTCTGTTCCGATCATAATTTGTCCGTCAAAGGTGCCTTCAATAATTCTTTGGTCTTCTGGATTTTCACCGGCAATTTTCTTTTTTCGGCCGATTTTTTTCTTTCCTTCAATTTGCAAAAGCATGGCTTTTGCTCCTTGCAAAGTTTTTTCGGCGTTATATATCATTTCTCTAAGCGCTTGAATTTTTTCGCTGTTCTTATTGTCCTGTTCTTCCATTTAGATTATTTCCCGCCCGGGGCGGGATAGATTTATTTTTATATTCGTATTACATCCAAATTATATAATTATATCAAGAGACGCGCAACTGTGGACAAATCAAGCGAGCCTTTGCAAAAAGCAGTTTTTAGTGCTAAGGTAAAGAATGTCGCGGGTTATTCTTTCGCTGAGCGTGTCAGCGTTTTTATTTTTACGAAATGGAAATCAGAAATATCGCCATTATCGCCCATGTTGATCATGGCAAAACCACGATTACAGACGCCCTTATGAAACAAACCGGCATGGTGACGGAAGAGGGCGTAACCATGGATACAAACGCTCTGGAAAAAGAGCGCGGTATTACTATTTACGCCAAAAATGCCAGTTTGTTTTATAAAGATACCAAAATCAATATCGTGGATACTCCTGGCCACGCTGATTTCGGCTCTGAAGTGGAACGGGTGCTCCGGTCTATTGATAGCGTGCTTCTCGTAGTGGACGCTCAAGAAGGCCCAATGCCGCAGACCAGGTTCGTCCTTAAAAAGTCTTTGGAACTCGGACTGAAACCTATTGTGATAATAAACAAAATTGACAAACCGGCGGCTGATCCGGAAATGACCCAGGAAAAAGTTTTTGAACTGTTTTTGGATCTAGGAGCTAGCGATGAACAGTTGGATTTTGAAACCGTGTATGCTATCGGCAAACAAAGAATCGCCAAACGTCACTTAGATGACAGCAATGAAAATATGAATCCTCTTTTGGAGGCTATTTTGGAAAAGGTGAAACCGGCTTCGGGAGATCCAATGGCAAATTTTTCCGCCCAACCTTTTAATTTGGGCTACGATAACTTCTTAGGGAGACTGGCAGTGGCGAGAATTTATGATGGCACGGTGAAGACGGGCGCGGATCTTATACTTAAAAAATTAAACGGACAGAGTGAAACGGGCCGCGTGACAAAACTCTACACTTTTAAAGGAACCGCCCGCGAGGAAGTTTCCGAGGCGCGCGCCGGAGATATTGTGATGATTGCCGGTTTTCCCGGAATTGAAATTGGAGAAACAATTTGCCAAAATCAGTTTCAAGCGCCGCTGCCGGCAATTTCCATTGATGAACCGACTATAAACCTTAGATTTTTAGTCAATGATTCTCCCTTTTCCGGACGCGTTGGAAAATTCGTAACCGGAAAACAAATTCGCGAAAGGCTGGAAAAAGAGCTGGAGATAAATGTAGGGCTTAAAATTGATTTCTCGACGTCCGAATATTTTTCCGTTTCCGGACGCGGCGAGCTTCATATCGCGATTCTTCTGGAGAATATGCGGCGCGAAGGTTATGAAATTCAGGTTTCCCAACCGCAAGTGATTATCAAAAAAATAAATGGAGTAAAAAGCGAACCGTTTGAGGAAGTGACGATTGATGTGCCGTCGGAAATCGCGGGAGGAATTATTGAAACTCTTGGCAAGAGGAAAGGCGTTATGACGGATATGGCTGTGCACGGAAATCAGACTAGAATGATCTTTGAATCTCCGACAAGAGGACTTTTGGGATATCGCGGGCAATTTATCACGGATACGAGAGGCAAAGGAATTTTTTGTTCGCGCGTAATCGGTTTTCGCCCTTATGTCGGTGAAATGAGAAGAAAAGAATTCGGCTCGATGACTTCCATGTCCAGCGGTAAAGCTCTTGGTTTCTCACTGGCTAATTTGCAAGAGCGCGGAACTTTATATATCGATCCCGGAACGGAAGTCTATGAAGGCATGGTAATCGGGAACGTGACTAAGGGAAACGATATGGCGGTCAATCCGACTAAAGGAAAACAGATGAGTAACATGCGTTCTTCCGGCGCGGACGAAGCGATTCATCTCGTTCCATCAATAAATCTTAATATTGAAAGAGGCTTGGAAGTTATGAACGAAGACGAATATTTAGAAATCACTCCCGCGTCTGTGCGTCTTAGAAAGCGACATCTTACGGAAAATGAAAGAATTAAAACGAGAAGGATGGGTAAAACATGTGCATAATTTTTTAGAAAACAGCTAGAATAGGCTGTTTTTTTGTTTTTTTAAATTGGGCGAAAATGTGTTGACCGATGCGCCTTAGTGGATTAAAATAGAGTGGAGTTATATAATAGTGGTGAAAAGTGGTATGTTCATAGGAGAATATCGGCATTCAGTAGATTCTAAAAAACGGCTAGCAGTGCCAAGCCGGTTTCGTTCCGACTTTAAAAATAAAGTGGTAATCACTCGCGGGCTGGACAAATGTCTGTTTGTTTATCCGGTAAAAGTTTGGGAAGAACTAGCGGGAAAGTTAGGCACGCTTCCGGTAGGCGAATCGAGCACGAGAAGTTTTATCCGTCTTACGCTAGCCGGGGCCACGGATTCGGAAATAGACAAACAAGGCAGAATTTTAATTCCGGATTTTTTAAGGACATATGCCAGTCTTGCCAAAAACGTCGTCATTACCGGTGTTTATAACCGACTGGAAATTTGGGATGAGAGAAAATGGAAAGAATATAAAAAGAAAGCGGAAAAAAATACGGACGAAATCGCGGAACAACTTGGTAAATTAGGAGTCTATTGAAAACAGTGAACAAGAAACAATAAAAATATTGCTGGAATGCATAAGCCTGTATTACTTAAAGAAACTATTAAATTATTAAATCTCAAAGAAGACAACGCTGTTATTGATGCGACTTTCGGACAAGGAGGACACAGCGAGGCGATATTAAATAAATTAGGCGATGGGGGAAAATTAATTGCTGTTGACGCGGATACGGAAGCAATAGAAAATTTTAGAAGCAAGAATGAAGAAGAAAGCATCGGGCAAAAGAAGCGTATATTTTTAATAAATGGCAACTTTGCGAATTTAAAGAATATTTTAGAAGCATTAAAAATAGAAAAAGTTGACGCGATTCTTGCCGATCTCGGGTGGTCGAGCAACCAGCTGAAAGGAAAAGGAATGAGTTTTCAGAGAAATGAAGAATTAGATATGCGGCTTTCAAAGGATCAAAAAATTTCAGCGAAGGATGTGGTAAATAATTACAGCCGGAAGGAACTGGAAAAAATAGTCAGAGATTACGGCGAAGAAAAATTTTGGAAAAGGATAGTCGAAAAAATTGTTGAGTCAAGAAAGCGAGATAAAATAAAAACGACGGAAGAATTGGCGGAGATCATAAAAACAGCTGTTCCGGAAAAATTCAGGCGCGGGAAAATCAATCCGGCCACCAGAACTTTCCAAGCTTTGCGAATCGAAGTGAATAAGGAACTGGAAAATCTTGAAAAGTTCATACCACAGGCGATAAGCGCGCTTAAATCCGGAGGGAGGCTGGTCATAATATCGTTTCATTCGCTTGAAGACAGAATAGTTAAAAATATGTTTCGGGAAAATGCTAGGGGATGCATTTGTCCCGAGGCCTTTCCTCAGTGTATCTGCGGGAAAAGTCCGGTGGTGAAGATTATTACCAAAAAACCGATCATGGCGGCTCAAGAAGAAGTTCGCCTAAATCCAAGATCGAGAAGCGCCAAACTCCGCGTTTGCGAGAAAATGGCGGTTGATAATTTATAGGGAAATAAAATAAAAACACAAATACAATTTAAAACATTTATTTTCTGGGGGGTCTGAAATCTAATGTCGCGAATCTTATCTGCCACGAGAGGACTGAAAAAACGGGCGGTTTCAAACTGCCATGTTTTGTATATTAAAAAACACCCGATGCGGGAAGCAGAGAGAATTTTTAGGAAGAAGGGAAGCGCCAAAATCGGTTTTATGAGCGCGATTTTAATTTTAGTGGCGGTAGTCGTGGTTTCAGGAGCTTTTTATTTGTACCAAGTGAATGATTTGGCCACCAAGGGATATGAAATGAGAGAAGTTGAGAATGGGATACGGGAGCTAAAAAAAATTAACGAGAGGAACAGAATTAGGGAAGTGGAACTGAAGTCAATGTATAATTTGGAAAAAACCACCCAGGATCTCAACATGGTCAATTCTGACGAGATTTCTTATTTGGAAATCAATGGACCGGTGGCCATGAAGTAATTTATGGATTTAAACGATCCGCGAAATAAAAAATATAAAGCAGAAAGTTGCTCCCGCCCCCGGAGAATTTATGAGTTATTTTTTCTGATTTTCATAATCGCGGCGGCTATATGCCTAAAACTGTATACTCTCCAAGTTCGCGCTCATGGATATTATCTGGCGCTGGCTGAAGGCCAGCATTCTGTCCTTAAAAATCTTATTCCTGTGAGAGGAGAGATATTTCTAAAAGACAAGAATGGACTTTATCCCGTAGCGGTGAACAAAAACACTAAAATGGCTTATGCCGTGCCGAGAGAAATTGAAGATCTGGCTATGACAGCCAGCCGGGTTTCGCAAATACTCGGACTTGATGAACAGGAGACGAAAGAAAAATTGGAGAATCCGGAAGATATGTACGAGGTGCTCAAACATCGGCTGAACGATGAGGAAATAACCAGCCTTCAAGACGCGAAACTTAGCGGAATCCATTTATCCGAAGAAACAACGAGATATTATCCGGCCGGAGAACTGGCTTCTCAAGTCCTAGGTTTTGTCGGCTGGAAGAATAATGATTTTAGCGGACGCTATGGAATAGAAAATTTTTTTGAATCCGAGCTTAAAGGGGAAGAAGGGCGGCTTTTTCAGAAGAGAGACAGTTCGGGAGGGTGGATTTCAACGGGAGTGAAAGAAATAACTCCGGCTAAAAACGGCGACAGCCTGATTCTCACCATTGATCATATTATCCAGTATGAATCGGAAAAAATTTTAAAAAGCGCCGTGGATAAGTTTAAGGCGGATAAAGGAACGGTTATTGTAATGGAATCAAAAACCGGAAATATTCTGGCTCTGGCTAATTATCCGGCTTTTGATCCCAATAATTACGGCAATGAGGATATGGGGAATTTTAGAAACGCGGCTATAAGCGATCCCTATGAATGCGGAAGCGTTTTTAAAACTGTTACTCTAGCTTCGGCTATTGATAGCGATAAAATTAGTCCAAACACTACTTATATCGACACGGGGCAGGTCGCGGAAGCGGGATACATAATAAGGAACTCCGACCTCAAAGCCAACGGAGTCCAGACTATGACTCAAGTTCTGGAGAAATCTCTCAATACGGGAGCGATATACGCGGAAAAACTTCTTGGCAACAGGAATTTTTCCGACTATGTGAAAAGATTTGGACTCGGAACGCTTAGCGGGATTGAACTTCCCGGCGAGAATTCCGGAAATATTGCCAATCTCAAAGAGATGAATAGAAATATTAATTTTTTTACCGCTTCTTTCGGCCAGGGAATAAGCGTAACTCCGATTCAGCTAGTGAGCGCTTATAACGCGATTGCTAATGGCGGAGTGCTTATGAAACCAAGAATAATTGAAAGAATTATAAAACCGGATAGCGAGGAAGAAACTATGCCTCAAGAAGTAAGAAAAGTAATTTCTCAAAACGCGGCTAATGAAATGACGCAGATACTCCGAAGCGTGGTAGTCAACGGACATGGAAAAAGGGCGGATGTTCCGGGATATGCCGTGGCGGGAAAGACCGGGACGGCTCAAATTGCCAGCTTAGACAAGAAAGGTTATGAGGAAGGTAAAAATATCGGGACCTTTGCCGGTTACGCGCCTATTGAAAATCCCGAGTTCACTGTTTTAGTGAAAATAGATAATCCGGAAGGCGTGGAGTGGGCCGAATCCAGCGCGGCGCCGACTTTCGGAGAGCTTATGAAATTTTTGCTGGATTATCGGAATATCGAGCCAACTGAAAACTACTCGCAAAAGGACATGGATTTATTTAATCAAACGCATAATTTAAGCCGGAGTTTTATCGATAAGAAAGAAAAAAAGGAGTTGGATAGCCTATGAGCAGTGAAAAATCTAAAAAATTGTTGTTTCTTGAAAAAGTTCTCCGCCGAATGGCTATTTTGGTAATTAATAAATATAATCCGAGGATAATCGGCATTACGGGATCAGTCGGAAAGACTTCCGCGAAAGAAGCTATTTTTTCCGTGTTGTCTGGTCATTTCCGAGTAAGAAAAAGCGAAAAGAATTATAATAACGAAATTGGCCTGCCGCTTACTGTGATTGGAGCGGAGACGGGAAAAAAATCAGTCCTCCGCTGGCTGGGCGTATTTTTTAAGTGGCTGGCCGTTTTTATTTTTCCGATTGAATATCCGGAAGTTTTAATTTTAGAAATGGGCGCTGACCGGCCGGGGGACATCAAATATCTGGCCGGTTTTATAAAGTGTGAAATAGCCGTCGTGACTGATATTTCAGGCAGTCATTTGGAATATTTTGATACTCTGGATAAAGTGTCCGAGGAGAAATGGAATTTAGTGGAAAATCTAAAGGCGGGCGGGCTGGCCTTGGTAAACATTGATAATTTTCAAATAGCTAAACTTAAGGAAATTTCCAAAAAAGAAGTTAAATTTTTAACTTTTGGCTTCTCCGAGTCGGCTGAAATAAGAGCGGCGGAAGTTTTTTATAATTATTCCACCCGAGAATTGAAAGAGAAAATCAAAGGGCTTAGCTTCAAACTGAATTATAAGGGAACGGCCATTCCGGTGAGGCTAAATAACATATTGGCCCAGCACAGCATTTACGCGGCTTTAGCCGGAATTTCGGCTGGGATAGCTTTTAAGCTGAACCTAGTTGAAATTGCCGCGGCTTTGGAAAATTTTTCCATGCCTTGCGGCCGGATGAATTTAATCGCTGGAATAAAAAATACTCTTATTATAGACGACGGTTACAATGCTTCTCCTGTTTCCACTCAAGCGGCTCTTGAAGTCATGAAAAACATTGAAGCTCCAAGAAAAATCGCCGTTCTTGGAGATATGTTGGAATTAGGAAATAAGACTGAAGTTGGACACCGCGAAGCGGCAAAAAAATTCATGGAGATTAAAGGCGATATTTTTATGGCGGTGGGAAAAAGGATGAAATTCGCCGTGGAAGAACTTAAAAAACATAATTTAAGCGATGAACGTTTATTCTGGTTCGAGAGTCCCATGAAAGCCGGCAAAAAGTTGGAAAATTTAATTCGAGAAGGAGATTTGATTTTGATAAAAGGATCGCAGGGAATGAGAATGGAAAAGATAGTCGAGGAAATTATGGATGAACCCAACAAAGCTTCGGCTTGTCTCTGTCGGCAAAACAAAGAATGGAAAGATAAACCATGGAAAGAAGTCTAGACGGCGGGGGATTTGCTTTTTTTCCGTCTGATATTATACTGATATTGAGCGGTGCGATAATCTTCTATTGTAATTTATGTTCGATATATTAGATGATCTTTTCGGTTCGAAAGAAAGGGCGAGATTGCTGCGGTTTTTTATTCAAAATCCGGAACAATTTTTTGATTTTTCCGAGATTGTCGGGAAAAATCTGCTTCGAGGCGAAAAAGTCAAAAGCGAACTGCCTGCCTTAGTCAGGATCAAGTTTATCTTAAAAAGGGCTAAAAAAGGGAAAATTTATTACCAGCTGAACCAGGCTTTTAGTTTTTACCCCGAGCTAAAAAATCTTATCACGCGATCGAATGTTTGCCCGCAATGCCAAAGCCTCGGCAAAATAGGAAAAATCGGCAATGTGAAACTGGCGGTCTTAAGCGGGATTTTTATTAATTATGCCAAAAGTAAAGCCGATATGATTTTAGTGGGGGACGGAATCAGCAAAGCCAAGCTTAAAAATCTAATGAGCAACTTAGAAGCGGAAATTGGGAAAGAAATCAATTTCGTGCTAATGACGATGGATGAATTTAAATACCGTCTTAATATGCTGGATAAGTTCATTCTGGAATTCTTAGAAGGCCCGCATGAAGAAATAATCAATAAAGTGCCGGGACTCAAGCAATTCATCGCCAAAAGAAAATTATAATATGCTTTATCTATTGATCGGATTCATAATTCTAATCAGCCTGGTTTTAGTCTGGCTGTTTTTAGGCTTAAGGAAGCGCATAATCAACGAAAAAGATAATCAGGAAAACGCAACCATTTTGGAACGGCTCAAAATGCTCATGGAGCAAAATGAAAACTTAAGAAGGACAATGGATAGCAAACTGGCCGAGACTCACCGAGCGACCCAGGAACAAATCAGCCAAACAATCAGGACAGTCCAGGGAATAAGCGGCCAGTCAGCCAAGCAAATTGCCGATGTGGTCTCGGGCCTGACTAAATTGGAAGAAACTAACAAACAAGTGGTTAATTTTTCCGCCCAGCTTCAGAATCTTCAGGATATTCTCCAGAATCCGAAAAGAAGGGGTATCCTGGGCGAATATTTCTTGGAGGCGGTGCTGAAAAACGTTCTTCCACCTTCAATCTATCAAATGCAATACGTTCTCGGGAAAGATGATGAAGGAAAAGATTTGATCGTCGACGCGGTAATTTTCGCGCAAGATAAAATCATTCCGATCGACTCCAAATTTTCTTTGGAAAATTATAACCGTATTTTGGAATGCCGAGATAAAGCCGAGAGAGAAAAGCTGGAAAGGACTTTCAAGCAGGATTTGAAGAATCGGATTGATGAAACAGCTAAGTATATCCAGCCAAGGAAAAATACCATGGATTTTGCTTTGATGTTTATTCCGTCAGAAGCCATTTTCTATGATTTGTTAGTGAATAAAGTCGGGGAAGCGGGCGTAAACGCGGCGGATCTCATTGAATACGCCGGCCGGAAAAAAGTTAATATTGTTTCGCCTAATTCTTTTTACGCTTTTCTCCAGACGATTTTGCAAGGGCTTCGACAGATGCAGATAGAGAAATCCGCCAAGGAAATTATTAAGCGGGTCGAAGGCTTGGGCGCGCATATTCAAAAATATGAAGTTTTCATGTCAAAATTAGGGAATCATTTAGCCAGCACCGTAGGATCCTACGAAAGCGCCCGGAAAGAATTTATTAAAATTGACAAGGATGTGGTTAAAATCGGCGGAACAGAAAGGACTTTGATTGAGACGGTGGAAGTGGAAAAACCCAAAACGGAAGAATAAAACCAAAGACATTGAATATGATAATGTCACCCGAAAAAAAAGATAATATAATAAAAAGCTTGATTTCTAAACTCAAGCTTTTTTTCAAGGACATAGTTTTTTTTCAAAACAGGATCGTTCTTTGGCTTATGATATTAAGTTTTCTGGCGAATATAATTAACTGGATAATCCTTTTGATTTTTGTTCATCCGGTTGACGGAGGAATTATTTTGCACTATAATGTTTATTTCGGAGTGGATGAGGCAGGCGGTTCAAAACAAATTTTTATCATGCCCTCAACAGGCCTCATTTTGTTTGTTATCAATGCCCTGTTGGCTAGCTATTTTTACCGGCAAAAAGAAAGGATTGCCAGCTATATTTTGCTTTTGACTTCTATAATGGCTCAAATGAGCTTAATTATTGCTTCTGTAAGTGTCATAATAATCAATTATTAATTAATGTTTAATTTTCCCGATCCTAAAACTAAAAATCGAAGAGATAACAGATGGCAAAGAATGCTGGAAATCATCCCCGGAGCTTTGACTTGGTTTACTCTTTTAGGTATGTTTTTTTTCTCGTTTCTGATTCCTGTATATGTTTCCATCTTTATTATAATATTTGACATCTATTGGATTTATCGGACTATTTTTATTTCTTATTATTCGGTGCAAGGCTATAGAAGATTAAGAGAAAATAACGCGATTGACTGGTGGGAAAGGTGCCAAAATATCATGAATCCGGAAAAATATGCCAAGACGGTTGCCGAGCGGATCGATCAGATGGATAAAAATTTAAAAAATAATAACACTTTTTCTTCCCGAGAGATAAAAATTGTGGAAAAAGAAATAGAACGCGATAAAAAATATTTTGGCGAGGTGCGGAAATTAATTGGAAAGACAGGCCAAATTATGGATTGGCGCGAAATTATCCATGTGGTCATGTTGCCGACAGCCGGAGAGCCGGCCGAAATTATTGAACCGTCAATCCAGGCCGTGGCTGATTCTAATTTTCCCAATCAACAATTCATTATTCTTTTAGCTACGGAAGAAAGAGAGCCAGCGGGGAGAAGGCTTAAAAAAGTTGATTATCTCAAGAAAAAATTTGCCGGTGTTTTCCGCGATTTCATAGTAACGACTCATATCGTGAAAGATAATGAAATGAAAGCTAAGGGTTCCAATGCTACTTTTGCCGCCAAAGAATTGGTAAAATACTTGAAGGAAAGAAATGTTGATTTTAAAAAAGTTATTTTCTCCAATTTCGACTGTGATAGCGTGGCTCATCCCCAATATTTTGCCGCTTTGACTTACGAATATATCACCGATCCGAAAAGGCTTCAGCGAAGTTATCAGCCTCTTCCGATGTATCATAATAATCTTTGGGATACTAATGCTTTTGTGCGGGTGATTGTTACTAGTTCGAGTTTCTGGCATATTTTCCAAAGCACTAGGACGGAAGGAATGGTGACTTTTTCCTCGCATTCCGAACCTTTTGACACTCTTTGTAAAGTTGATTTTTGGCCGGTTAATATGATTAGCGAAGACTCCATAATCTATTGGAAGTGTTTTAGTTATTACAACGGCGATTATAAAGTCAGGCCTATTTATCTGCCTATATCACTCGACGCGGTTTTGGCTGAAACTTATTGGAAAACCATAAAAAATCAGTATAAGCAAAAAAGGAGATGGGCTTATGGGATTGAAAATTTCCCGGTGATTATAAGAGCGATTATTCCCAATAAAAAAATTAACCTCAAGAAAAAAATAAAAGTGGTCTTTGAAATGTTAGAGGGCCATCACAGTTGGGCTACTTCTTCCATAATTCTGGCGCTTCTCGGATGGCTGCCGCTTATTCTCGGCGGAGAACAATTTAATCAAAGCGTTCTAGCCCACAACCTTCCTTTTATAACGCGCTATCTTATGACGTTAGCCATGATCGGGTTAATTATTTCCATGTCGCTTAGCTTTTTCTTGATGCCTCCTAGGCCTGAAAAATATTCGCGCTGGAGAAATATTTATATGTTGCTTCAGTGGGTTTTAGTGCCTATAATTGCTCCATTTTTAGGTTCGCTTCCTTCAATTGATTCTCAAACCAGGATTATGTTCGGCAAATATTTCGGCGAATTTTGGGTGACGGAAAAAAATAGGAAATGATGATTAAATATCTAACCCCATTTATAACAGCCTTTATTCTAACGGTTTTTTTGATTATTCCGGCTATTTGGTTTTCCCGAAAAATTAAATGGGAGAATCGAAAATCGGGAAGACACATCCATCGGAAAAATATTTCCCGAGTGGGAGGGTTAGTAATGGGGCTTGTTTTTAACGCTGTTATTTTTGTCAATCGTGATTTATATCTGTCCGGAGAAATTTATGGATTTGTCTTGGCTAACATCATCGTGCTGATAGTCGGCCTTTGGGATGACATCCGTGAAGTTTTTTGGAAAATTCAGTTTTTTTCCCAAATCGCGGTCGCGGTTTTAATCTTTGTCATTGGAATAAGAATTTACTATATTACCAATCCTTTGACTGGCGGAATAATTAATTTAGATTCGGGGCTGGGAGTGATTTTTTCCGCGATTTTGGTAATTATCTGGATAGTGATGGTAATGAACGCTGTAAATTGGGCCGATGGAATTGATGGGCTGTCCAGCGGAATCGCTTTAATTACTGCCGGCGCCATATTTTTTTTAAGTCTCCGTCCCGAAGTTAATCAACCGGCCATTGCCATTATTTCTTCAATATTGGCTGGAACAATAATGGGATTTTTGATATTTAATTTCTATCCTTCTAAAATCTTGGCCGGAACATCCGGCTCGATGTTTATGGGATTCAGTTTGGCCGTGCTGGCGATTTTTTCGGGAACGAAAATCGCCACGGCGCTTTTAGTTTTAGTTATTCCGATTATCGATTTTCTCTGGGTGATCGGCGAAAGAATCAGGAATCATAAATCGATATTCAAGCCGGACAAAAATCACTTGCATTATAAGTTGATGGAGCTGGGCTGGTCGCAAAGGAAGATAGTTATAAGCTACTGGGCGATTACAGCCGTGATCGCGATCATAGCTCTAAAAACTCGCTATGTGGGAAAGAGCATAACTTTAATTGTCACGGCTACCGTTATGATTTCCGCGTTGATATTCATAAATAAAAAAATTTCGGCTGTTCATGAAGCAGAAAAATAAAACTTATGAAAAAAACAAAATATTTCGCGATGTCAGTTCTAATCGTTGTTGTTTTGTTCGGCTTAGTCTTGTTCTCAAGTTCAAAATACAAAATTATTTCCGTCTCTGGAAAAAAATTTGTGGCTCGGACAGCCTTAACTCCCGAACAACAAAGGAGAGGATTGGGAGGAAAAACCAGTTTGTGTTTCAATTGCGCTATGCTTTTTGTTTTTAAGCAAGAGGGTTATTACAATTTTCGGATGAAAGATTTGAATTTTGACTTAGACTTATTGTGGATAGCCGGCGATAAAATTGTTTATTTGGCCAAAAATGTTTCGCGTAATTCAGAAGATATTTTGAAACCGGATGTCAAGGCTGATAAAGTTTTGGAAGTGAACTCTGGTCTTAGCGACCGATATGACTTTAAGACGGGAGATAAGGTAAAAGTATACTGA
The DNA here is from genome assembly GCA_964516165.1 of uncultured Bdellovibrionales bacterium. Taxonomy (GTDB): domain Bacteria; phylum Patescibacteriota; class Minisyncoccia; order Moranbacterales; family UBA2206; genus CAZEYB01. The sequence goes on along the minus strand of CAZEYB010000009.1, from coordinate 1,072 downwards.
ACATAATAAAAATCCCCCGCTGGAAGCGGGGGATTTTTATTATTAGAAAGGTAGTAATAATATACTTGTTTTGGCAAAAGAACAGTAAAATTTTTCTTTGTATTTTGGATAATCCATTCTCCTAATTGTCAGGATAGAGAAGGCACGCGAACAGCGTATTTATGCAAGTTATTCAGCTGGTTTTGGTTTAAATCCTTAGATTTAGAAATACCTTCCTGTATCAGGTTCTTGGAAAATTCTATCGATGTTCCCACAAAAACTCTTCCATCATATCCAACTTTCTTCCTTAGAAAGTCTTCAATATAGATTTTATGCTCGGCAGTAAGCGTCGAATCGGGATTTTTTTCGAGATAGCTGGCCAGAGCGGTTCGAGCCAAAGTTGTTTTGCTGTCGCCTTTGGCGGCTGTTTCGATAAAAGATGATTCAGTTTCTTGGCTGGTGGCGGCGGAGGAAATATTTTTTTGCTCGGAGCTTTGCGGCGTAACTTCTTTTTCAGTCATATTTTGAGGAGCTGATGGTTCTTCTTCACCGATGATTTGGCTTATATTGCTGTTATCGGCAATTTCCTGGGGTTCGGGAGCTTCCGTTCTCCTGGAATAGGAATAGATTCCTCCGGCGATTAAGATGACAATAAGAACGCTGATTATTATTCTCAAGTTGTCCTGAAACCATTGTTTAATCTTGCTTTGATTTTGTTCTTCATCTAACTCTTGTTCATTAGGATTTTGATTCAAGTCCATAATTCACCTTCCTTTCTATGTTAGTTGTTTATTTTCCCGCTGAAAGCGGGATCCCGTTATCGGGAAATTTTTAATGTGCTTGCGTTGAAGCGTATCAAGCCTTCGTCAGGCATCTTGAATTGAATTTTAACAAAATTAAGCAAGTAGTCAACTAGACAAAAAGTGCTATTCGGGGCCTAGTATAAGCTAATTTTCAATTAATCTCGCGGATAAATTTTTAAAAATAATTAAGAATTTTATTTTTTAAATTATTAAAAAAGATATTATTGAATGATTTATTGACGGCAATATTTTTTCCAATTATTTTTTTGAATTGCTGTGGATAACTTTTT
>CAZEYB010000008.1:0-18638 GCA_964516165.1 uncultured Bdellovibrionales bacterium | reverse complement strand
TACGATTTGGGAGGAGGGACTTTTGATATTTCCATTTTAGAAGTAGGCGACGACACGGTAGAAGTGAAATCCACCAATGGCGATACGCATTTGGGCGGAGACGACTTCGACCAAGTTATTATTCATTGGATTATCGGCGAATTTAAAAAGCAGGAAGGGATCGATCTTGGAAAAGATCCTCTAGCGCTTCAGCGGATTAAGGAAGCGGCGGAAAAAGCCAAGATTGAACTCTCCACTTCTATTGAAACGGAAATTAACCAGCCGTTTATTACCACCGACGCCAACGGGCCGAAACATTTAGTCATGAAGCTCACGCGGGCGAAACTGGAAGAACTGGTGGGTGAGTTAGTGGAAAAAACGCTGGGACCAACTGAAAAAGCTTTGAAAGACGCCAAACTTTCCGTTAAAGACATTAATGAAGTGGTAATGGTGGGCGGCATGACCCGCATGCCTCTAGTTATCAAAACCGTTGAAACTTTCTTTGATAAAAAAACCAATCTTACCGTGAATCCAGATGAAGTGGTAGCGCTCGGCGCGGCCATTCAGGGAGGCGTGTTGCAAGGCGACGTGAAAGACGTTTTACTGCTGGATGTTACTCCGCTGACGCTCGGAATTGAAACGATGGGAGGCGTGCGGACGCCGCTTATCGACAGGAATACGACTATTCCGACAGCTAAATCCCAGATATTTTCCACGGCGGCCGATAACCAACCATCAGTGGAAATCCATGTTTTGCAAGGCGAGCGGGAAATGGCGGTTGATAATAAAACATTAGGCAGGTTTATTTTAGACGGTATTCCGCCATCGTCTCGAGGCATTCCGCAGATCGAAGTTGCTTTTGATATTGATGCCAATGGAATTCTGGATGTTAAAGCTAAGGATAAGGCTACCAATAAAGAACAGTCTATCCGAATTGAAGCTTCCACCGGTCTTTCCAAGGATGAAGTGGAGAAGATGAAAAAAGACGCGGAAACGCATGCCGAAGAAGACAAGAAGAAAAAAGAGCTGATTGAAGCTAAGAATATGGCTGATGCTCTGGTTTACTCCACGGAAAAGGCCATCCGCGACGCTGGGGATAAAATCACGGCCGATGAAAAAAAACCAGTGGAGGAAAAAATTGCGAACCTCAAAAATATATTAAAAGAGAGTGAGTCCGCCTCGGGCGGAAAGCTTGAAGAAATTAAAAAAGCGATAGAAGAACTTTCTCAAGCGGCGCAGAAGATAGGGGAGAAACTTTACAAAGCCGCCGCCGACGCGCAGAAATCCGCCTCTTCGGCGGACCAGAATACCAAGAAACCGGAAGATAATATCAAAGATGCCGAAACAAAAGAAGAACCGAAAAAGTAAAGCTTAAATTCTTTAGTGGGAGCCCCGAGGCTCCCGCTGTTCTACCTCATCCGCCCTTCGGGCACCTTCTCCTTATTAAGGGAGAAGGAAAATTTTCCCTCTCCTTTAGAAGGAGAGGGTTAGGGTGAGGTGAGAGGATGCCGAAGCAATTAGAAATGACAAAGATTTATAATAAAACGAAAATAAAAGAACAAAGAAGGAAATTGAGAAAAACTCAAACTAGAGAAGAATTAATTTTTTGGGCGCATGTTAAAGACAGAAGGTTTCACAAATATAAATTTAAGAGGCAGTATTCGATCGGAAATTATATCGTAGATTTTTATTGTTCAGAATTGAAACTGGTTGTTGAGATTGATGGCGGACAGCATTATGAGAAAGAAAATATCGAGTATGATTTGCAAAGAACGAAATATTTTGATGATTTTGGAATAAGAGTAATAAGATATACAAACATAGAAATCACAGATAATTTAGAGGGAGTTATGGACGATTTGTGGAAAATTATTAAATAATTTTATAAATCAACAGTCATAAAAAAACTTTTATCGTAACTACAGACGATTGGGTTTAAATAGTGTTTGTTAGGCAACTAGTTACGTAACAAAGTAAGTAATAAATTACGCAATAAAAAAAGCCCAGGTTCTCCTATGTCTGGGCTTTTGCTTGCCGGAAGATTCCGGCAATCTAATTGTTGTCCTTAGTCGGCGAAGTTGGAGGGGTTTGGAGAATCTGTTTCTCCGGCGCCTCGCCGAACAGCTTGATTTTCTCCTCTTGCAAAACTGTTTGCAAATCCCTTTCTTCCGTTACCCTGCCAACGATCTCATCTAGCATTAGGTCTGCCATTTTTACCTCCTTTGCATTTTTTCAATTCTCCGCCACCGAATTGGTATCCTCATGGAGAATGGATAAGAAATTAATTTTTGCTCTAATATTGCTGGGATATTCTTCAGCCAACAGCTGAAACTGGGCGTGGATCCAAATTAATCCCAGTTGGAATTCGCGCTCCACTTCCGAAACTGATGATGTCTGACTAAATAATTTTCCCAGGCTTTTTATAACTTCCGAGTTCATGGCTATTGGAGGATCTATTCTTAAACACTCCTGCTCCTCCTGAACTAGTCTTCTATATCTCCAGCCAAATTTGTTGCACATGAGCCGGTAACTCATATCATAGGCCATTGCTTGAACCCGGAAAAAATCCATTTCTTCGACTGGCGCGGAGATAGCAAAAAAGATTTCCTGTATAAGTGAAAGTCCAAGCGCTAATTTCGTTGGCTTATAGCAACTGTTTACGAAAACGACGAGACCCCTGGAGAATCCGGCTAAAACTGGCGTTTCAAATTCTTCTCGCCATACATTTTCATCTCCCTCTGCAAGAGAGAGAAAACCTAATTGGCCCTTTCTGAGAATAGATTGGGAAGTTATGGGAGTAATCAAAACTGCGTTTTTTTTGAAATTCGTCAACACTCCCAAAGCTTCCTTATCGGAGCCAGCGATCCATTCCGCAGCCTCTAGAGCCTCATTCATAAGAAGTTGATGTTTTTCCAGCCAGCCCGACGAAGTAATTTCTACTTGGCGATCGCCAGGCTTTTGAGCCCCCAAAACTTTGGGCGCAAACACATAAAATAGGATAACATACAGCAACATGACAAAAAAAATTAAAAACCAAGAAACTCCTTTAGACTGAACTAGTTTGTTCATGTTTTCCTCCTCTCATTCGCTTCTAAGGTTTAATATTTTAATTACCCCGCTTAGCGGGATAAATGATGTGTTAAGGAACAATCCAAATTTTACGAATCCTAGCATGTTTTGGAGATTTTGTAAACCCCCTGTATAAGTCCACCCCCGTTAGCACTCGAAGGGCGAGATTGCTAATTTTAATGTTCTATGATATATTTTTTGTATCAAATATATGGCGAATGATTACTATAATATTCTCGGCGTGGCGAAGGGCGCGTCGGACGACGAAATAAAAAAAGCTTACCGTAAATTGGCGCATAAGCACCATCCGGACAAAGCCGGCGGGGACGAAAAGAAATTCAAGGAAATCAACGAAGCGTACCAAGTGCTTTCCGATAAAACCAAACGGTCGCAGTACGACCAGTTCGGCCAAACTTTCAGGCCGGGCGATTTTTCCGGACAAGGCGGACCAGCCTCGGGCTTTGATTTTTCCGGTTTTGATTTTGGCGATATTTTTTCTGGTTTTTCCGAAAGAGGCGGACCAGCCTCGGGCTTTGAAGACATTTTTTCCGGTATTTTCGGCGGAGGCGGATCGCGCAGAAAAAAACGCGGGCAGGATATTCAGATTGATTTAGAAATAGATTTTTTGGAAATGGTGAATGGAACGCGAATGACCGTGAATCTTTATAAAGGCGCCCAATGCAGCCGATGTTCCGGGACCGGAGGGGAGCCGGGAACAGGAACTAAAATTTGTCCGACTTGCCGGGGAGCGGGACAAGTTCAGAAAACCACCCGGAGTTTTCTGGGTTCTTTTTCCCAGGTAAGCGCTTGTCCCGAATGCCAAGGAGAGGGGAAAATTTTTGAGAAGAAATGCTCCCAATGCGGAGGGGACGGACGAGTCAAAGAACAGCAGTCGATTGAAATCAATGTTCCCGCGGGAATTGAAAATGGACAAACTATCTCTATGTCGGGAGCCGGCGAAGCCGGAGAAAAAGGCGCGCGCGCCGGCGATCTCTATGTTTTAATCCATGTCCGGCCGCACGAAAAATTCAGTCGGAGCGGCTCGGATATTCAAAGCACGGAATACATCAGTTATTCCAAAGCCACTCTCGGGGGAGAAGTTGAAATTGACACGATTTCAGGAAAATTAATTCTTAAAATTCCGTCCGGCACGCAATCGGGCGAAGTTTTCCGGATAAAAAGCAAGGGCGTAAGCGATATTCATAATCGGGCGAGGGGCCATCATTTAGTTAAAATTCTGGTGCGCATTCCTAAAAAAGTCAGCCGGGAGCAGAAAAAAATTATTGAAGAATTAGAAATGACTGGTGAGTAAAGCTCGATATTTTGCTTGAAGTATGGTATGCTAGCAACAGCGAAAAATTAAAATTTTTCATGAATCTCGTTTCTATTTTTTCAAAATTCGGCGTGGCTCCCGGCTTAGTGCAGGATGCTACCTTGCTTTTGGTAATAATTTTCACCAGTTTTGTTTTTAGCATGCTGATCGGCCGGTATAAGCTCATCACGATTCTTATCAATATCTATGTTTCTCTGGCTGTTCTCGCGGCAGTTCCGGCAGGTTATCTTACCGACTATACCTATCAGCTATATTTTTTCTTCGGTTTAGTTATTGTTCTTACGCTGGCCAGCAAAAAACTGTTTGAAATATATATCTCCGGTTCCGGGTCGGGATTTTTATGGCGAGTGTTCGCGATGAGTTTTTTGGAAGTAGTGCTTTTCCTCAGCGTCGCGCTTTCCATAATGCCTGAAAAGACGGCTCTTGGTTATGTTTCCAAAATTTCCTATGGATATCTGGCTTCTCCCAACGCTCAATTTATTTGGATAATCGCGCCGTTAATTTTCATTCTTGCCATTCATAAGAAAATGAATCGCTGAAGCTGTTTTCAAGAGATAGTTTGGTGGGTCGTGGAGGATTCGAACCTCCGACCGTTTGCTTAAAAGGCAACTGCTCTACCAGGCTGAGCTAACGACCCAAAAAATGGCGCGAGGCATACTTCCAGCCGTTGCGCTACGGACTACCGCATCATACTAATTATTACAGGATCCGTCAATTCTTGACTGGATTTTTCTTTTTGATGTGCTACAATTAAATTATGAAAATAACGCTACTCGCGCTGGTAATCATATTTTCGAGTCTGATCCTTGCTGGCTGTTCTTTGGTTCCGTCCAAAAATAGCGGTGGCGTGAAACAGTTTGCGCTGTCTCAAGATATTTGGAAATCGATTGATGGGGGAGAAACGTGGCAATTAAAAAATCATGGCGAAGGGGGCGCCAATATTAAAAACGCGGATGTTTTAAGTTTTGCCGTAAATCCCTACGACAGCGATAATGTTTTCGCGGGACTCAAGAAAGGCGGAATTTTGAAAACGGAAAACGGCGGCGACACTTGGAAATTCATTAATTTTCAATCGGAAAAAGTCTATGGGTTGGCGCTTGATCCGACTAATGGTAAAACCTTGTATGCTAGTGGTGTTTGGGAGGGAACGGGGAAAATATTCAGAAGCGAGGATCAAGGCGAAAATTGGAAGGAAATATATACCAGTCCTTCGGCCGGTCCGATAATTATTTCAATAACTATAGATAAAAAAAGCCCCAATATTATTTACGCCACCACTAGCGGAAACGAAGCTCTCAAGAGTTCCGATGGCGGGGTGTCTTGGAAAAATATTTATCTGGACGATACTCCTATCGTGAAAATATCAGAAGACGCGTCTGACAACAACTTGATCTATTTCGTAACTGACGGCCGGAAAGTTTTTAGAAGCAAAAACGGCGGCAGTGATTTTGAAAACATTACTGACAAAGTGGATACTGACAAGGATAATAAAACGCCGTCTAGATTAAGCGGGAGAAATTTTGATATTTTAGAAACGGATCCGTTCCGGGCCAACAACGTTTATCTGGCCGGAGAAGGTGGAATAGTTTTGAGCCAGGACGCCGGCGAAACCTGGAAAAAAATTTCAGTGCTCAATAATCCTCAAAATTTTCCCATTAAAGCGCTGGCGATAGATCCGAAAGATTCTACCAATTTGGTTTACGGAGCATCCAAAGCCATTTATAAATCGAACGACGGCGGAGTTAATTGGATCACTTCCCAGTTTGACACTAAAAAAACCGCCAATGTCATTGTTTATGATCTTTCTAATCCCAATGTAGTCTACGCCGGTTTTTCACAGCCAAGCAATAATTTCAATAAAATAAATGGTTACAGAAATAATTGAAAAAGGCAAACCAGAATTTGAAAAAGCGGTAGAGCGCTACCGGGAAGAATTGAGCAAACTTAGAACGGGAAGATCCAGCGCGGCTCTCGTGGATAATCTTTTGGTGGATTATTACGGTTCAAAATCTCCGCTCAAACAGATGGCTAGCGTAACCGTTCCGGAAGCGCGCCTTATCGTTATCACTCCATGGAGTCGAGACAGTTTGGTCAATATTGAAAAAGCCATTCGGGAATCGCAGCTTGATTTAAACCCGATTAACGACGGACAAGTTATCCGAATCAATATCTCTCCGCTTAACGAAGAAAGAAGGAAGGAATTAGTTAAGATTTTAAATCAAAAAACCGAGGAATCCCGAGTCGCCGTGAGAAGAATCAGGGAGGAAATTTTAGACCATATCCAAGCGCTGGAAAAGGAAGGTAAAATCGGCGAGGACGACAAATTTTACGGGAAAGACAAGCTGCAAAAAGCAGTGGACGAATATAATAAACGCATAGAAGAAATTCGCGAGAAGAAGGAAGATGAAATAATGACGGTGTAAAAATATGTTAGCCGTAATTGTTTTTATTTTAATATTAGGTCTTTTGATTTTTGTCCATGAAATGGGCCACTTTCTTGTGGCCATAAGAAATGGAGTGAAGGCGGAAGAATTCGGGTTCGGCTTTCCGCCAAGAATTTTAGGATTACAGTTTTTAACCGGGAAAGAACATCAAAAAAATATAGAAACGGAAAGCTTGTCAGTCGAAATAAGCGATGTGAAGATCGGCGATAAAGCGGAGATAATCCAGGAAACTATAACAAAAGTAGAGAAAGAAATTGACCAAATAAATCCTGTTAGAAAATGGTGCTTTATTTGGGGAAACGAAGACGGCGACAGCGCTCAAGAGAAAAAAGATTTAAAAGAAGCGCATAAAAAAAGATTTTCCGGCGGAACGATTTATTCCCTAAACTGGATCCCTCTGGGCGGGTTTGTGCGTATAAAAGGAGAAAATGGACAGGGAAAAGATGAAAAAGACAGTTTTGCCAGCCGTTCAGCTTGGACCAGATCAAAAATTCTGCTGGCCGGAGTGATAATGAATTTTATACTAGCCTGGTTTTTGATTTCCTTGGGATTTATGATCGGCGCTCCCGAAGCGCTGGATTCCGAAACTAATGGCGTTGCTAACTCCAAAATACAAATTTCCGGTATTATTCCCGATTCTCCATCGGATCTCGCGGGGTTTGAACCGGGGGATGAAATAGTCAAAGTTCAGACGGACTCCGACGGCCAAGAAATAAATTTGGACAATGTTAAAGCGGTTCAAAATTACATTGATGCCAATAAAGGGCGGGAAATGATTTTATTCATAAAAAGAGGCAATGAAATTCTGAAAATTAAAGCAATTCCGAGAGTTTTAGCGCCTGAAGGCCAGGGTCCTCTGGGAATAACTTTAGCCGAAACCGCGATTGTCAGATATTCCTGGTATCGGTCCATTGGAAAAGGATTAATGACGACCATCGATCTTGTTGGCGCCATAAGCGTGGCTTTTGCCGGCATTATAAAGAATATATTTACCGGCCAGGGCGTTATGGTCGATATTGCCGGTCCGGTGGGAATCGCCGTTCTCACCAAACAAGTTACTACGATGGGCTTTATTTATATTTTGCAGTTCGCCGCTCTTCTTAGCATTAATCTCGGAATAATCAATGCCTTGCCCTTTCCGGCTTTGGATGGAGGGAGAATACTTTTTATAATTATTGAAAAAATCAAGGGCAATCCGGTAAGCCAAAAAGTGGAGCAAGCTTTTCATACCGTCGGTTTCATTCTGCTTATTATGCTTTTAGTCTTAGTCACTTTTCGGGACGTGTCAAAGTTTATTAAATGAAACTCTGACTGAATGAAACTTTCATTCTGCCGGGAAGTTTTTTATTTGGTTTAATTTTGACAATGCGACTGTCTTCAAGTAAGATAGATAGGAAGTAAATTCCCATATCTCACTTATAAAATGTTAAAAATCAAAAAAATCTTCAGAAAATTGGCCAATCGATTTTTTCGGAGTTTTTCCAAAGATATCGGCATCGATCTGGGAACGGCTAATACCCTGGTTTATGTTAAGGGTAGCGGAATAGTAATCAATGAACCTTCGGTGGTAGCCGTTAACAAAAGGACCGGACAGATTTTAGCCATCGGAAGCAAAGCTAAACAAATGGTAGGAAAAACTCCCGGACACATTGTTGCCACCCGGCCGTTGGTGGACGGCGTAGTGAGTGATTTTGAGATTACAGAGCAAATGCTTAGGTATTTTATTGAAAAAGTTCACGAAGGCGGTTTTACTTTATTTCCCAGGCCCAGAGTCGTTATCGGTATTCCGTCGGATGTTACGGAAGTGGAAAAAAGAGCGGTAATTGATGCTACCATCAATGCTGGAGCGCGGGAAGCTTATCTTATTGAAGAACCAATGGCGGCTGCCATTGGAGCGCGTCTTCCCGTTCAGGAAGCTGCCGGCAATATGATAGTGGATATCGGCGGCGGAACCACTGATATTGCCGTGATATCGCTTGGTGGAATTGTCGCTTCCAGAAATTTGAGAGTGGCTGGAGATGAAATGAATGAAGATATAATCCGATATTGCCGGGACGAATTTAATCTTTTAATCGGCGAAAAAACTGCCGAAGACGTGAAAATTGCCATTGGTAGCGCTTGTCCTCAAGAAAAAAACATGCAACTGGCGGTAAGAGGAAGAGATTTGGTTACAGGCTTGCCTAAAGAAATTATTTTGACTGATGAACAAGTGCGGGAAGCGCTGTCTCGGTCGATAAGAATTATTGTCAATAGCATTAAAACCACGATTGAAGAAACGCCGCCGGAACTCATTGCTGACATTATGCGAAAGGGTATAATTTTAGCGGGTGGAGGAAGTTTAATCAGAGGATTAGACTGCTTAATTGCCGATCAGACGGAGATGCCGGTCCGTATGATGGAAGATCCTTTGACTGCGGTTGTGCGCGGAACCGGCATAGTTCTCGAAGACATTGAAGTGCTTCGGGATATTTTGGTGGAAAACCAGAATGAAAGATCGCTTCATTAATTTTTCAGCATGCCTGCCAAGTTTTTAACCTCCAGAATTATAAAATTTTTGATGGTTATGGCAGTTCTCCTTCTGCTTGTTTTTTTAGTTCCTCAAAAAATATTTAATTCGGCTAGGGGAATAATTTTGGAAATAGCTTATCCTTTCCAAAAAACCTTTTATACTTTAAGCGGAAGGGTTAGGGAGACTTTTGAATTTCTAGCTTCCATTTCAGAACTGAAAGCGGAAAATAGCGGATTGATCAAGGAAAACAATCAGTTTTTGGCTCAAATCGCCGAACTTGAGAATCAGAAAAAAGAAAATGAATCATTGCGCCGAGAGCTGGAGCTGGCTCCCCGTAAAAAGTTTAATCTGGAAGCGTCTTTAGTTATCGGTCAGGATCCCAGCGGTCCGGGTTCCTGGATCGTGATAGATAAAGGTCGATCGAGCGGTATCGAAGTCGGACTGCCTGTCGTTGTTTCTCAAGGGATTCTTGTGGGGAAAATAAGCGAGGTTTATCCCAACAGCTCGAAAGTTGCTATGCTGACCGATTCTGCGAGTTTTGTGAATGTTTCCGACATAGATACTGGCGCCAAAGGAATAATAAAAGGAGAATACGGACTTGGACTGGTACTGAATATGGTAGAACAAACCGCCCTGTTGAATGTCGGTGATAGCATTGTTACTTCTGGATTAGGCGGGGACTTGCCGGACGGATTATTGGTAGGCCAGCTTCAGCAAATTGAAAATACTCAGGATAAATTATTTCAACGAGCGATAGTCGCGCCAGAGATCAGATATTCCGATCTGGATATCGTATTTGTGATTAAGCGCTAAAAACCAGCCTGGTCAAATTATGCGCAAAATTTTAATAGCCATTCTAATTTTTTTGGCCGCGATTATACAGGTATCGTTTTTGCCCAATTTGTTTCCCGGGCATGTCGCTCCCGATATTATGCTGGTCGGCGCGATTATTTGGTCTGTCTGGAAAAATTTAAAACGAGCTTGGTTATGGATAATACTGGCCGGATTAGTTTTAGATGTTTTAACTTTTGACTATCTTGGCGTGAATGCTATTTCTTTTTTCATAATTTCTCTTGGAGTAAGCAGCCTTTCCAAAAGAGTTACAGCCGATAATAAAGTTTTAATTGTCTTGTTGTATGCCGGATTCATTATAGTTGGAACAATCGCCAATTTTTTGATAGGGGACATTTTAAATGGTCTCAATCGCTCCGCGGTTGATTGGAGCGGCTTACTCGCGGAAACTGTGAATCGGAATGGTCTTATTCGGAAAATATTTTTTAATTTGATTGTTTCTCCTTTTATTTATTGGCTGATAGTCAAAATGAAAACTTTTTTGAGATCGGAGGAAATGATTTAATTAAAGAATGAATATGATCTTTTTAAGAAAATTTTTGAATAAGAGAAGAATGGGCAAAGGAGTTGAGATAGAAGACTCTATAATGACAGTTACCCAAAAAGAAGAAGCGATTATTGAATCGCCGCTCAAACGCCAGGGCATTTCCCTTATTTGGTGCGTCATAGCGCTGGCAATTTTTGGTTTAACGGCGCGAGTCTTTTATTTAGATTTTTTTCGAGGCGATTATTATGAAGAAATATCCAAAGGCAATCGGATAAGGTCGGTGATTGTCAAAGCCCCGCGAGGCGCAATCACTGACAAATACGGAAAAATTTTAGCTAGAAACATACCCAGTATTGATGCGATTATTATTCCCGGCGATCTCCCCCGAAATAGCGCGGAAATAAAAAAAATCGCTCATAATATTTCCGATATATTGGAAATGAATGCTGACAATGTCGAAATAGTTCTCGCCAATCAAGATTTTAAATCGCTGAATCCGGTTCTGCTCAAAGAAAACATTTCTTATGAGCAAGCGCTTGTCCTTTCAGCAAAATTGACTGAATTTCCCGGTATCATTCTGGAAAAAACCGCCATAAGATCTTATGAAAACGGCATAATTTTTTCTCCTGTTATTGGTTATGACGGAAAGATAACCAGAGAAGAACTGGCTAAATTTCCAGATTATCTTATGACTGACTATATTGGGAAAATGGGGCTGGAAAAAAGTTATGAAGAAGAACTTAGAGGCCGTCACGGAGCCAATCAGGTGGAAATAGATTCTTTGGGAAATATTAAAAAGAATCTGGGAATGATTAATCCTGTGCCGGGAAATGATTTGGTTCTGAATATTGACGAAGCTTTTCAAAAAAAACTTTATGACAGTCTGTCTGAAATTTTAGATAAGACTAAAACTCAATCGGCCGCCGCCGTGGCCATTGATCCTAGGAATGGCGGAGTTTTGGCTATGGTCAGTTTTCCGAGTTATGACAACAATCTTTTTGCTCGAGGCATAACCAATGACGAATTTCAAGCTATAATCAGCGATAAGAATTTGCCTCTTTTGAATCGGGTTGTTTCCGGAGAATATCCGCCCGGATCAACGATAAAGCCGGCAGTGGCGGCCGCCGCGCTCTCGGAAGGAGTGATAACATCCGAGACTTCGATAAATGCCGCTGGTTCCATATCCATAGGTAGCTGGATTTTTAGGGACTGGAAAACGCACGGAGTGACTGATGTAAAAAAAGCTCTAGCGGATTCTTGCGACGTTTTTTTTTATAGTGTGGGAGGAGGCTATGGGAATATAGCGGGACTTGGAATGAATCGGATGAAAAAATATGAAAATATGTTCGGATTCGGCGCGCCGACCGGAGTTGATATTTTGGGAGAATCAGACGGCCTTATTCCCGACGAAAATTGGAAGTTGGCCTATAAAAAAGAAAAGTGGTATATCGGCGACAGTTACCATGCCGCTATCGGACAAGGCGATGTTACAGTAACGCCGCTTCAATTAGCCAATTACACGGCCGCGATTGCCAATGGCGGAACGCTTTATACGCCTCGGATCGTAAATCAGATTAAAAAAGATGACGGGGAGAAAAAATATATCAGTCCAAAAATAATCAGAGAAAATTTTATCTCGAAAGAAGTAATGGATGTGGTCAGGGCGGGAATGCGCCAAGCAGTTACTAGCGGAACGGCCCGGCTCCTGAATCAATTAGATGTGGCGATAGCGGGAAAAACGGGAACGGCCCAGTTTGGATCGGAAAATAAAACTCATTCTTGGTTTATTTCTTTCGCTCCGTACGAAAATCCAGAAGTTGCCTTAGCGGTTCTGGTAGAAGGCGGAGGAGAGGGACATTCGGCGGCTTTACCGGTGTCTAAAGATGTTTTGGAATGGTATTTTTCGCAAGACAAAGATTAATACAGACGCTTGACATCCTGAAAACTTTTCTGTTACAATGGTCTTTGTCATTTTACTAAAATAAAACATATGGGAAAATTTATCACCGAAGAAGGGCTAAAAAAAATTAAGGAAGAATTGGATAACAGAAAGACAGTTATTCGCCAGTCAATCGCCAGCGCGATAAAGGAAGCCAAAGAACAAGGCGATCTTTCCGAAAATGCCGAATACACGGAAGCGAAAAATCAGCAAGCGGACAACGAAGCGCGGATAAAAGAATTGGAGTTGATGCTTAAGGAATCAACGGTTGTAAAATATAACGAAGCTACTGGCGGAGTGCAGCTAGGGTCGAAAGTCAAAGTTAAATTTGACGGATCGGAAATGGAATTTCAGATTGTGGGTTCTAACGAAGCTAATCCTTCAGCTTTGAAAATATCGAACGAAAGCCCGATAGGCAAAGCTTTTATGGGTCATAAAAAAGGCGACAAAGTGGAAGCGGAAACACCGAGAGGAAAAATAAAGTACGCGATTTTAGACGTGAAATAAACCGTGGTTCAGAAAGATGAAAGCAGGCTGAAAGCCTGTTTTTTTGTTGCTAAAATTATTTAAATAAGCTAAAGTTAAGATATTAAAAAGTTACCTAATAAAAAATGGAGCAACAAATGGGCTTTTCTTTTATGGATCAAAGGAAAGAGAAAAATAAAATTACTTGGGGTCCAAAATTTATTGAAGTTGGTAAAAGTGATCAATATGGAGAAAAAGATATTATCGAGGTCAAATACGAAGATGGGGAGTGGCGGATGGATGGAAAAACAGTCAATTTTGAAGAAATTAAAGAGGCTATGGAAGGACCGGCTTTTTATGCGGCTCTTAAAGATTCAATATTTAAAAATTTAGCAGAAAAAGAAAAGAGGCGTGAAAATTAAATCCAAATAATTATGCGCGATGACATTTTAGAAACCAAATTAGAAAAACTAAAAAATATCAGAAAAGCGGAAATGGAGCCGTATCCGGAGAGAACAGAAAGGAATGTAACTAATAAAGAAGCGCTGGATAAGTTTGAGGATACTAGAAAAGGAATAATCCTGTCGGGACGCGTCAAATCATTCCGTCCAATGGGGAATGCCTGTTTTGTCCATATCGAAGACGGAACCGGAAAAATCCAATTGTTTTTGAGCAAAAAAAATGTCGGAGATGAAAAATACAAACTTTTTGTGAAAAATGTGGAAATCGGGGATTTTGTGGAAGCGCGGGGAAAACTTTTTAAAACCAAGCAGGACGAAAAAACTTTGGAAGTCGCGGATTGGAAAATGCTTTCGAAAAATATCCGTCCAATTCCCACTGAATATTTTGGTTTGAAAGATGAAGAGTCGTTGCTTCGGAAAAGATATTTGGATTTAATGATGAATCCGGAAACACGCGAACTTTTCAGAAAAAAAAATATTTTTTGGCAAACGATCAGGAATTTTCTCGCAAAGGAAGAATTTTTAGAAGTTCGGACGCCGGTTTTGGAAAATATCCCCGGCGGAGCGGAAGCCGAACCGTTCGTGACGCACCACAAAGCGCTTGATCGCGATTTTTTTCTCCGCATATCCTTGGAACTCGCGCTCAAACGGCTGTTGATCGGCGGTTATGAAAAAGTTTTTGAAATCGGCCGGGTTTTTAGAAATGAAGGCATTGATCGCGAACATCTTCAGGAATTTGACTCAATGGAATTTTATGCGGCTTACTGGGATTTTAGAAAAGGAATGGATTTTTCCGAAAAATTATTTAGAGAGGTGGCAGGGAGCGTTACCGGAAAATTTAAGACTGAATACGAAAAGCACAAAATAGATTGGAGCCGTGAGTTTATAGTTTTGGATTATTTTTCCGAATTTAAAAGGGAAACAGGAATTGATTTGGAAAAGGAAATAACCACGGAAGAATTAAAGAAAAAAGCTGGTGAATTGGGAATAAAATATGAAAACCAATGGGGCAAGGGACGGATGATCGATGCGATTTATAAAAAAACCGTCCGCCAAAAATTAATCCAGCCCTGCTTTTTGATGGGGCATCCGATTGAAGTTTCTCCTTTAGCCAAACGTGATCCAAAAAATCCGAAAAAAGTTTTGCGGTTCCAAATCGTGGCGGGCGGGTCGGAATTATGCAACGCTTTTGCCGAACTTAATGATCCGATTGACCAGAAAAACAGATTTCTGGAGCAAATGAAAGCGCGTGAAGCTGGAGACAATGAAGCGCAAATGATGGATGAGGATTTTGTGGAAGCCTTGGAATATGGCATGCCGCCGGCCTTCGGCTTCGGACTCAGTGAAAGATTCTTCGCGTTTTTAATGAATAAATCCGTCCGCGAAATTGTCATTTTCCCGCCGATGAAGGAGAAATAAGCTTATGAAAATTATTATGGCTTTTGGCACCTTTGATATATTTCACAATGGTCATGAGAGTTATTTAAAACAAGCGAAAAGATTAGGGAATTATTTGATTGCGGTGGTAGCAAGAGACAAGACGGTCTTAAGAATTAAGAAGAAAGAAGCAAGAAGTAAAGAGAAAAAAAGAAAACAAATTTTGAAAGATAGCGGTTTGGCTGATAAAGTCGTGCTGGGAAGTTCGAAAAATAAATATGCTGTGATTGAAAAATATAAGCCGGATGTGATTGCGCTCGGATATGATCAAAAAGTTAATAGTCGCGAACTTGAAAAAAAATTAAAAGAATTTAAATTAGACGCAAAAATAGTTCGGTTAAAATCATACAAGCCGGAAATATATAAATCTTCTAAATTGAGGCGGGTATCGTAATTATCAATTTTTAATATAAATTTATGCTGGACATAAAATTTATCAGAGAAAACAGAAAAGCGGTTGAAAAAAATTGCCAAAATCGTAATATCCAATGCGATATTAGCCGGCTTTTGGAATTGGACGAAAAAAGAAAAGAATTAATCCAGGAGACAGAAGAATTAAACGCCGAGAAAAATAAATTGAACAATGAAATTTTCAAAGCGGATGAAGAAAGCAGGAAAGAAATTATTGAAAAAGGAAAAAAAATAAAAAATAAATTGGAAAAGGCCAGACCGGAACTAGAGGAAACAGAAAAGGAATATAAGACTTTGTTTTTGCAAATTCCCAATATGACCCATCCCGACTCGCCAATTGGCAAAGACGACAGTGAGAATGAAGAAATTGAAAGGCACGGCGAGCCGCCGAAATTTAGTTT
Organism: uncultured Bdellovibrionales bacterium; assembly: GCA_964516165.1. Taxonomy (GTDB): domain Bacteria; phylum Patescibacteriota; class Minisyncoccia; order Moranbacterales; family UBA2206; genus CAZEYB01. The sequence goes on along the minus strand of CAZEYB010000008.1, from coordinate 2,851 downwards.
TACTCCCAAAGGACACGAAGAGTTAATGTTGAATTTGGATCTGATCGATTTTGAACGAGGAGCAAAAGTAGCGGGAGCGAAATTTTATTTTTTAAAAAACGAAGCGGTATTTTTAGAGCAGGCGCTTATAAATTTTGCTTTGGAAAAGTTAATAAAAAAGGGATTTACCCCCTTCATTACGCCAGATTTAGCTAAGGATAAAGTTTTGTTGGGGATCGGATATAATCCGCGCGGAGTTGAAACACAAATTTATTCCATTGAAAATACGGATTTGAATTTAATTGGGACGGCGGAAATTTCCATGGGCGGATACCATATGAACGAAGTTATTGCGGAAGATAAATTGCCCTTGAAGTATGTAGCGCTTTCCCATTGCTATCGAACGGAAGCGGGATCATACGGCCGTCACAGCGCCGGGCTTTATCGCGTGCACCAATTTACCAAGATGGAGATGTTCGCTTATACCGTGCCGGAAAATTCTGAAGCGACGCATAAAGAATTGAAAGATACCGAAGTGGAAATTTTCAAAGAATTAGCCGTGCCGTTTCGCGTGGTGGATATTTGCACGGGAGACTTGGGCGGACCGGCTTACCGGAAATATGATTTGGAAGCCTGGATGGCTTCAAGAAATGATTGGGGAGAAATAACCTCCGCTTCTAACACGACAGATTACCAAGCGCGCCGGCTTAATATAAAAGTAGAGAGAAAAAACGACAAAAAAGAATATCTGCATATGCTCAATGGCACGGCTATCGCTATTTCTCGGGCGCTCATTGCTATCATCGAAAACTATCAGCAAGCCGACGGGTCAATAAAAATTCCAGAAGTTTTAAGAAAATATATGCCGGAGGGAATGGACAAAATGATTAAAAAGTAAAATATGTCTTTTGAAAAGCCGGAACAATTCAGTGAATTGACAGCGAATATAGCGCGCGACAATGTCTTAAAATTTCCTAAAAATTTTCTCTGGGGCGCGGCGACGAGCGCTTATCAAGTAGAAGGGAACAATTCTAATTCGGATTGGTGGGAATGGGAAAAACAGGGAAAGGCCGACAATGAATCCGGAATTGCTTGTGATTATTGGAGATTATATAAAAAGGATCATGATTTGCTCCAGGAATTAGGAGCGAGTGTTTTCAGATCATCAATCGAATGGTCGCGTATTGAACCGGAAGAAGGCGTTTTTTCAGCTGAAGCAATCCGGCATTATCGAGAGATTTTTGAAGATCTAAAAAAAAGGAACATGAAAACCCAAATTACCCTTTGGTGGTGGACGAGTCCTATCTGGTTTCAGAAAAAATATGGATTTCACAAACATGCTTCAGTAAGCATTTTTTGTCGATATGTAAAAAAAATAACAGAAGAATTAGGAAATCTTATCGACATATTTACGGTTTTTAATGAGCCAATGGTTCCGCTGGGGCAAGGTTTTTTGGGAGGCGTTTTCCCTCCGGGGTATAAAAATCCGCTTAAATTTTTAAGGGCGGTAAATAATATCGCGAAAATATACAAAGAATCATATAAAATAATTCATAAGATAAGGCCGGAAGCGCAAGTCGGTATAACTTATCTTTATAATTGGTATGAATCGGAAGGCTTTGGTTTTTTTATCAAGTTGATAAATAAAATTTCGCAGTGGTTCAGGATAGATTTGCTTGGCAATAAGATAAAAGGTTCCCAAGACTATATTGGTGTTGATTATTATCGATTGGGTAAAATTAAATTTGACTGGAAAAATATTCGGATGGATTCCAGAAATCAGACATATTTAGGATTTACAATTGAAGAAGATAAGGATAATCCTATGAAATGGATAACTTATCCTAAAGGAATTTATAGTGTTCTTAAAGAAGCCTCCGCCAAATTCAAACTTCCGATTTATATTACTGAAAATGGCAGACCGACTGAAGCAGGACTTGAAGATGAGAATAGAGTAAAGTTTATTAAGGATCATTTATTTTTTGTCCATAAAGCTATAAGTGAAGGTGTTGATATTCGCGGGTATAATGTTTGGTCTTTAATGGATAATTTGGAATGGCTGTATGGCTATAAACCGAAGTTTGGATTAATTGAAGTGGATTATAAGACACTGGAACGAAAACCCAGAAAAAGTTTCTATGAATACGCCAAAATTTGTAAAAGCAATGGGCTGGAAATTGACGAATAATATAATATTGTGATAATATGTTTTTATGACTGTTGAAGAAAGTAAAAATTTAGAAGAAAATTTAAAGAGACATTTTGACGTGGCTGTCGAAGAATTTAAGAGTGAGTTTAAAGTTTTTGGCGAGAAACTTACGGATGTGGATAAGAAGGTTGATTCGCTTGGAACCAAAGTCGACTCTATTGAAACCAAGGTTGACTTGCTTGTTGAAGACATGGATTATGTGAAATCGGAGGTAGTCGAAATAAGAGATCTGACTAAAGCTTGACAGCATTTGCCAGTTTGCTAAAATAAGTCTCACGAGTTGCGTATAATTATTTAAGTCCAATCCAGGCAGTAATTAAGCAATAGAAAATCTTTAAAAAAGGGTGAATGAGAATACATCTTTGGGTGTAATAGTGTTGCGCACAAAGATGTGTTTTTTGTTCGTTAACAAGTGAATAGTTAACATCACAATTTTTTGCGATTAGTCCTCGTCTCGTCCCGCTTAGCGGGATCGAGACAATCCCGCCTTTAGTGGGATAAATTAGAGTCTATTCAAATTAGAAAAATTTATTTTTCTTTTCAATAAATGAGCGATAAATCTTTAGAGACTGCCTCTTTGGCGGACTCAAAAAGACTCACTTCGTTCATCTTTTTGAGAGTTTGATCCTGGCTCAGGATGAACGCTGGCGGCGTGGATAAGGC
>CAZEYB010000007.1:13239-20187 GCA_964516165.1 uncultured Bdellovibrionales bacterium | reverse complement strand
AATAATTAATTAATATGAATTACTTTAAAAAACTATTATTTTTTTCAGGAACAATTTTTATTTTGCAGTTGGTTTTAATAGATAAAACATCAGCCCAATATAGTTGCAGTTCAAGAAGCGATTGTCCTCAAGGAACTAGTTGTGTTTGTAATTATTATAAACAAAATAATGTTAACTGGCTTTGTACTGTTGGTTGTCCCAGCAATGTTCCACGACCACCCATGCAAGGCGGCGAGTGTTCAATATATGCTCTTAGTCATGGTTGGCCTTCAAACTTTTCTTTTTATACATCTTATTGTTATGATGCCCTGTTTAATCAATATTTTTGCAATAATGGTGGTGGAATGTCGCAACAATGTCAACAATCCTGTAGTCAACATGTTCCTTGTGCTCCTGGTTTAGTACGTAGAGTTATAGACGGAAGAAGAAAGTGTGTTAACCCAAATTGTGAAAACCAAACAAATTGCATTTGTCCTCCTCCTTCCACTGTCACCATCTCCGGCTCGGTTAAGTGTTCAAATGGCAATTCAATAGAAGGTGCAACAGTAGAGGCAGCTGGCAAGACTGGTAAAACTAACAGTAGTGGAATTTTTTCTATTCCTGATGTAAATATTGGAACTTATCATGCAGTAAGAATAGTTGAGTCCACCTTACCAGTCCATACTTCAATTCAGGGCACCAGTAATACTTCTTGTCATTCAAATTATCCCTCTTATGAATGGCAAATAGCCGGACGGAATAATTTTACTGGTTGCAGTCCTGAAAAACCCGAACCCGGACATTGGGATTTAGATAAAGATAATAATTTTGATTTTGTGGTTAATTGTTCCACTCCGCCGCCGCCGGATGATTATACTCTTACCGTCACTAAAACCGGCACTGGCGCTAGCTTAGGCACCGTTACTTCCTATCCAGCTGGCATTAATTGCGGCAACACTTGCTGGTACGATTACACTTCCGGCGAACGTGTAACTCTTTATGAGTCTCATCCTTCCAATTTAATATTCAGAGGCTGGGGCGGAGCTTGCGACAATAATGGTAAGGTTACCATGAATGGTGATAAAACCTGCACGGCTGATTTTTTACTTTGCTTCTGTGATGATTCCTGCGCGGGCGATACTTGTAAAGGTAAAACCTGCAGGCCTGGCTCCCCTCCCGGCTGTTCTCTATGTGATCCTATTTCCGGCACTCGGGACTGCGATTGGAAGGAAGTGGAACCGTAAAAAATGAAGAATGAAGTAAGAAGTAAGAAGCAAGAAGCAAGAAGCAAGAAGCAAGAAATAAAAATTCCCCGTCGAAAAGGCGGGGATTTTTTTGACGGGATTTTTAAGGCATTGTATAATTCAATATAACCTCAAGGGAGGTTTTTAATTAGTATTTATAAGATTACACTTATGAAATATCTGAAGGAATTTCCGCTTTTCAAAACCAAAATCGAAGAAGCGGCTGAAGAATTCGATCTCTCTGATCTCGCCGGACGCCAAGCTTATTTTAAAGCCAAGGCTGGAGTTGACATCGCCAAACTTAAAGAATATTTCGAAGCCGGGAAAACCTTTATCGTCTATTTTCTCGGAAAGAAAAACGCCGGCAAAGGCACGTATACCAAACTCATGATGGAAATTTTCGGCAAAGATAAAATCGGCCATATTTCTGTGGGCGATGTGGTGCGGGACGTTCATACGGCGATGGATAACGAGGAAGAAAAGAGAAAACTTCTGGAATATCTCCGCCAAAACTATCGCGGTTATATCACTCCGGAGCAGGGCATTGAAACGCTTTTAAACCGCGACACAAAAACGCTCCTGCCGGACGAATTTATCATGGCTTTGGTTAAAAGGGAAATTGACAAGATGGGAAAAAAGGCCATTTTTCTGGACGGTTTCCCGAGAAATTTGGATCAGGTTTCCTATTCTTTATTCTTCAAGGAACTGATCGCTTACCGCGAAGACCCGGACATTTTCGCGGCTATTGATATTCCCGAAGCGGTGATTGACGAACGGATGAAGCACCGCGTCGTTTGCCCAATCTGCCATACGCCGAGAAACTTAAAACTTTTCGCTACCAAGGAAGTCGGATTTGACGAGGTGAAAAAAGAATTTTATCTCATGTGCGACAATCCGGAATGCGCCAACGCCCGGATGAGCGCCAAGGAAGGCGATAATCTGGGAATTGAAACCATTCGGGAAAGATTGGAAATGGACGGGAAACTGATTGATAAAATTTTCACTCTGCACGGAGTGCCGAAAATACTCCTTCGAAACGCCGCGCCGGCGGAAAAAGCCCGAGAGCTTATGGACGGTTACGAAATCACGCCGGAATATTATTACGAATATGACGAGAAGAATAAAACCGTAAAAACCTTTACGCGTCCGTTTGTGGTAAAAGACGACGAAGGCGTGGAAGTTTATAGCCTCTTAGCTCCGCCGGTAGTGCTGGCGCTTATCAAACAGCTGGCAAAAGTACTTGGACTTTAAAAAATAAATTTGTTTCGGTTATTATAACTATGTCATTCCCGAAAAAAAACCTGCTTGGGCAGGTTTTTTTATTTAGCCGAAGTTTTAAGGCATTTAGCGCAAACGGATTTATACTGGCCGTTTATTTTTTTAGTCTGAAGATTTATCTTGTATTTTCGAAGCGTTTTGATGTTGGAATGGCTGACTTTATTTCCGGATTGCGAACCCCGGCCGCAAACATCGCATACTCGAGACATAATCGTTAGTATATTGATTTATTACAGAATATAAGTTAGCATAAGAAAGTAATAATAGCAAATAATCGGCATGCTGAACGAGATTGTCTTAGTCGTATTTTATATCGTTATTCTTCTTTGCTCGGTGATTATCCATGAAGTGGCTCACGGAGCGGCGGCTTTGGCTTTGGGCGACCCGACGGCTAAATATGCCGGAAGGCTCACGGCCAATCCATTGAAGCATATTGATCCGTGGCTCACTTTAGGAATGCCTATTCTCATGCTTATTCTCACTAATTTCAGATTTGCTTTTGGCGGGGCGAAACCGGTTCCGTATAATCCATACAATCTCAAAAATCAAAAGTGGGGTCCGGCCCTGGTGGGGCTGGCGGGTCCCGGATCAAATATGCTAATCGCCATTGTCGCCGCTATTTCGGCTAAATTCATAAGCACTCCCATGGCGGTAAAAGCCGATATAATCGCCAATTTCAATAACTGGAGCAAAATTTCCGAGGTTCTGCCTGGATCGGTGGGATCGATCTTTTTTGAACTTTTAGTCATGATAATTTTTTGGAACGCGCTTCTGGCATTTTTTAATCTTATTCCGATCCCGCCACTGGACGGATCAAAACTGCTCTTTTCCATTTTTCCCATAAGAATTGAGACTATGGCCATTCTCGAGCAGTTTGGTTTTATTTTTCTCCTGTTCTTTATCATATTTTTCTCCGGACCCCTGGGAATATTTTTGAATGTCATATTAAATTTGTTCTTGGGAATAACTCTCTAGGTTGACATCTTTCGATATGTCCTTTATTATTTATTTTGCTAGCCAACAGTGGCAGTGTTTTTATTTAAATTGAGTCGAACATGCCCACAATCAATCAATTAAAACGAAAGCCGCGGAAAACGGGAAGAAAAAAATATAAAACCCCGGCTTTTAAATATGTTTTCAATACTATAAAAAATAAGCCGATTGACACTGAAAGTCCTTTTAAGAGAGGAGTGTGCCTTAAAGTTTCCACTACAACTCCCAAGAAACCTAATTCGGCGCTTCGAAAAATAGCGAGAGTCCGTCTTACTAATGGCATGGAAGTTACCGCCTATATTCCGGGTATCGGACATAATTTGCAAGAACACTCGATTGTCGTAATTCGAGGAGGAAGAGTGAAAGATCTTCCGGGGATAAGATACCATATCGTCCGAGGGATGCTGGATACTTCAGGAGTAGCCAATCGAAAACGCGGGAGATCGAAATATGGAGCGAAAAGAGAAAAACCAAAAGAGCAATAATTTTTTGTCTCATTATAAATATGGCGCGGAGAAAAAGAATCTATCGAAAGAGCATTAAGCCCGATCCTCAATACGGCAATTTGTTAGTGGGCAAGTTCTTGGCGAGCATAATGAAAGAAGGCAAAAGGAATATAGCGGAGAAAATAATTTATGACGCTTTTGAAATTATCCATTCGCGTTCCCAAAAGGGAGGTCTTAATATTTTTGAACAAGCTGTCAAGAATGTCGCTCCCTTAGTGGAACTCAAATCAAGGAGAATCGGCGGAGCTAATTATCAGGTGCCGATTCCGGTAGCGGGAGAAAGAAGAACCACCCTGGCTATGCGCTGGATAAAAAACGCGGTTTTTTCTAAAAAAGGCAAACGAATGGCGGAGAAATTAGCCGAAGAACTCATTGATGCTTCTAATAAGACCGGCGGCGCCATGAAAAAACGGGAAGATGTCCACCGTATGGCCGAAGCTAATAAAGCTTTCGCTCACTTCGCATAAAATTATGGCGCGGGAATACCCTATTGAAAAATACCGAAATATCGGAATTATCGCTCATATCGATGCTGGCAAGACCACCACGACCGAGCGCGTTTTGTATTACACCGGCATTACGCATAAAATCGGCGAAGTGCATGAAGGCGAAGCGGTGATGGACTGGATGGAGCAGGAAAAAGAGCGGGGTATCACCATCACTAGCGCCGCCACGACTTGTTTTTGGAAAGATCATCAGATAAATATTATTGACACGCCGGGACACGTGGATTTTACAGTGGAAGTGGAAAGATCGCTTCGAGTGTTGGACGGCGGAGTAGTGGTTTTTGACGGCAAAGAAGGCGTGGAGCCGCAGTCGGAAACTGTTTGGCGGCAAGCGGATAAATACCATGTTCCAAGAGTCTGTTTTATAAATAAAATCGACAAGGAAGGCGCGGATTTTTATTATGCTCTTAATACTATTTGGAATCGTCTTACGCCCAACGCGGTAGCTATTCAGTTGCCTATCGGAGAAAGGAATAAATTCCGAGGAGTGATTGATTTAATTAAGATGAAAGCTTACAGTTTTTCCGGAGAAAAAGGAGAAAAAGTGGTGGAAGAAGAAATTCCGGCGGAGTTTAAAGATAAAGCCAAACAGTGGCGCGATAAGATGGTGGAAAAAATCTCTGAAACCGATAACTTGCTTACGGAAAAATATCTTAGAGGAGAAGATATTTCAATAGCCGAATTAAAAACCGCTCTTCGGAAAGCCACTATCGCTGCGACTCTCGTGCCGGTTCTCACCGGAACCGCTCTTCGCAATAAAGGAGTGCAATTAGTCCTGGACGCGGTAACAGACTATTTGCCGGCTCCCAATGACGTGCCCAATATCAAAGGCATGAATGTTAACGATAAAGAAAAAGAAGTAGAAGTAAAATTTGACGACAACGCTCCGTTTTCCGCGTTGGCTTTTAAAGTGGCGACGGATCCGTTTGTGGGACAGCTGACATTTTTCCGGGTTTATTCCGGAACGCTCAAGGCCGGTTCTTATATTCTGAATTCCACTAAGGGCGAAAAGGAAAGAGTGGGAAGAATTTTGAGAATGCATGCTAATCATCGGGAAGAAGTGCCGGAAATTTATACCGGAGGAATCGGCGCTCTGGTGGGAATGAAAGCTACTACTACGGGCGATACTCTTTGCGATCCCGAGCATCCCGTGCTTCTGGAATCAATTACTTTTCCCGAACCGGTTATTTCCATCGCGGTGGAACCAAAAACCAAAGCCGATCAGGAAAAAATGGGTTTGGCGCTTAAAAAACTGGCCGAGGAAGATCCGACTTTCAAAGTCAGAACCGATGAAGAAACCAGCCAGACTATTATTTCCGGCATGGGAGAATTGCATCTGGATATTATTGTTAATCGGATGAAACGGGAGTTTAAAGTGGAGGCCAATGTGGGCCAACCGCAAGTAGCTTATCGCGAGACGATTAAAGCTATGGCTGAAGCGGAGGGCAAATATATCCGCCAATCCGGCGGCCATGGCCAGTATGGTCATTGTTGGATAAGGGTAGAGCCGCAGGAACCGGGCAAAGGTTTTGAATTTGTGGATGAAATTAAAGGCGGCATAATTCCCCAAGAATTTATTCCGGGCATTCGAAAAGGAATAAAAGATGCTCTGGACAATGGAATTTTAGCCGGTTATCCCATATTGGACGTGAAAGCGACTGTTTATGACGGATCATTTCATGAAGTGGATTCTTCCGAAGCGGCTTTCCGGATTGCCGGATCGATGGCTTTCAAAGAAGCTACCAAGCGGGCGAAACCGATTATTCTTGAGCCGATTATGAAAGTCAGCGCCATTACTCCGGAGCAGTTTATGGGCGATGTGGTGGGCGATCTCAATTCCAAGCGGGGGATTATAAAAGAAATGAATGATCGGGGCGAAGGCAATGCTCGGGTGAAGGAAATTGACGCTGAAGTGCCTTTGGCGGAAATGTTCGGTTATGCCACCCAACTTAGATCTATGACGCAGGGGCGGGCGAGCTACGTTATGGAATTTTCCCATTACGCCGAAGTGCCGAAAAACATCGCCGAAGAAATCATTAGCGGAGAGAAGAAATAAAAAACGAGCAAGAATTTGACACAATACCCCGAATAAACTATTATTTCTTTGGTAATAAAAGGCAACATAAGGTAAAAATATGCTGGGCAAGAAATTAAAGGAGGCGTTGGATTTATTGGGCGGGCGGGCGATTCTTAAAGATCAAGAGGAATACTACGTCCTGCTTAGCCTGAAAGAGTTTAAAAAAATCAGCCAAGGAGGGATCGAAGGCTTGACAAAGCAAGAACTGATTGATAAGATTAACAATGATATTGCCAGCTGGAAAGTTCTCCAAGAAGAACAAAAAATGGAAGGAATGGATCTGGATGAATTAGGAGAAATTAAAGGCGGGGAAATACGGTACGAAAAAGCTTAGAATTATCCACAGAAGAATTTGCCAAAAAGGC
>CAZEYB010000007.1:0-13139 GCA_964516165.1 uncultured Bdellovibrionales bacterium | reverse complement strand
CGAAGGAAAAAATCAAAAATATGGCAGCGGAAAAATTTGAACGAACTAAGCCTCATGTCAATGTCGGCACTATCGGCCATGTTGATCATGGAAAAACCACTCTTACGGCGGCTATTCTTCACATTCTTAGCTTTTCAGGGAAAGCCAAAGAAAAAGGCGTGGATGAAATAGACAAGGCTCCGGAAGAAAAAGAGCGGGGCATTACTATTGCTACTTCTCACTGCGAATACGAATCGGATAAAAGGCATTACGCCCATGTGGATTGTCCGGGACACGCGGACTATATCAAAAATATGATTACCGGCGCGGCTCAAATGGACGGTGCGATTTTAGTGGTGGCCGCGACTGACGGACCAATGCCGCAAACTCGCGAACATATCCTTTTAGCCAAGCAAGTCGGCGTTCCGGAAATCGTCGTGTTTTTAAACAAAGTTGATATGGTGGATGATCCTGAACTAATCGATTTGGTAGAGGCGGAAGTGAGAGAACTTTTGACTAAATATGAATTTGACGGAGACAATGCCGCGATCATTCGCGGCTCGGCTCTCAAGGCTTTAGAATCAAAATCGGCGGATGATGAAATGGCCAAGCCGGTTACGGAATTAATTAAAGCTCTTGACGAAAAAATTCCTGAACCGGTAAGACAGACCGATAAGGATTTTCTGATGCCGATTGAAGATATTTTTTCCATTGAAGGGAGAGGCACGGTGGTAACGGGAAGAATTGAAAGGGGCATCGTTAATATTAACGATGAAGTGGAAATCGTAGGGCTTCGTCCGACTCAAAAAACCATCGTTACCGGAATAGAAATGTTTAATAAAACTTTGGACAGGGGCCAGGCCGGAGATAACTCCGGGGTGCTTCTTCGGGGAACCAAAAAAGAAGATGTGGAACGCGGGCAGGTTTTAGCCAAACCCGGTTCAATCACGCCGCATACTGAATTTGAAGGAGAAGTTTATATTCTAAACAAAGAGGAAGGCGGACGGCACACCCCGTTTTTCAAAGGTTACAAGCCGCAGTTTTATATTAGAACCACGGATGTTACCGGTGAAGTGATTTTGCCTTCTGGAGTTGAAATGGTCATGCCGGGCGATACAATAAACTTTACCGTAAAATTAGGCGCCTCGGTGGCGATGGAAGAAGAGATGAAATTCGCTATCCGAGAGGGCGGAAAAACAGTGGGAGCGGGGGTGGTGACTAAGATCTTAAAATAGCAAGTTTATAAGCTAAACAGTATTTTGTTTAAAAATTAGCATGATCAGGAACGAGGAAGAGGCAAAATCAAGAATCAGGATCAAAATTAAGGCGTATGATCATAAAATAATCGATCAGTCCGCCAAGCTTATTGTGGATACGGCTGAAAGATCAGGCGCGAGCATTTCAGGTCCTGTTCCATTGCCTACCGAGATGAGGAAATACACAGTGAATAAATCCACCTTTGTGCACAAAGACGCGAGGGATCAATACGAGATGAGAGTTCATAAAAGGCTCGTAGATATAACCAATCCTACCCCTAAGACCATTGATAGTTTGACTAATCTTGATCTTCCGGCCGGGGTGGATATAGAAATAAAAATGTAGCACCTACGAATCTGCAAATCAGTTACAAATATACAAATTAGAAAATATTATCGTGAAGCATATTTGTAAATTTGTAGTTGATTCGTAGATTTATGGGAGAATTCTAGTTAAAGTCTCAATGTGAGATACTCAACTAGCCAAGGAAAGAAATTTTCTAAACTCGCGGAGAGTTATGGCTGGTTTTCCAGCCAGTTTTATTTTTTGTAAAATTATGGCGAAATTCATATTAGGAAAAAAATTAGGCATGACTACGGTATATGACGAAAAGGGAGCGCAAAATGTGACTTTAATTGAGTGTGAATCGAGAGTAAATCTGTTAAGGACCAAAGAAAAAGACGGCTACGGCGCGGTTCAATTAGAAATTCCGAAAACAAAGAAAAAGACAATCAGGAAAGAATTCAGAACTTCCGAGACTGATCTTGAAAAGGATTCGGTCTTGGATATATTTGCTTTTAACCTCGGAGACAAAGTGAATGTCAGCGGCATAACCAAAGCCAAGGGATTTCAGGGAGTGGTAAAAAGACACGGGTTTAAAGGTTCTCCTAAGACCCACGGGCATAAGCATGATCTTAGGGCTCCGGGATCTATCGGCGCGGGTTTTCCGGAACATGTAATTAAAGGCAAGCGAATGGCGGGAAGAACCGGCGGAAAAAGATCGACCGGCAAAAATATCAGGATAGCTTATATAGATAAAGAAAAGAATATTTTGGGGATCAAGGGATCAGTGCCGGGGATCCAAGGAAGTGTAATTGAGATCAGAATTAATTAAAATGGCAAAGATTTCCGTTTTTAATTCAGAAGGTAAAGAAATAGAAAAGCTGAATTTAAGCGAGACTGTTTTTGGAGTGAAAAGGAACGATGATTTGATCCATCAGGTTTTTACGGCTATTTCCGCTAACCGAAGGCAGGCACTGGCCCATACTAAAAATCGGGGGGAAAGAGCCGGATCAGGCATAAAGCCTTGGAGGCAAAAAGGCACGGGTCGGGCCAGAGTCGGATCGGTGCGAACGCCGATCTGGAAAAAGGGCGGAGTGGCTTTCGGTCCCAGAAGCGACAGAAATTTTAGCCAAAAGATCAATAAGAAGATGAACGCTAAAGCGATTACTATGGTTTTGAGCGGAAAGCTTAAAGACGATGAAATAAAAATTATCGATAAAATGGAACCAGCCGAAAAGAAGACCAAAGCCATGGTGAAAATTCTGGCTAATTTAAAAATTAAAGGGAAGACGCTTCTCGCTTTTTCCCAGAAAGAAAAGGACCTAAGAATTTTGAGCCGGAATATAAATAAGTCTACTAACATTTTGACCAGTCAATTAAATGTGGCTGATATGCTCAAAAGCAAATATCTGTTAATGTCTAAGGAGTCGGCCGAATACTTAGAAGATAAATACAGCAAAAAATGAGATAATTTATGATTAAAGAAGCCAATAAAACTGAAGATATTTCCTATAAAATTTTGATTGAACCTTGGATAACCGAGGCTGCGACTGCTGCTGCCGGAAGAAATGAATATGTTTTTAAGGTAGCTAAAAAAGCGACAAAAACTCAAATCAAGGAGGCAATCGAAGGTTTATATAAAATAACGGTTTTAGCCGTGAGGACCATTAATATCCATGGCAAGAAAAGGATGCGGGGAAAAGTGGAAGGGAAAAAACCAGGTTTTAAGAAAACAATAGTCAGAGTAAAAGAAGGAGAAAGTATCGATATATTTGGGAAAAAATAATCAAGTAGGAAGCTGATATGGCTATTAAAATATACAAACGAAATACGGCGGCTAGGCGGAACATGTCAATAGTGAAGTCTTCCATGATAACGGATAAAAAGCCGGAAAAATGTCTTTTGGCTAAAAGAGTGAGGAAGGCAGGCCGTTCGGGCGGAAAAATTTCCGTGCGTCATCAAGGCTCGGGACATAAGCAAAAATACCGGATAATTGATTTTTTACAAAGTAAATTAGGAGTTTCAGGCAAAGTCGCGGCCATCGAAAGAGATCCTGTAAGAAGCGCTTTTATCGCGCTGATCAATTACGAAGACGGCGACAAAAAATATATTTTGGCGCCGGAGGGGCTAAGAGTCGGACAAAAGATAATCGCGAGCGAAAACGCTCCGATAAAGTTAGGCAATCGGACCAAAGTAAAAAATATTCCGATTGGAACAATCATATCCAATGTGGAAATTTTTCCGGGTAGAGGCGGACAAATAGCCAGAAGCGCCGGTTCCAAGGTGGTGCTGACAGCGGTGGACGAAAAAACATCGCAATTAAAAATATCATCGGGAGAAATCAGGATGGTAAGCAATGATTGCTACGCTACGATCGGACAAACCAGTAATTTTGAACATAATTCCATAACAGTAGGGAAAGCGGGAAGAAAAAGGCATATGGGGGTGCGTCCGGGAGTCAGAGGCTCAGCGATGAATCCGGTTGATCATCCGCATGGCGGCGGAGAAGGGCGGCAAGGCATTGGCCTCAAGTATCCAAAGACTCCATGGGGAAAGCCCACATTGGGAAAGAAAACTAGAAAAAAACACAGGTATAGCAATAAATTTATAGTTAAAAGAAGAACTAAGAGGAAATAAAATATGACAAGAAGTCTAAAAAAAGGGCCTTACGTGGATGAAAGGCTGCTGGAAAAAATTAAGAACAAACGTCCGGAAGATAAGACTCCGATTAAAACTTGGTCGCGTTCTTCAATGATTTCTCCGGAAATGATCGGATTTACCTTTTCGGTGCATAACGGAAAAGATTTCATCCCGGTTTTTATCGCGGAAGAAATGGTGGGGCATCGGCTGGGAGAATTTTCTCCCACGAGAAAGTTCTTGCGCCATGGGGGAAGAATGCAAAAAGAAATCGAGGTCGCGGCTAAACAGAAAGAATTGGAGACATCCAAGGCGGAAAAAACCACCGCGGAAACCAAGAAATAAATGAAATAGAAACACTCATGAAAGTTAAAGCCAGTTTGAACAATTTAAGAATCGCGCCTAGAAAATCCAAGATAGTGGCTGATTTGATAAAGGATTTGGATGTTAATGAGGCTCTTAGCCAATTGGACGTTCATATAAAAGGAGCCAGTCCTTATCTTAAAAAACTTTTATCCAGCGCCGTTGCTAACGGAGAAAATAATCTGGGCATTGATAGAGACAATATGTATGTTTACGATGCAATAGTCGGAGCCGGTCCCGTGCTTAAGAGATGGATGCCAAAAGCCTTCGGACGAGCTGGGAAAATTCTCAAAAGGACTTCTAATATAGAGATTGTTTTAGAAGAAAGAATCGAAGGCAAGGGCCGAAAAACTAAGGAACAACTGGAAAAGGAAAAAAAGGAAAAAGCTCAGCAGAAAAAGAATATGGAGAAAAAAAGAGAACAGGAAAAAGAAAAAGCTGAAAAAGAATCGGAAAAGATCAAGCCGGAGAAAATTGGAGAGGCCAAAAAAGAAAAAAGCAAAAAAGATAATCAATCGAAAAATTGGGCCAGCCGAGTATTCAGGAGAAAATCAATGTAAATTATTTAGTGTATAAATTGTATGGGTCACAAAGTAAATCCTATAGGATTCCGCATAGGGATAACGCAAGGCTGGAAATCCAAATGGTTTGATAAAAAAGAATACAAATCCAATTTAAAGCAAGACATCGAGATTAGAGACGCGGTGATGAAAAAATGGAAGACGGCGGCTATTGCCGAGGTGGAAATTGAAAGGACGGCTAAAATGATTAAAGTGGTAATAAAGACGGCTCGTCCCGGAGTGCTTATTGGACGAGGCGGAAGCGGAATCGAAGATGTCAAAAAATATATTCATACTGTTTTTTTTAAACGGAACCGAAGCATAAATTTGAAAGTGGAAGTCCAAGAAATAAAATATTCGGAAGAAAGCGCCAAAGTCGTCGCCCAAAATATTTCCGATCAGCTGGAAAAAAGAATGCCCTTCAGAAGAATCATGAAATCGGTTATAGATCAGATTATGAAAAATAAGAATATTAAAGGAGCGAGGATTGAATTATCCGGAAGGCTGGGCGGAGCGGAAATGAGTCGAAGAGAATGGCTGGCCAAGGGAACATTGCCTCTGCATACCATGCGGGCGGATATTGATTTTGCCAGAGCGACGGCTTTCACCACTTACGGGACGATTGGCGCAAAAGTGTGGCTTTATAAAGGGGAAGTGTTTGAAAAATAATTGAGAACGCGAAATTTATGTTAATGCCCAGAAAAGTGAAGCATAGAAAGATTCAAAGAGGCGGACCGATCCGCGGCAAAACTCAACGCGGCAATGAGCTTAGTTTTGGAAGTTTCGGCTTAAAATCAACCGGATCCAGTTTGGTTTCAGCCAGGCAAATTGAAGCGGCTCGGCGCGCCATGACCAGATACATTCAGAGAGGCGGAAAAATTTGGATAAGAATATTTCCCGATAAACCGATGACTAAAAAGGGCGATGATGTTCCTATGGGGAAAGGGAAGGGTTCAGTTGATCATTTTGTTTCGGTAGTGAGGCCGGGAACAATCCTGTTTGAAATGGATGGCGTGAAAGAAAATATTGCCAAGGAAGCAATGAGGCTGGCGTCTTATAAATTGAATGTGAAAACCAAATTTATAGTTAAAGAATAAAAGAAGATTTTAAATAATATGAAAATCGGGGAATTAAGGGAAAAGAATACAGAAGAGTTGAAAAAAATGCTTCGGGATAAAAGAGAACAATCCAGAAAGCTCCGGTTTGACATTGCCTCAAAACAGGTAAAAAATAACCGCGAACTCAGAAATATCAAAAAAGAAATTGCCCGGATATTGACTTTAATCAAAAAATAATATGGAAAATAAATCAAAAAACAAGATAGTGGCTAAGAAAAAAGGGGTGGTCACAAGCGATAAAATGAACAAAACTATCGTGGTGGCGGTGAATGTTTTTAAAACTCATTTGAAATATCGAAAGAAATTGAAATCCACTAAAAAATACAAGGTTCATGATGAAGAAAATAAACATAAAGCCGGAGACGTGGTGGAGATTGTGCCATCCAAGCCGTTAAGCAAACATAAAAAATACAGTTTAGCGTAATTTGGGCATTTTGTTTTAAATTTATGATACAAGCGGAAACATGGTTAAAAGTAGCGGATAACACAGGAGCCAAGATGATTGAATGCTTCAAGGTTTTGGGCGGGACCAGAAGGCGGTTTGCTCGAATCGGAGATATCGTCGTAGCGTCGGTAAAATTGGCGGAACCGCGAGGCTTAGTCAAAAAAGGCGATAAAGTGAAGGCGGTGATTGTAAGGCAGAGGAAAGAACTTAGGCGAAGCGACGGTTCTTATATAAGATTTGATGAAAACGCGGCAGTGATTTTGGAAGGAACGGAGCCTAAAGGCACTCGAATTTTTGGTCCGATAGCCAGAGAAATTAGGGACAAGGGATTTGTTAAAATAATTTCATTGGCGCCGGAAGTTTTGTAAAGCAATCAATAAACACATGAGAATTAAAAAGAATGATATTGTTAAAATGCTGGCCGGTAAAGATCTGGGTAAAACCGGAAAAGTTTTACGATCTCTCCCGGATCGGGGTAAAGTCATCGTGGAAGGTTTGAATCTGATTAAAAAACATACTAAAACCAGAAAAGAAGGACAAAAGGGCCAGCGCGTTGAATTACCCAGAGGGATCGATGCTTCCAATGTGATGCTCGTTTGTCCTAAATGCGGAGAGGGAACCAGAATAGCCTACAAAATCGCGGGGGGCGTTAAAAGTCGGGTGTGTAAAAAATGTCAGGGAGAAATATAATACGAGAAATTTAAAGATATGCTTAGCCTTCGAGAAAAATATAATAAAGAAGTCGTTCAAAAAATGAAGAAACAGTTCGGATTTAAAAACGACTTGGCTGTGCCTAGAATTTCAAAAGTAGTGATTAACGCCGGAGTGGGAAAATTTTTGAAGGATTCTAATATGCTGGAAGATATTTATAAATCGCTGGCGCAGATCACCGGACAGCGTCCGGCGACAACGGAAGCTCGAAAATCCATTGCGGGGTTTAAAATCAGGCAAGGGCTCAAAGTGGGAGTCAAAGTAACGCTTCGCGGTCGAAGAATGTGGGATTTTGTCGAAAAATTAGTAGGAATGGCTCTCCCGCGAATCAGGGATTTTCGCGGTCTCAAAGAGACAAATGTTGATGACGGGGGCAATTTGAATATAGGGATAAAAGAACATTTAGTTTTCCCGGAGATTTTTCCGGAACAGGTGAAAAACATTTTCAGTCTTCAAATTACCCTAGTCACTAATGCCGGAAAAATTAAAGGGCTGGAACTGTTCAGGCTGTTGGGATTTCCAATGGAGCCGAAATAATCAAGAATAAAGCAACTATTATGGCAAAACGTTCCGTGGAAGCTAGAGCGAGAAAAAAACCGAAATTTTCCTCAAGAATTGTTAGCCGTTGCTGGCGGTGCGGCCGGAAACACGGATATATGAGGCAATTTGATATTTG
This sequence comes from uncultured Bdellovibrionales bacterium, assembly GCA_964516165.1. Lineage (GTDB taxonomy): Bacteria > Patescibacteriota > Minisyncoccia > Moranbacterales > UBA2206 > CAZEYB01. Next base: position 5,111 of record CAZEYB010000007.1, on the reverse strand, counting down.
CCGCATATGTTTTAGGGAATTAGCCAGCACTGGCCAGATACCGGGAGTGAAAAAAGCTTCCTGGTAAGAAGACCAAGAAAGGCGGTTTAATTAATCACAAATTATGGATACTATTTCACAAATGTTGACTAAAATAAGAAATGCCCAAATGGCCGGACAAAGCGAAGTGATTATTCGTCCGTCCAAACTTAAATTCGCTCTGGCTAAAATTTTAGAAAAAGAGGGATTCGTGAAATCGGTGGCGGCGGCCAAAAACGATGCCGATGTTATCAGAATAACTTTAAGATATCACCAGATCTCCAACACGAAAAAAATTCCGGCTATTCGCGGTCTTCGGAAAATAAGCCGATCCGGACAGAGGATATATATTAAAAGCAAAGATATTAGAAATGTTAAGAATAAATTTGGAACAGCCATAATCTCTACTTCCAAGGGAATGATGACCGGAGAAGAATCGAAGCAAATCGGTTTGGGAGGAGAATATATATGCGAAGTCTGGTAAAAATCATATGTCAAAAATAGGAAAAAAACCAATACGCGTACCCGAGGGAGTGGAAGTTAAAATCCTAGACGATGTTTGCGAAGTCAAGGGTCAAAAAGGAACTCTTAGCTTGAATATTAATCCGAAAGCCAAAGTTGAGATTAAGGATAAAGAAATTTTGGTAGGCAAATCGGGAAATTCCGAAAACGCCAGCGCGATATGGGGCTTGACCAGATCCCTGATAAAAAATATGATAGTGGGAGTCAAAGAAGGGTATGAGAAAAAACTGGAACTTCAAGGAGTCGGATACAGAATGTCCGTTCAAGGCAAAAAAATAGTTTTAAATCTTGGTTTCTCCCATCCGGTGGAAGTGGAAATTTTTGAAGGCCTGACGGTTAAAACAGAAGAAAACAATATTCTTTTAATCCAAGGCATTGATAAGCAGAAAGTCGGCCAATTCGCGGCCAATATCCGATCATTCCGGAAAGCCGAACCCTACAAGGGAAAAGGTTTCAGATATCAGGGAGAAATAGTCAGGAGAAAAGTCGGCAAGAAAGCCGGGACAGTCAAATAAAATTAAAATTATGACAAAGATTAGTCGAAATAAACTAAGACTTCACCGAAAAAGGCGCATAAAGGCCAAAGTTAAAGGTTCTTCAGAAAGACCGAGACTGGCTGTTTTTAAAAGTTTGAAGAATTTAAACGTTCAAATCATTGATGATGTTTCAGGAAAAACTTTAGTTTTTGATAATCTCAAAGAAGCCAAAGCGAAAAACGACGCGGAAGGAGCAAAAAAATTGGGCCAGTCGATAGCTAAAAAATGTTTCGAGCGAAAAATAATTAAGGTGGTTTTCGATAGAGGAGGGTATAAATACCACGGAAAAATTAAAGCGCTGGCTGAAGGAGCCAGGGACGGCGGACTTAAATTTTAATTAATTTTATGAGCAGAGACAGAAGGTCTAAACTTAAGCGCGAAAAACCGGAATACGATCAAAAGCTTTTAGATTTAGCGAGAGTTACCCGCGTGGTTAAAGGCGGACGGAGATTCAGATTCCGAGCAACACTCGTCATTGGAAATCGAAAAGGAAAGGTAGGAGTGGGAGTGGCCAAAGGAGCGGATGTTTCCGATGCCATCAAAAAAGCTTTCAATGACGCTAAAAAAAATTTAGTAAACGTGAAAATTCATAAAAATACCATTGCTCACGATATTTTTGTGAAAATGGGGAGCGCCAAGGTTATTTTGAAGCCGGCTCCGGCCGGGCGAGGCATTGTGGCGGGAGGCGCGGTCCGGGCGGTAGTTGATTTTGCCGGGATAAAAAATATTATCTCCAAATCGTTGGGTACTGCTAACAAGCTCAATGTGGCTAGGGCGACGCTAAAAGGGCTTGAAAGCCTCGGGGATTTAAGAACCAGAGAATCCAGAATAGCAAAATAAGCATATGCAGATAAACAACTTAAAATTGAAAAGCTCCAGAAAGGAGAAAAAAACTGTCGGCCGCGGCGGCAAAAAGGGCACTTATAGCGGCCGGGGCAATAAAGGCCAGAAAGCCAGGACGGGAGCTCATGTAGATCCCCTGTTTGAAGGCGGACGCTCAACGCTTATTGATCATATGAAGAAAAAAAGAGGTTTCAAATCGGCAAAACTCAAAAAGGCGATAGTAAAATTCTCTGATTTATCTAAAAAATTCGAGCAAGGCGCTAAAATTAAAATAGAGGATCTTATTAAAAATAATCTGGTTAAAAAAAATGATGTTACGCGAGGCATAAAAATAGTTGGTCCGAAAAACAAGGGAAAGGAATTTTCTTTTGAGAAAGGAATATTGTTTTCAAAATCGGTTAAAAAATAGTCGCCGGATATTGGCAATCGTTTCTTATCAATAATTATGCTGGATAAAATCATTCAAATTTTCAAAATAAAAGATCTTCGCAATAAGATATTTTTTATTTTGGCGCTGCTGGTAATTTTCCGGCTTGTTGCCAATGTGCCCATACCCGGAATCGATCAGGAGAGACTCAAGCTTTTTTTTGAAAGTAACCAGTTTCTCGGACTTTTGAATTTATTTTCCGGAGGAGGCCTCTCCAGTATCTCCATAGTGTTGCTGGGAGTGGGGCCGTACATCACCGCTTCGATTATCATGCAGCTTCTCACCATGATTGTCCCGAGATTGGAACAAATATACAAAGAAGAAGGCGAAGCCGGCCGGCAAAAATTCAACCAATGGACTAGATGGCTGACCGTGCCTTTGGCCGCGTTGCAAACGATCGGTATGATATCGCTTTTTAAGTCCCAGCGTGTTTTAGCCAGCACGGGAATTTTTGAAATAACTTCCATAATCATAGTGGCGGTGGCCGGAACGATATTTCTTATGTGGCTGGGCGAGCTGATTACCGAGAAAAAAATCGGAAACGGGGTTTCGCTCATCATATTCGCCGGCATAGTTTCCGGTCTTCCTTCGGCTATTTCCCAAATAGCGGCCACTTGGGATCCTTCCCGATTGTTTGTTTATCTTATATTTCTGGCCATTGTCATCGCTTCTATCGGAGCGGTGGTTTTCGTGACTGAAGGACAAAGAAATATAGCGGTGTCATACGCCAAGAGAATCCGGGGCAACCGGATGTACGGCGGAACTTCCACTCATCTTCCTCTAAGAATCAATCAAGCCGGAGTGATACCGATTATTTTTGCCATGTCGATAATGCTTTTTCCCGGAATGATTGCCAACTTCTTGGCGAACGCGGGAAATCCGGCCGTAGCCGGCGCGGCTAGAATTATTGGCAATATTTTCCAAAACCAATGGTTTTACGGATCTATGTATTTTATTTTAGTGGTGGCTTTCACTTATTTTTATACGGCAGTGGTTTTTGATCCCAATAAAATCACCGAGAGTTTGCAAAAACAGGGCGGATACATTCCCGGCATAAGGCCGGGCCGGAACACTTCGGAATATCTCTATAGAATTATGAATCGGGTGACGCTTTCCGGCGCTCTTTTCCTCGGCTTTATCGCTGTTTTGCCTTTTATCGTGCAGGGATTTACCAATATCGGTTCGGTTTCCATCGGCGGCACCGGGCTGCTGATCGTGGTTTCGGTGGTGATTGAAACTATAAAACAAATCGAAGGGCAACTGGTTATGAGAGATTACGAAGGATTTTAAATTATAGAGTTATGAATTTAATTATTCTAGGACCGCAAGGTTCCGGCAAAGGCACTCAATCGGAAATGCTGGCCAAAAAATTTGATTGGGAGCATATTGATATGGGCAAATATCTTCGCGAAGCGGCGAAACTGGATACGCCTGTGGGAAAGGAAATATATCATATCCAAAATGTGACCAAATCCCTGGTTCCTAGCAGAATTTTGAAAAAGGTGCTGCATATTAAACTGGCGGATATTCCGAGAGAAAAGGACATTATTTTTGACGGCGTGCCAAGAACCATGGGTCAGGCTCAATATATAGAGGAAGCTATGTTAGAGGCCGGTAGGCATATTGATAAATTGGTATATATTAATCTTCCCAAGGAAGAATCAATTAAAAGGATTTCTAAAAGATGGATTTGCAAGAAATGCAAAACTATTTTTATTATGGGTAAGGATATTAAAGATTCCAAAGAGCTGTGCCGGAAATGCGGAGGCGAAATCATCCAAAGGGTAGATGACACGCCTGGCGGAATCAAAAAAAGATTGGAACTCTTCAATGGAGAAACCGTGCCGATGATAAATCATTTCAGAGAGAAAGGGATCGTAGCGGATATCAACGGAAAACAAACGATCAGGGAGGTATTTAAGGAAATTTTGAAATCTTTACGAACTACGAATTAAATACGAATTATACGAATGAGATATGATTATAATTAAGAATTGTCAAGAGATAGAAGCGATGCGGCGGGGCGGAAAAATACTGGCTCAAATTATGGATGAAATCGGCCGAGCCATTGCTCCCGGAATAAATACTCAAGATTTGGACAAGCTGGCGGAAAAGCTTGTTTTTGATAACGGCGGCCGGCCGGCTTTCAAGGGGCAGGGCGGAAAAAAAAATCCTTATCCGGCCACGATTTGCGCTTCCATAAACAGTGAAATCGTGCATGGTTTGCCGAACAAGAAAAAAATTATCCAGGAAGGCGATTTGGTGAAAATCGATATTGGAATAAAGTATGAAAATATGATTACGGATATGGCGCGCACATTTGAGGTCGGCGCGGTTTTGCCCGTAGCGCGTAAAATTTTTTGCGTCACGCGCGAGGCTTTGGACGAAGGCATTAAAAAAATCAAAGCCGGCGCGCGGCTTAGCGAGTACGGCGAAACAGTGGATAGCTACGCGCGGTCGCGCGGTTTTTCAGCCGTTCGCGATTTGGTCGGGCATGGCGTGGGAAAATTTCTTCACGAAGATCCGCAAATTCCCAATTACAAATGGGGAGCAAAGGATGTAATCTTGAAAGCGGGGATGACCTTGGCGTTGGAGCCGATGATAAACGAAGGAACGCATAAGATAAAATTATCCGGCGACGGTTGGGCATATTTGACGGAAGACGGAAAACTTAGCGCGCATTTTGAAGATACGGTGGCGGTAAAAAAGGGCGGCTGCGAGATTCTGACGAGGTAAAGATTTTTGAAAATAAAAAAGCCCCTTCG
>CAZEYB010000006.1:0-21125 GCA_964516165.1 uncultured Bdellovibrionales bacterium | reverse complement strand
CGCTGTGGATAACTTTTTTCTATTGCCAATAAAAAAATATGGTGTATAATTTGATCAAGGAGAAACAAAAAGGTCGAAAACAAAAAAATAAAGATATTCTTATCGAAATATAATATTCTCGATTCGAAAATTAAAAAATAGAAAAGGAGGTGAAATTTAAATGGCTAAAAAAAGAAAGGTCGCTAAGAAAAAGAAGGCTTCCAAAAAAGGGAAGAAACGATAGTATCTTCAAAGATCTTATTCCCGTTTAATTTCGGGTTTGCAAAAACCGCCAATGCGCGGTTTTTTGCTTTTTTAAAGCTAAAATTACTATATTTCAAAAGAGACAAGCCGCCATTTTCGGGCCAAATCTTTTTTAAATTTAAGGCTAGCTTCAGGAAAATATTTGAGAATATTTTTTTCTATTTTATTTTTTTGTTCCGAGCTAAATTCAATGAAGCATGAAGCATGAAGCATGAAGCATGAGTTTTGTAATCTCTTAATTTGTTTTAGAAGTTTTTTATAGTAATCCAATCCGTCCGTCCCGGCATAAAGCGCGGATTTCGGTTCATATTTTTTTACATCAGGCATTGTTTGGGAATAAATTTTTTTGGATAAGTATGGCAAGTTGGCGATAATAATACAATGGCCAGTAAACAATGAACAGTGATCAATAAAATATTTTAATAAATCAGACTTAATAAATTTAATTTTTTTAGCGACATTATGTTTTTTGGCATTTTGTCTGGCTATGCCCAAGGCTTTAGAAGAGATATCAACGCCGAAGAATTTCGAATCGGCTATATTTTTTGCGATTGAAATAATTATGTTTCCCGAGCCTGTTCCGACATCAATAATAACGATTGGCATTTTACGTTTAGCGTTTTGGATGCTTTTTAAGGCTTCTTCCGCCAATAATTCCGTTTCTGGGCGGGGGATGAGCGTATCTCTGGTCACTTTGAAATCCAGGCCGTAAAACTCTTTATATCCTAAAATGTAAGCCAAAGGCTTGCTGACAGCTCGCTGGGCGGTTAGTATTCCGTAATCAGCAATTTGAGATTCGCGTAATTTTTTTTCAGGGTGGACTAAAATATATTCTCTTGGTTTTTTCAAAACACGCGCTAATAAAATCTCCGCGTCAAGCCGCGGAGTCCCGCTAATTTCAGATAATTTTTCAATCGCCTCCGCGACGATTTTATTTATCGCTGATCCCATTTTTATAAAAATCTCTTCTGATTTTCAATGGTTAACGTTTCAACAATTTCATCTAGATTGCCCGCTAGAATATTTTTGATGTTGCTCCATGATTCCTTGACGCGGTGATCCGTGATCCGATCTTGCGGGAAATTGTAAGTTCTGATTTTTTCGCTACGGTCGCCCGTGCCTATTTGAAAACGGCGGGCTTTGCCCAAGGCTTTTGCTTGTCTTTCTTCTTCTATTTGAAGAAGCCGGGAGCGGAGCACTTTCATGGCTTTTTCCTTGTTTTTGATTTGAGATTTTTGGTCTTGGCAAGAGACGATAAGGCTGGTTGGAATATGCGTGATCCTGACTGCCGACTTGGTTGTATTAACGGATTGTCCGCCCGGACCGGAAGAGCAGAAAGTGTCTATTCTAAGGTCTTTTTCGTCTATTTTAAAATCGATTTCCTCGGCCTCTGGCAGAACGGCTACGGTAGCGGTGGAAGTATGCACTCTTCCCACTTTTTCCGTTTCGGGAACTCTTTGCACCCGGTGGACGCCTGATTCGTATTTCATTCGGCTATACACACCCGTCCCGTTAATTTCAAAGATTACTTCTTTGAAACCGCCAATTCCAATCGGATTGGAATTGAGCAGCACGGTTTGCCAGCGATTTTTTTCGGCGTATCTGGAATACATGCGAAAAAGTTCAGCGGCGAAAAGCGCTGATTCATCCCCGCCGGCTCCAGCTCTGATTTCCATAATGACATTTTTTTCGTCGTTGGGATCTTTGGGCGCCAGCATTAATTCCAATTCTTTTTCGAGCATTGCTTTATTTTTGGCCAATTTTAAGTTTTCGTCCATCGCCATTTGTTTTATTTCCGGGTCTTCGCTTTTAGAATTGATGAGTTGGGCGTTTTCCGCCATAGTTTTTTCGGCCTTTTCCAATTCCTCGATTTTAATCATAGCTTCTTCCATTTCCGCTTGTTTTTTCCGAAGCTTGGCCATTTTTCGGGTATCGTTAAAAAATTCAGGATCCGCGAGTTCTTTGGCGATTTCCGCGTATTCATTTTTAATTTTTTCGATCTTTTCACGCATAATTTTAGTATATATATTAAATTTAGTTGATTTCAGCTCATTTGTAAACTGTATTTTTAAAATTACGGGATTCGTTAAAATTAACTAAAGGAAGTCTTTATTTTCATTATCCTTCATGTTATGCTTAAAATTAAAGGAGGCTAATTTTTTTAAACAAAAAAAGTTGAGAATAACGATATTGATGCCAGCCCTGAATGAGGAAGATTCCATAGCGGAAACCATTGGAAGAATTCCTTTAGATGAGTTAAAGACTAAAGGATACGAATCTGATATTTTGATCGTGGATGGCGGAAGCACTGATAAAACAGTTGAAATTTCCCGGAAGTGCGGAGCCGGAATTATAAAAACCAGACGTGGATACGGCTGGCAGTACCGAATAGGTTTTGAAGCGGCGGAAGGCGAAATTATTGTTACTGCTGATTCTGATTGTAGCTATCCAATGGAGAGTATTCCTGAATTTCTTGAGATGCTGGAGAAAGAGAAACTGGAGTTTATAACTACCAATCGATTCGCCTTCATGAAGAAAGGTTCAATGGCTTTGCCGAATAAGATCGGAAACAAAGTATTGACTTTATTCGCGAATTTCTTATTTAATCTTAATCTTAAAGATTCTCAGAGCGGGATGTGGATAATCCGCAAGGAAGCCTTAAAAAAAATTAAGCTGGAAAGCCTGGGAATGCCGCTAAGCCAGGAAATCAAAATCGAAGCTTTCGCTAAATTAAAAGCCATGGAAGTCGGGTCAACTTATAACAAACGGGTAGGAAAAGTCAAATTGAGGATGTTTCAGAACGGCTGGGATAATCTCAAGCATTTATTCAAGAAGAAATTTTTAGGTTAAATTTTTTATGAAAATTTTATTAATTAATCCGCCGGCTTTTGAGAATAAAGATTATATCCGGGAAGGCCGTTGTATGCAGACCAAGTCGTCCTGGGCAACTTTATGGATGCCTCTAACTTTAGCTTATATCGCTTCATTTTTGAGAGAAAAAAGACATTGCGAAGTTTTTATTACTGACTGCATAGCCGAAAATTTAGATCTGGAAAAAATGGCGAAACGGACCGCAAAAATAAAACCGGATTTGGTAGTTATCAATACCGCCATTCCCTCCATTGACGGAGACGCTGCTTGTTCGGATTTGATAAAAAAAGCCGCGCCGGAGTGCAAAATCGCTGTTATCGGAATGTATCCGACTCTATTTGAGAATAAAATTCTCGAGGATTATTCAAAAATTGATTTTGCCGTTGTGGGAGAACCAGAATGGGTAATTTTAAAATTGGCTGAAAGTTTGGAAGGGAAGTTAAGTACGGAAGTGATTAACGGTTTGATTTTTCGTAAAAATGGCCAAATTATTGTGAACGAGAGGCAAGATTATGCCGATAATAATGTAGACGAACTTCCTTTTCCAGCCAGAGACTTATTAAAAAATGAAAAGTATAAATTACCGATTAATAATGAGAAATTTACTCTCTTAAGCATCGGAAGGGGATGCCCTTTTAGTTGTATTTATTGCCTTTCAAATAAGTATTACGGAAAAAAATTCAGAAAGCGCCAGACGGAAAATGTAATTCAGGAAATAGAAGAATGCGCCAGTAAATACGGAATCCGAAATTTTCTTTTTTGGGGAGAATCTTTTACACTAGATCAAAAATACGGCGAGGAAATCTGTGATGAAATGATCAGAAGGAATCTGAAAATTGTCTGGTCAACTGCCTCGCGGGTGGATACGCTTAATCCGGTTCTTTTAAAGAAGATGAAAGAATCCGGTTGCGCGATGCTGAGTCTCGGCATTGAGTCTATGAGTCAAGAAGTTCTGGATAAGGCAAAAAAAGGAACAACTCCGGAAATGTCTCAAAAAGCAGTGGCGATGATAAGGAAATCAGGCATTCGTTCCATGGGGCATTTTATAATAGGTCTCCCGGGAGATACCCGTGAATCTGCCCAAAAATCCTTGAAATTCGCCTGCCAGAATCTTGATTACGCCCAGTTTTATTGTGCTGTTCCGTATCCCAAAACCGAGCTGGGCGAAATAGCCAAAAACAATGACTGGATTGTTGATAAGCGCATTTCCAATCTTGACCTTACTAAATCAGTTATGAAAAACGAATCTATGAATTCTCGGGAAGTGGAGAAAATTAGGAATAGGGCTTATCGGGCTTTTTATATTCGTCCCAAAATGCTTTTTCAGGCTATTAAGGAAACTGATTCGTTAAAATCGTTTTTGTCAATTTTTAACTTCATTGACTGGATAAATAACAAGAGAAAATGAAAACGATGAAAATATTCGAAGCCTTAAAAAAGAATTTCAGAAAAAATATTCCTCTCATATCTTTTCTGGGATTAATTTTATTTATTGCTTTGCTTCACCGGAATAATTTTAACATTCCTCTCACGAGAGACGAGGGAGAATATGCTTATTCTGCGTGGCTAAAGTAAAGTTGACATTCGAAAGATGAGTTTACAAACCGAAGCAAAAAAAAGTATAATTAGCTTATGGATAAATGGATTGAGAAAAATATTTTCTGGGGAAATAGGCCATATGTTCTCATTCTGACGCTGGGATTTTTTACTTACGCCCAGTCTCTTTTTTTTAATTTTACCTATCTTGATGATAATTCTTTAATTCTCGACAACTTTGGTTTTATCAGCCATCTTTCCAATTTTTTTCAGGCTTTCAGGCAAGACGTATTTTTGTCATTGGTTGATTCTTATTACCGGCCGATTATGACGCTTTCCCTTATGCTGGACGCTCAAATCGGCGGAAACAGCCCGTTTATTTATCATTTCAGCAATATTGTCATTCATCTTATTTCGGCCTGTCTTTTATTTCTTATTTTCAAAAAGTTGAATTATCGTCGGGAGCTTTCACTTTTTTTCGCTTTGGTGTTTGCTGTTATTCCGGTTCTTTCCCAAGCAGTTGGATGGGTGCCGGGAAGAAACGATTCCTTGCTGGCTCTTTTTATTTTTTCCGCCTTTATATTTTTTCTTAAATTTATTGAATCAAAGAAAAAAAGCCATTTTGCCGCTTATGCCGTTTTTTTCGCGCTGGCCCTTTTTACCAAAGAAACCTCCATATCTCTTATTCCGGTGCAATTATTTTATTTGTATTTCATAGAGGTTCCGGGAAAATTTTTTACCAGCAAGAAATATAAATTTTGGCTAAGAATCGCAATATTTTGGAAGAATAGCAGATTATTTCTGGTTGGCTGGGGAGTAATTTCGATGTTCTGGCTGTACCTGCGCCACGCCGCATTTGTCAATCCGCTCCCGATGTCTTTTTCGATAGTGATAAAGTCCATATTTGTTAATTTTCCGGCCGCGATTCAGCTCATCGGTAAAATTATTTTTCCCTTCAATCTGTCAGTTCTCCCTATTATCCAAGACACGACTTTTATTTATGGGATCATTTCTCTTTTTTTAATCCTCGGGCTACTATTTTTTACCAGAAGCAAACGCTGGAATTATTTAGCTTTTGGCGCGTTATGGTTTTTTCTTTTTCTTCTGCCTTCCTTTATCCGACCGAATATGCAGATAGTTTCCGATTTCATCGAACACCGGCTTTATCTTCCGATACTAGGCCTTTTTATCGTTTTAATGGAACTTAATCCGATAAGAAAATTGAATTTAAAGAAAAAAAATCAGGTATTATTATTGGTCATTGTCCTTCTGGCTCTTTCTTCTATTACGATTGTTCACAGCCGCAATTTTAGTGACAGGATTAGTTTTTGGAGAAACGCCGCCAGTCACTCCCCCCATTCTCCTTTAGCTCACAGGAATTTGGGAGCCATGTATTATCTGGATAAAAATCCAGATGAGGCTAAAGTGGAATTTGAAAAAGCGTTGAAACTTAATTCGTCTGAGGTCATGGCTCATAATAATCTGGGCTTAATTTATATGGATGCGGGAGATTTTGCCAAAGCGGAAGAAGAATACGACAAGGAACTGGAAATCAATCCATATTACGATCACGCTTATGCCAATAAAGCCATTTTATATTACAAAGAAGAGAAGTTTGAGGAAGCTTTAGAGGCCTGGGAAAAAACTTTGGAAATCAACCCGACTTATTCCGAAGCGCTTTATAATTTGTTCGTATATTATTATCAGAAACAGGACAAGGAAAACGCTCTTTATTGGGCGAAACAAACAAGGGACAGAGGAGTTCCGATTCTTCCCGAAATGCAAAATATTCTGAATCCCCTGGGCGGGACGTTAAATTTACCGTTAAGAAAATAAGCGAGCATTTTTGATATTTGCGGAATCTTCTAAAAAAGTTATTATTAACAATGCGATGAATCTTAAACTGTTAACCGTCATTTTATGGTAAAAAAAATTAATTCGGGGATTTTGCCGGCCGGTGAAAAAAAAGTGCTTATCGTTGGCGCTGAAGGAATGCTCGGCCAGGAACTGGTGAAAATTTTCAGGAAGGACAATGATTATAAAGTAATCGCCTGGGACCGGAAAGATATTGATATCGCCAAAGAAAAAGAAACGATGAAAAAAATCGGTTTCACTAAACCGAACATTATTATCAACGCGGCGGCTTATAACGCGGTGGATAAATGCGAAGAAAATAAAAAAGAGTTTGAATTAGCTAAAAAAATCAATGGGCTCGCTCCCGGATACTTGGCCAAAGCGGCTGAAAAAAACAAAGCGATTTTGATCCATTATTCCACTGATTATGTTTTTGACGGGAACATAGAAAAAATATTGAAAAAAGAACCAATCGGATGCGCGCATGTCTGCGCTACTTGCGCTCTCCACAACAATCAGGAACTGGGATATCGTGAAGACGATAAACCCAATCCGATTTCCAAATATGGGAAAACTAAATTTATGGGCGAGCAAGAAATAGAAAAAAATACCAAAAATTATTATCTCATCAGACTTTCTAAATTGTTTGGAAAACCAGCTTTATCCGAAGGAGCGAAAAGAAGTTTTTTTGATATAATGTTGGAATTGGGCAAGAATCCGCCGGCTGGCGGAATAAAAGTCGTGGACGAGGAAACCGATTGCTTCACTTACGCGCCGGATTTGGCCCAGAAAACCAAAGAAATAATTGACAGCCGAAAATCTTTTGGAATCTACCATGTGACCAATGGCGGTCCGTGCACTTGGTACGAAGCGGCGAAAGAATTATATAAATTGGCAAAAATCAAAGCTAAAATTATTCCCATAAAAACGGAAAAATATCCGCGTCCCGCCCGGAGGCCGCTTTATTCAGTTTTGGTCAATACGAAACTCAATCCGATGAGAAGCTGGCGGGAAGCGCTGCGCGAGTACTTAAAAAATTAAAATTTTTTCGAAATTAACTCAAGCTTTGAAAATTCTAGCTAAAAATTTCCCTCAATCAACGGCTGCCATAGGAAATTTTTAGAGAATTTTCAAATTTTCAAACAAGAATTTCTCAAAAATTTTAATTCTTTAGTAATATAAAATATTAATGGAGCACTTAAAAAAACAAGACCCTGAAGTTTATAAAACGGTCTTAGGAGAAATCAAACGCCAGCAGGAAGGAATGGAATTGATCGCCAGCGAAAATTATGTTTCCGAAGCGGTGCTAGAGGCGTTAGGGTCGGTGTTTACCAATAAGTACAGCGAAGGTTATCCCGGTAAAAGATATTACGCCGGACAAAAATACACCGATATAGTGGAAAATCTGGCGATTGTCAGAGCTAAAAAACTCTTTGGCGCCGAACATATCAATGTTCAGCCGCTCTCCGGCGCGCCAGCCAATATGATCGCTTACAGCGCGGTTCTTGCTCCCGGAGACACGGTTTTAGGCATGGATCTTTCGCATGGCGGACATCTGACGCACGGCCATCCGGTAACGCTTTCAGCTAAAATTTATAATTTTATCCGCTACAAAACCAAAGCGGACGGGCTTATTGATTATAAAGAACTGGAGAAAATGGCGGTGAAACACAAGCCAAAAATGATTTTAGCCGGCTTCTCCGCTTACACTCGGCAATTGGATTATAAGAAATTTGCCGCCATCGCCAAAAAAACGGGAGCGATTACTATGATTGATATCGCGCATATCGCGGGATTAATTGCCGGGAAAGCCTTGCCTAGCCCGGTGCCATATTTTGATATTGTTACCACTACGACGCATAAGACTCTCCGCGGCCCGCGCGGCGGAATGATTATGTGCCGGGCTGAATTTGCCAAAGCTATCGATAAAGCGGCTTTCCCCGGATTTCAAGGCGGACCGCACGAAAATAATATCGCGGCCAAAGCCGTGGCTTTCGGCGAAGCTTTAAAACCAGCTTTCAAAAAATATGCTCGGCAGATTCTTGAAAACGCCAAAACGCTGGAGCAAGAACTGAAAAAATACGACTTCAAGCTGATGTTTGGCGGAACAGACAATCATATGGTTTTAGCGGATGTGTTTTCTTCCAAAGGTATCACCGGAAAGGAAGCGGAAGCGGCCTTGGATAAGGTTGGCATAACGCTCAATAAAAATATGATTCCGGACGATTCAAGAAACCCGCTTGATCCCAGCGGTATTCGCATCGGAGTTCCGGCGGTTACCACGCGGGGAATGAAAGAAAAAGAAATTAAACTGATTGCTCGATGGATAAAGGATGTTTGCGAAAATCCAAATGACGTGGAACTTCTTAAAAAGATCCACGCCGAGGTCAGGACCCTTTGCCTAAAATTCCCAATTTATAAAAACCTGAAATAATTAATTCTCGAATTAGATTGAAAAAACAAGCGGAATATGGTAGTCTGAACGTATAAATATATTTTTTTAATATTTTAACGCGAGAACATGCTTTCAAAAAAATCCAAGAACGATATGAAAGGCATTGTGCTGGCCGGGGGGACCGCTACCCGTCTTTTTCCTCTCACCGCGACTACTTCCAAACAGCTTCTGCCCGTCTACGACCGGCAAATGATTTTTTATCCGCTGAATACACTGATAAAGGCTGGAATAAAGGATATTTTAGTAATTGTCGCTCCAGAGCATAGCGGACAATATGTTAATCTTTTAGGATCGATTTTTAAAAACCGAGGCGTTAATTTATGTTTCGAAGTGCAGAAAGTTCCGCGGGGTTTGGCTGACGCTTTCATTCTTGGCGAGAGTTTTATCGGCGAAAGCAATGTCACGTTGATTCTTGGCGATAATATTTTTGAAGACGATCTTTCTCCTATTATTTCCAGCTTTAAATCCGGCGGACATATAACGGCCAAAAAAGTTCCGGATCCGGAAAGGTCCGGCGTGGTAAAATTCAATGCTTCCGGCAAAGCGGAACTCATAGTGGAAAAGCCTAAAAAATGGATCAGCGATTACGCTATTCCGGGAGTTTACATCTATGACAATGAAGTAATAGGCGCGGCCAAAAAGCTTAAGCCGTCAGCTCGAGGAGAAATTGAAATTACCGATTTGCACAACCATTATTTGAAGAAGGGACAGCTTCAGGTGACAACTATCGCTGGCGAATGGCTGGATGCGGGAACTTTTGATTCTCTGCTGGAAGCGGGAAATTTAGCGAGAGACAAAAGATTAAACGAAAAATTTCATCCAATCGTAAATGAGGCCATTCGGGAATTCAATGATGAATTAAAAATTTTAGCCAAGAAAAGATTAATGTAATTTCTTATCTTTTAGCTCTATGAGCAAAATTAAAAAAGCGATTGTGGCCGTGGCGGGAAGCGGAACAAGGCTTCTCCCGGCGACAAAGTCTATGCCTAAGGAAATGTTGCCGATCGTGGACAAGCCGATAATCCAGTTGGTGGTGGAAGAATTAATCGAAGCGGGTATCGAAGACATAATCCTAGTCACCAAATGGGACAAAAAGCCGCTGGAAGACCATTTTGACCATTCTTGGGCGTTAGAAAATGAATTGGAAAAAACGGGGAAAAGAGAAAAATTGAGGGAAATTAAAAAAATTTCCGAAGCAGCCAATTTCATCTATGTCAGACAGAAAGGACCGTATGGAAACGGCACGCCTGTTCTTTCCGCGGCGACCCTGGTAAATGACGAGCCATTTGTCTTTGTTTGGGGAGACGATCTGGTGAAATCAAAAGTATCTTTTACCAAACAAATGGTGGATGATTATGAAAAAAACAGCCATCTGATGATAGGGGTCCAAAAAGTGCCGAAAGAAACAGTCAATAGATACGGCGTGGTGAAACTAAAAGACGGCACGAATGAAATAGAAGATATCGTCGAAAAACCTTCTATTGAAGAAGCTCCCTCGAATTTAGCCGATTTTGGCAGGATGATTCTCAATCAAGATATAATCGATTTATTGAAAAATACGGCCTTGGGAAAAGGAAACGAGCTTTGGATTGTCGACGCCATCAGGACTTATGTTAAAAAAGGCGGCGTATTTATGGCTAAAGAAGTGGAAGGCGGCGAGTGGATGACTACCGGAGATCCGCTGAATTATCTAAAAGCGACGATAGCGTATGCTTTTGAGAGAGAAGATATTGGTGAGGAATTAAAACAGTATATCAGCGTTTTACTTCGCAAATAAATGAAGATTGCCATTCAAGCGGCCGATTTAGACGCTGCTCGCATTGACGGAACGCGCGTCTACATCTTAAATCTGCTTAAATATTTCGGGATCCTGGATCAAACCAGTGATTTTTTAATTTACCATAAAAACAAATTTAACCCCGAGCTGACTCCGCCAGCTTTTACTAATTACAAGATAAGGAAAATTCCCTTTCCTTATCTTTGGACGCAAACCCGGTTTTGCTGGAATCTAAGAAAAGATCAGCCGGATATCCTTTGGATGCCGATGCATAATATCCCCATATTTACTCCGAAAAGAACTAAAACTTTCGTCACTATCCATGATTTGGCTTTCAAATATTATCCGGAGTATTTTCCCAGAGGAGATTTAATGAAACTGAATATTTTGATAAATCTAGCAATAAAAAGAAGCGACAAAATTATCGCGGTTTCCGAATCGACCAAGAGAGATATTCTGAAGTTTTATCCGGAAGTTTCTCCGGATAAGATCAGGGTTATTTACCACGGATTTGATGAGGATTTTTATAATCAAAAAAGAGATCCGGAGGCGGATGTCTCGATTAAACGAGAATTCGGCCTATCCCAAAAATATATTTTATACACCGGAGCGCTTCAGCCGAGAAAAAATCTGATCAGATTAATTGAGGCTTTCGATATTTTAAAACGTGATGGACAGAACATCCAGTTAGTTTTAGCCGGTGAAAAAGCTTGGATGTACGAGGAGATTTTTGATAAAATTGAAAAAAGCCCGAATAAAAAAGACATTATTAATACCGGCGGAATAGGATTTCAAGAATTAAGCCGCTTGATGCGGGGAGCGAGCGTTTTTGTTTTTCCCTCGCTTTATGAAGGATTTGGCATTCCGGTGCTGGAAGCAATGGCTTCAAGGGTCCCGGTGGTTTTAGCCAGAAATTCGAGCTTGATTGAAGTGGGAGGAGAGGCGGCTCTTTATTTTGAAACGGAAAGTTCTCGCGACTTAGCCTCAAAAATACGGAAAGTGCTGGAAGATAAAGAATTATCCCGAGAGCTTATAATCCGAGGGTCCGAACAGATAAAAAAATTTTCATGGGAAAAATGCGCCCGGGAAACCCTGAATTATTTAAAAAGTTAATCTCCCTCGAAAATATTTTTGTAGATGAAATATCCAACCGCGAGAGCGGCAATTGAAATAAAGATTGACAAAAATAAGTTAAGTTTAAGCAGACTGTTGAAGATTAAAAGCGCCGCGATAGCCGAAAGAAAAACAAAGATTTTTTTATCGGTTTTTTCTTCTGTTGAATTGACGGATAAGAAATTTCCCAGGAAATAAATCACCGCTAAGTTAAAAACAACCAAAAAAATTATTCGGGTAAAACTTACGTGATTGGAAATAATGCCCGGGATTAATCCGTCAGCGATGAGAGAAGCGGTGAAAAAAATCAACAATAAAAACAGGACATCATTAAGCAGTTTATAGGCAATCAGCAATTTATTTTTATTGATTGGAAATCTGAAGGCCATAGTGATTTTTAAACTTGTTAAAAATATTCAAAAGAGATGTTTTCATGTTGGCTTTGCTGATATCCTTTTTGTAATCGGCGTTTATGGATTTAAGCTGGATGTCTCTTTCTGATTTGAGCCGAAATTCATAACCGGATCCCGCTAAAGGTTGAAATACGGCCAGAGAAACTTCGCAGTAATAGAAACGCGAACCGAACCATTTTTTTTGAACATCGCAGACCTCGACAGTTTCCTGGCTATTTTTTGAAACTATAATCGGGCTTTTCTTAAGCCATGTTTGAGCGATATTGGCAGAGGGCAACCGGTGTTTTTTCCCGTCTTTGATCAAAAAGTATCGCGAATCCTCGGAAGTTTCAAAAATGGTTCCGTCCGGATGAGCGTCGCGGATGTTAAACAAACCAGTCCTTTCATAAATCGATATCTCATCCGTCCCGGCGGGAATAACGTTCTCCCATCGATAGCCTTTATTTTCAAAAGTCGTAACGTTATCAATGGGATAAATTTTTCCGAAACTTATTATGTAAGCGGAATCTCCGTTGGAAACCAACGCGCCGTCGGCAAAACCAATCGGATCAGAAGAAAGAGAATAATTTTTCAAAAAACTTTCATCTTTTTCAATAGCCTGTCCGGAATCATACTGGCTTAAAAAAGCAATCTCGCTCGTGAATTTTTTCAACTGCTGGCCTTCCAAAATATAATAAGTGTCTTCAATCTTAAAAAGGCTGTCGTCCGGATAAGAATCATTTTCTCCGATAATATTTCCGGTCGGATTGGCGGTTATTTCATTGTCAGCGGCGTCGCGGAAGTTATTGTCCGAATATCCAAGCGTTGACATAATCTTAAAGTCGCTGAATTTTCTAAGCTTTCCTTCGGAGACTATGTAATGATTGCCGTTATTTTTCAAAAGCGATCCGTCTTTGAAACCGATAGGATCTCCCTGGTCGTATAAAAAAGCCTCATAAGATTTGCGGATAGACATCTCGGCCTGGTCCAATTTATTGGAATTGTCGCTGGTCGCGAAATTGACTTTAACTCGGGAATAATCGCCAACCAGAGGAGTATAAAAAACAAGTTCCTGTTCTGAAGATTTAGGCTTGTCCAATGTATTTCGGTTTGAATCGGGATTAAGGAAAGAAAAAGTGAAATACTGGCGGGGAAAAAGGATCAGATAAGAAAAATAAACAGCGAAAAGAAAGGCTGAAATAGGCAAAACAAGCCGGAGCCTTCGGTAAAGACGGTAATTTTTTTCGTCCAATGGGACTAATTTCGTGAGATCAAAGCTCATATTGGTATATTTTACCATAAACAAGCTTTTTCTGATATTCGGGAAGGAGAACGGGAGCCGCGTAATTGTTTTGATTTTCGGAAGAGGTAAGAAAAGAATTTTCCAGATAATAATTCTTCATAGGGACCAAATGACTGGCTAGCCCGCCTTTTTCATAGAAGTCAAAATTGTCATCGGGAATAATGAAATAGATCCGGCTGAATTTGGTCAAATCAATTTTTTTAATATCGTCGGGATTGAAAAAATAAATCGCTTGTTTTTGATAAAGCAAATTTAAAGGACCGCTCATCATGGACCAGCCGTCTCCCGTAGCCAGTCTGTCCACTAGGACAAGATCGTTTGGGCCAAAGCTGGCGCTTAAATTTTTTATTTGAGGCAGCAGATTTTTATTTTCCTCAACCGGGAGATAAGGGATAAAAACGGCCAAGTTGGATATGAATAGCAGAGAAAACGCCAGGTAAAAATAAAATTTCTTTTTTAAAAAATGGTTTAAAAATAAAACCGCGTATAAAATACTTATCGGGATAACGGCGAAGACATAGCGTCTGAGCATCCAAGGGTGGTCGGCGGAAACGCTGGGATTGATTAGATAAATAAAAGAAGGCAGAAGAATGAAATAGGGAACGAGCCGGGAGAACTTTTTATTTTTCAGAAAATAAACAAAACCCAGAAATCCGACAACCAGATAGATTATTAAGGAGTAAACGGAAAAAACCCGGATGAGATAAAAAGCTTTGGAAAAAAATTGATGAGTTACGGATAAATCATTTTGATGAGAGGAGAAAGAATCCAGAAATCCTTTGGCGAAAGTTATATAAAAATCGCCGTTGGCTTTTAAGCTGAATATAAAAACAGCCATGATGGCTAAGCCAAGCAGGATAATTTTTTTTCCCAGAACGGCAGTCAAGCGTTGCCAGCTTCTGTATTTAAACGCCAGAATCGCGGCGATTACGACCCAAAAAGCCAGAGCTTCGATTCGGACAAAAGTCAAAAGGCCGAAGGTTAAAATCCAGCTTAACAAGTAAAATCGGCTGTTTTCTTTCAGAAAAAAAAGAAATTGGGCCAGTCCGAACCAGACCAGCGCCAGAGCTAAATTCTCGCTTAAGGTGAATTTGAAGAACCAGGAAAAAACAAACGACGTGATGATTAAAAGAAAAGCTATGAGCGCCGGAGAGAATTTCAGGTAATGTCTGGATACGCTGTAAAAGGAAATCAAAAAAATAAAAAAGGCCGTGGCGTTAGCCGCGATAAATCCGGAAAGACCGAAAAAAGAATAAAAAATCGCTAGCCAAGCAATGTAACCCAACGGGAAATGAGGCGTTAAATTGCCGGTGGCGGTGTAACTGAATCCGGGAAAATTAAGCGCCGTTCCCTGATCATAAATTTTAAAGAATTCCGTTTCCGCTTTAAAACCGAATTCAAGTTTGTGCTGCCGGGAAAGAATTATGGCGGAATTTGAAAACGTTCCCTGATCCCGTCCGGAGAAAATAGAAGGCGTGGTAAAATAGGCGAATAAAGCTGTAACGGCTAAAGATAAAATTCCTATGAATAAAGCTCGGCGATTAAATTTCAAATTAGCTCGATTGGCGAAAGCGGTATAAGCCAGCGCCGCTCCAGCGAAAATCGCGAAGGCGATTATAATTTGTATGTAGAAAAAACCCAACAGAGCCAGTAACAGCGCCAGCCAGCCCAAACTTATCCAAAAAATCCCGAATAATGCGAAAAGTTTATTGTTATTAATATTTTTCATGGACGATTTCAGCGATATTCCAACTCGTGCCTATTATAACTTCAAAATACGTTCTTTGCCAATTACCAATTTTTGGTTTAAAATTACATCGCGAGTTTATTCTCGGTCGTAAAAATAAAAACCAACATGAAAATTTTTTTCAGCAGAAAAAAAATTATTTTAGTAGTTTCCATTTTATTGTTTTTTGCTGGAATTCTTTTTCTTTTTTCTCTGGCTAAAACCAATAAAAAATTAATCGGAATAGCTTCGTTATCAGCGGTTAATCGCTTTTCTGCTTTTCTTCCCATTTCGGACGACGAAAAAAAGGAATTGGAAGTCGTAAATAATTTAGTCCAGGCATTTACGCGAAAAGACGATAAAGAAAGAGCTTTTTTGATATTTCTCCAAAATAATATGGAACTCCGCCCGGGCGGAGGTTTTTTAGGCCAATACGCCATCGTGAAAATGAAAAACGGAGAAGTCACTTCTACTTTTTTTGAAGACGCCAATCTTTTAGACCAAAGAATAACGGCCAAAATTACGCCGCCGTATCCGTTTAAACGGATGATGCAAATTAAAAAGTGGAAATTTCGAGATTCCAATTTTTCGCCGGATTTTCCAACTAACGTGGAAAAGGCCAAATATTTTTACCGGTTGAGCGGAAGAGGGGGAAATTTTGACGGTTTTGCGGCAGTCAATGCCGATGTTTTCAATGATATTTTGGCGCTTACCGGTCCTATAACAGTGCCCGGTTACAATAAAACTTTCAAAAGTCCGGACGGAGCGCTGGATTTGGAGGAATACGTGGAAAAATATTATCTAATGAATCCGGATGTTTACAGCCAGAACAGGAAGAACATTATGAAAACTATGGCGCCGATAATTATTAAAAAACTGTTTAGTCTGGGCAATGTTTCCAAAGTGGCTGAATTAGTCCACCAAGAATTCCAAAACAAAAATATTATGGTTAATTTTACCGATCCGTCCCTCCAATCACAGATAGAAAGTGTATACTGGGGCGGAGAAGTATCTAGAACTTGGGAATCGGATTATCTTATGATTGTGGATGCCAATATGGGATCTCTCAAAACCGACTACTATATTAAAAGAGAGATTTCTTACAATATCGATTTGACGGCGGAAAAACCGATTGCTACTCTTAATATTCTCTATAAAAACACGGCTCCTTACGGTGATTGGCGCACTAGCGACTACCATTCCTATCTTAGAGTTTACGTTCCCAAAGGCTCGAATCTTTTAGAACGCCAAATGGTGAGTTATCCGAATTTGGGAGAAGAATTCGGAAAAACTTATTTTGGTTTTATCTGTCATGTGGTAATCGGACAAGAAACTAACGCCATGATAAAATACGAACTTCCTGAAAATTTTTCCAAAGACAATTATCGGTTGCTTGTCCAGAAACAGTCCGGCGTTGGCAATATCCCGGTGAAAGTCCATGTTAAAAGCCGAACGGGGGAATTTGATCAGGAACAGACGCTTAATGATAGTCTGAAATTTGAATTGCAATAGTAAGACATAAAAATATGAAACTATGGTTAATTAGGATCGGAAAAGCATTTTCGACAATCAGAAGGGATGGTTTGATAAGGGGAAGCAAAAACGTCCTTAATCATTTAACGTTATTTTTGAAAACTATTTTCAACTTTTCCGCGGGGGAAGTTCTTTTTATCGCCGCCGGAGTGGGGGATAGCGCTTTTTACCGCGCTTATAATCAGTCGGAGGAACTTAATCTTCATGGGATAAAATCTTCCGTTACGCTTCAAGACAACCCGTTTTTAGTTAAACGCGCCGATAAATTTAAAATATTCATTTTCCATAGGACTCTTTTTACTCCGGCGCTCGGCGAATTTATAAGCAGGATAAAAGAGCGGAAAAAAGAAATTATTTTCGAAACGGACGATTTGGTTTTTGACGCCGGATATATTCAAGCGGCCGATCTTTATAAAAATAAAATGAACGCGGCGGAGAAGACGCAATATAAAAACGGCATCGGAGCGGAAATCTTGAAAGATTCTTACGCTAAAGTTTGCGTCACGACTACGGCGTATCTCGGAGAAATCCTTAAAGGCTGCGGAAAAAAAGTTTTTGTCAGCCGTAATAAAATTTCCAATCGCGAACTGGAAATAGCGGATGATATTTTAAAAAACATTCCCAAAGAAAAAGACGGATATATTCGGATAGGTTATTTCAGCGGCACGGCCAGCCACAACAAGGACTTCGCTTATATTATTCCGGCTATCGCGGTAATTTTGGAAAAATATCCGAAAACCAAGCTCTATTTGGCCGGTCCCTTGGATATTGAAAATCAGCTGGATATTTATAAAAGCCGAATTATTATTTTGCCCTTTGTCCCGCGCGAAAGATATTACGAGAACCTTTGGAAGGTGGATATTAATCTAGCGCCCCTGGTTCCGAATGACCCGTTCTGCGAAGCTAAATCGGAAATAAAATTCATTGAGCCGGGCATTTTGGGAATTCCAACCGTAGCGATAAAAAACGGTACTTTTTCCGGAGTCATGGCCGATGGCGTTAATGGTTTTTTAGCTGAAAATAAAGAAGAATGGGTGGAAAAAATCGGATACTTAATTGAAAACGCCGAACTTCGGAAAAAAATCGGGCAGAACGCCCGGGAAAAAGTTTTGCGGGATTACACCAATAAAAACAGCCATAACGAAGAATTTTATGAGTATTTGAGGAATAGAATTAAAGCTATAAAATAAGAATAATAACCAATAAAACCGAAAGGACAAGAAAACCGAAAATTATGAAATCAAAACAGTAATGTTTTAAAAACCACGGTTTATATTGCGACACCCTTTGATTTAACTCCGTAAAATCTTGCCATAGGCGGTTATTTTTATAAGCCGGACGCATCGCTATGGATTGGCCGGTTTTTTCTGCTCCGTTAACGGATAAAAATTTATTCTCCGGCCTGGAGTTATCAGCTATAAAAATATTGGCTTTTTTACCGCCTTTTTTCTGGGCATAACTTAATCTCAAACAAAAAGTTTTATTTTTTGAATTTTTTATTTGGGAAAAAATGAAATCAACGGTATTGTCGGAATCCAAAGAAATAATGTTTAAAGTTGTTTCTCGAATGATATTTTGGCAATTTTCTTCATGAATTTTTAAATTAAATTGGCCGCCCGGACTGATGTCAGAATCGCCGAAAAGAATTTTTATTCTAGCCAGCCCGTCGCGATCCGCCGTGAATTTCTGGATAATTTCAGAGTTGATTTTCGTTTTTTCTCCTTTCGCCAGCGGCCAAGCAGTGTCCGGGAAAGACCAGACTTTGAAAAAATTAAAAAAAATAATTCCCAGCAGGAGTATGAGCAGAAGTATGAAAATATTTCTGGCGGTAAGTTTTTTTTCGATTTTATTGAAAATATCGTCCATATTATAAATAATAACGCGGCAAAATGACATTAAACGTCAGGTACATTGAAAAAGAAAACGTCAGGATAAGTCCCAAAATCAAAGCGTTTTTAAAATATCTTTCTTTTCTCAAAAGCGCTCCCAGCCCGACAAATAATAGAATTATATGAGAGGCTAAATTAGGCAGGAAATAACGTCCGGGTGTGCCAAGATCCAAGCCTCCCGTCCGCATGAAAATTTTCCAATCGGCTATTCGGACGCCCAATTGCAGGGAGACGATCATGGCTAGAAGAAAAATGACATATTTTTTTTCCGGTAAAAAAGTAAATTTCTTTTTGGAAAATAAAAAATAAATTATTCCGGCACCGGCGATAATTTCAATCAACCAGACAATATCGGTGAAATTGTTTTCAACAAGATTATCAAACCAGCCAAGCGATCCCCAATAAGTCCGGGAAGATAAACCAAATCTTCCCAAAGTCAAACTTTCGGAAAGATATTGACCGAGCGAAACAAGAGTTTCCGAAAGGCTTTTTTTATAAGGAATAAGTTCAAGGAAATTATAACTAGAAAAAAACATTATAACCAAAATTGAAATAATCGGCAATAGAATGAATTTGACGCTTATTTTCTTTTTTTGTTCTTTTATTTTTTTGTAAATGTGGCAAGCGATTAAAAAAATGAACATTCCCAGCATCACGATGGCCGTTCCCTTGGTGAATAATCCGGCGAAAACCGCTACGACCATAATCAAAAAATTTTTCCAATTTAAGCCGTTCTTTAAACTTAAAACCGCTCCCAGCGTAAAGAGAAAGAATAAGGGAATTAATAAGACATCATAATTGATAATGGCGGAATACATGGCGTATTTCGGCTGGAAAGCGATAATAGCGGTCAATATCAAACTGTATTTTTCTTTAAGTCCAATATTTTTAGCAATAAGATAGGCCAGTAGGATTGCCAGTGTACCCAGGAGGACGGAAAAAATACGGATGGAAAAAAAACGGACGAAAATATCGCTTCGGCTGAAAATTTTCTCAATCTGGACTCCTAAGACATGATAAAGGCTGTTTCCGGCTGTGTCCGGGGGATCATAAAAATTATAAGGTCTCCATGGCTTTGAATTTATATCCGCTTCATTTTTACCGTCGTAGCTGTCGGAAAAATTGACGGTGTTAAAAAGCTCATGGCGAAAAACGTCAAAATCCGCTACTCGGCCGGTTTTTATTATTTCTTCAGAAAAATTATAATCGTTAAAAGTTTCCTTCTTTTCTATATGCGTTCTTTTAGTTGTTTCCCAGGTTTTATTTTCTGGCTCGTTGATATATTGAATCGAGTTATAATGTCTGGCTTCGTCCTGGCCGGTAAAAATAGGAAAAAGAGCGGTTAAAAAAACGCCCTTTAGAAAAAAGACAACAAGAATTAGCGCTAAAATAAAAATCGGTTTTTTAATGAAGGAAAAAAATTGATTTTCTAACATGTTTTTAGTATAATACACGGGTAACTATAAGGCAAAAAAATATGAAAATTTTAATTACGGGAGGCGCTGGCTTTATTGGTTCGGCTTGCGCCAAAGCGCTTATGGATCGGGGAGATAAAGTCGTGCTGATTGATAATTTTAATGATTATTACGATCCTAAGCTTAAAGAGGACAGAATAAAAAAATTCTTAAAAAACTATAAATTTAAACTTTATCGCGGAGATATCCGCGACTATAAATTGGTCGAGAAAATCTTCAAGAAAGAAAAATTAGATAAAGTTATTCATTCGGCGGCAATGGCGGGAGTAAGAAATTCCCTGGAAAACCCGGTGCTTTACAGCGACGTTAACATTAACGGAAGCCTTAATCTTTTGGATTTAGCGGTAAAATACAAAATCAAAAACTTTGTTTTTGCTTCTTCGTCCTCGGTTTACGGAAATAATAAGAAAATCCCATTTTCTGAAACTGACAGCGTTGACCGGCCGATTTCAATTTATGCCGCTACCAAGAAAGCGGATGAGCTGGTCGCGCACGTTTATCACATAATTTACGGTCTCAATGTGACAGCTCTTCGTTTTTTTACCGTTTACGGCCCTTGGGGAAGGCCGGATATGGCGTTGGGGATTTTCACTAAGGGAATTTTCGAAGGAAAGCCGATTCCAGTTTTTAATTATGGAAAAATGACCAGAAATTTCACTTATATTGACGATATTGTTTCCGGAACGATTATGGTGCTGGATAAATGCCAAGGCTATGACGTGATGAATATCGGCGGGGACAAGGAAGATACTCTGATGGAATATATAAGAGTGATTGAAAAAAACGCGGATAAAAAAGCTAAGAAAAAAATGATGCCGATGCAGCCGGGCGATGTTCCGACTACCGTTGCCGATATCCGGAAACTTAAAAAACTCGGCTGGAAGCCGACAACGAGAATTGAAAAAGGCATCGCTAATTTCGTGAAGTGGTATCGGGAGTATTATAAAATCAAATAGAA
>CAZEYB010000005.1:4391-25314 GCA_964516165.1 uncultured Bdellovibrionales bacterium | reverse complement strand
AAAATTCTTATGGATTTGAGGAATTAAAAAAATTTATATGATTAAATT
Source organism: uncultured Bdellovibrionales bacterium (assembly GCA_964516165.1). GTDB lineage: Bacteria > Patescibacteriota > Minisyncoccia > Moranbacterales > UBA2206 > CAZEYB01. The sequence continues at coordinate 25,266 of CAZEYB010000005.1, read as the reverse complement.
TGTATGAGTAAAATTAAAAAAATCTTTGCCCGGGAAATTTTAGATTCGCGAGGGAACCCGACGGTTGAAGCGGAAGTGGAATTGGAATCTGGCGTAAAGTCTTTAGCCTCTGTTCCAAGCGGAGCGTCCACCGGAACATATGAAGCGCTGGAACTTCGGGATAAGGATCCTAATCGCTACGACGGGCTAGGAGTCTTAAACGCGATAGAAAACGTTAACGCGAAGATTTCCAAAGCGATAGTCGGAATGGAAGTTTCCAAACAAAAAGAAATCGACAAAAAAATGATCAAACTCGACGGGACTGAAGATAAGTCCGGTCTTGGCGCCAACGCCATTTTGGGAGTTTCTCTGGCCGTATGCCGGACAGCGGCTAAAGAACGAAATATTCCGCTCTATAAATACATCGCTGAAACCTACCCGCCTGCCGGTGAGGCAGATAAGCTAAAAGCTAATAGCTATAAACTGCCTATTCCTATGTTCAACGTCATAAACGGCGGAAAACACAGCGATTCGGGTTTAAGCATTCAGGAATATAAGCTAATTCCCGATGGCATACGGACATTCAAAGAACAATTGCGCGCCGGCAGTGAAATCTTTCATGCCTTGGCCAAAATCCTTTCTGCCGAAGGTTATAGCGTTTCAGTGGGAGACGAAGGCGGATTCGCGCCCAAACTGGAAAGCAACGCCCAAGCTCTTGAACTTATTAACGGAGCCATAACTAGGGCGGGATATAAAAAAGGAAAAGAGATTAATGTCGGAGTGGACGCGGCGGCCGATTCTTTTTTTGACGAAAAAGAACAAAAGTATGTTTTTAAACCGGAGAATTCCACTTTGAGCCGGGAGATGTTGGTGAATATTTATAATGAATGGGTTCAAAAATACAATGTGATTTCCGTGGAAGACGGACTGAATGAAAATGATTGGGAAGGCTGGAGCGCGATGAATGAAAAACTGGGAAAAAAGATAATGCTTATCGGAGACGATCTTTTGGTTACTAATGCGAAAAGATTGAAAACGGCGATTGAAAGAGAAGCTTGCAACGCGATACTGATCAAAGTTAATCAAATCGGCACGCTCACGGAAACAATTGATTGCGTAAAATTGGCGAAGAAAAATAAAATTAAAGTTGTAATTTCTCACCGTTCAGGCGAAACAACCGACTATTTTATTTCCGATTTGGCGGTAGCGGTTGGCGCGGATTATATCAAATCCGGTTCGCTTTCGCGGGGAGAAAGAATTTGTAAATACAATCGCTTATTAAGGATTGAGGAAGAAGTATAAGTTATTGAAGAATTAAATTTTAAATAGCATGAATACGAAATCACCCACTTTTCTTATTATTCTGGACGGTTACGGCATCGCGCCGCCGGGAAAATATAATGCTGTAACTCTGGCTAAAAAACCGAACATCGACCGGCTATTCGAGCTCTATCCCAATTCCCAGTTGGGAGCCACCGGGCGCGATGTAGGGCTTCCGGATAATAAAATGAGCGGTTCGGAAGCCGGACATATGAATATCGGCGCCGGCCGGACTGTTATTCAAGATTCATATTACATTGCTAAAAGCATTAAAGACGGCAGTTTTTTTATAAATCCGGCGCTGGTAGGCGCGGTAAACCATGTGAAAAACAGTGGAGGAAATTTTCATGTTATGGGTCTTATGGGAGACTCCGATAGTCCGCATAGCGACCCGGAACATTTTAGGGCCATTTTAAAACTAGCTAAAAAAAACAGAATCAATCAAGTTTATTGTCACTTGTTTACCGATGGCAGGGATTCTTATCCGAAAAGCGCCAAGATTCATATTGAACACTTCCAGAGAATTATTAAAGAAGAAGGCATCGGGCGAATAGTTACTTTAAGCGGGCGTTTTTACGCCATGGATCGGACGAAAAATTGGGATCGGCTTACCAAAGCTTATGACGCGATTGTATTTTCGCGCGGGGAGAAAGCTAAAAGTCCCGAGGAAGCGATAGAAAAAGCTTATGCTAATCAGTTAGTCGATGAATATCTCGCGCCAACAGTTATCACGGATGAGAGTGGAAATCCCATCGTCCGGCTGAAAGAAAACGACAGTCTGATTTTTTTCAACCTTCGATCCGATCGAGCCAGGCAATTTACTAAATTATTCGTGGCCCGAAATAAAAATAATATCATAAGCGATGATATGCCAATCATTGATAAAATTAAAAATTTATATTTTGCCGCTCTTAAAGATTTTGGTCCGGATCTGGATACGCACACGGTTTGGGAAGAACAAACTTTAGCCGGCACTTTGCCTATGGCTCTGGGGAATTTAAAACAGCTTTATATCGCTGAATCGGAAAAATACGCCCATGTCACTTACTTTTTTAACGGCGGCTATTCCAATCCGGTTTCGGACGAAGACTGGTTCACAGTGCCTTCGCCTAAAATTGATTCCTACGCCAAAATTCCCCAAATGTCAGCCGGAAAAGTAACGGAACATATTCTCGAATGCTTGGAAAGAAACAAATACGATTTTTACGCGGTGAATTACGCTAACGCGGATATGATCGGCCATACCGGAGATCTCGGAGCCGTCGTGAAAGCTTGCGAGGTTTTGGATAAACAGGTTAAAATTTTGGCGGAAGCGATATTTGAAAGAGGCGGAAATTTAGTGATTACCGCCGATCATGGAAACGCGGAACGAATGTTTGACGAAAAAGCCAATCAGCCGAACACCTTCCATACAAAAAATCCGGTGCCTTTCCTTGTCGCGGGTGATAAATATAAAAAATGTCAATTAGAAAGCGGAGGAGTGCTGGGGAACATTGCCCCGACGATTTTAGAAATTCTTGAAGTGGAAAAACCGAAAATTATGAATAAAGAGTCGCTCCTAAAAAATTAATAAACAGATATGAGTAAAATATTATGTCTTGGTTCGGCAGGGAAAGATATTTTTTTTCCGACATCCGAAGGAAAAATAATTGAAACGCCCGAGGATGTAATGTCTCAAAAAAAGATTGCTTTTGAACTGGGAACTAAATATAAAATTGAAAATAGATATGAAGCGCTGGGCGGATGCGCGGCTAATGTTTCGGCGGGACTGGCCAAGTTGGAAATAAAAGCCTATTGCGCCGCTCAAGTCGGGGACGATGCTATCGGAGTTTGGATCCGAGAAGAACTGAAGAAAAATAAAGTTAATTTGGATTTAGTTTCGGCGCAGAAGGAAAAGACGAGCGATCTGTCGGCGATTATCGTTGATACCGCTACAGCCGAAAAGACGATTTTTTCCAGTAAAAATTCCAGCGGAGACTTAGAGCTAAATTCTCAAAAAATTCAGGATATTGAGTGGTTTTTTGTCGGAGATATTCACGGCCAATGGGAAGATCAGCTTGAATCCGTTATGGCGCTGGCTCGCGAAAGAAAAAAACGCGTCGCTTTTAATCCCAGGGAGGCCAGCATTCACGAAGACGCTTCTGAAATTGTTAAGGCTATCGGACTGTGTGAAATAGTTTTTGTCAATAAAGACGAAGCAATCGAAATTGTTTCGCATATGCTTAAAGACGCGAAAGATGAAAAGATTAACGGCGAAAAATTTTTGCTGGAAAAACTAAAAAGCCTGGAGCCGAAAATCGTAGCGCTTACCGATGGAATAAAGGGGGCCTGGGTCTTTGACGGAAAAATTTTTTTATACGCCAAAAGCCTGGATGTTCCGGCGATTGATTCCACTGGCGCCGGCGATTCCTTTCTTTCCGGTTTTTTGTCGGCTTATTTAAAAGGAAAAAGCTTGGAAGAATGTTTGAAATGGGGAATAGCCGACAGCGCCAACGTTGTTACGCGTTACGGAGCAATTGATGGACTTTTAGATGAAAATGAAATAATTAAGAAATCCCAATCGGTGATTGTGGAAAAAATATAATTTTTCAGCGCTATTTATGAATCTCGAAAAACTTTTTAATCCCAAATCAGTGGCGGTTATCGGAGCGTCAAAAGAGGAAGGAAAAGTGGGGAATACAATCGCGAAGAATCTTCTTGAACTTGGCTATGGCGGCGAAGTTTATTTAGTTAATCCTAAATACGGCGAGATTTTTGGAAAGAGATGCTATAAAAGCCTGGCTGAAATAAAAAATAACATAGATTTGGCGATTCTGGCTATCCCGGCCGAATCAATTGTCGGTGAAATCAGAAATAACGCCGATAAAATCAAGAACTATGTTGTTATTTCATCCGGATTTTCAGAAATTGGAAAAGAAGGTGAAAAACGGGAGAAAGAATTAAAAGAACTGGCTAAAAATAATCAATTGAATATTTTAGGACCGAATTGCTTGGGTTTTATCGTGCCCAAGCTTAAAATCAACGCGTCATTTGCCGGCGGAATGGCTAAAAGTGGAAACATTTCTTTTGTCACGCAATCCGGAGCTTTGGCCGTGGCTCTTTTGGACATGGCTGAAAAAGAAGAGTTGGGATTTTCCAATATTGTTTCTATCGGCAATAAAATGGAGATTGCCGAAACGGAAATGCTGAAATTTTTGGCCAACGACAAGGACACAAAAGTTATAGGCTTGTATCTGGAATCAATAAAAAACAACCCGGAATTTATAAGAATGACTCAAGAGGTCGGGAAAATTAAGCCGATAATCATTCTTAAAGCCGGAAAAAACAAAAAAACTCAAAGAGCCATTGCGTCGCATACCGGAGCGCTAGCCGGAACGGACGATATTATTTCAGCCGTTCTTAATAAAGCCGGAGCGGTTCGAGCTGATAATTTTGAAGAATTTTTCAATTTGCTCGGCTTGATCAGCCATTCCAGGAATATTCCGGGAAAAAAATCAGTTGTCATCACTAACGCTGGCGGAGCGGGAGTTTTGACCGCGGACGCATTCGGTGAAAAGAGTATCCAGCTGGTCGAGTTAAGCGAAGAAATAAAAAAGAAACTAAAAAATAATCTCCCCGCTGAATCTTCCGTGGAGAATCCCATTGATCTTTTGGGAGACGCGAGAGAAGATCGATATCGGAAAACGCTTGAGATTGTTTCTAAGATTGAAGAACCGGGATCAATTATTGTCGTTTTGACTCCGCAGGATCAAACACCGGTAGAAAAAATCGCCGATGCCATCATTGAGTTTGAAAAGAAAACAAATAAACTGATCGCGGCCGTTTTTCTTGGAGGAGCCAGGATTGATAAGGCCATTCGAAAACTCAAGAAAAACGGAGTTTATAATTTTAATTTTCCCGATTTGGCGGTAACGGCCATAGATAATTATTATAAATGGGATGTCTTCAGAAAATTGGAAGTAAAAACTGAAAATCGAATCGTAGACGATAAAAGAAAAGAAGAGACAGTAAAAATAATCGCGATGGCTAAAGCGGAAAACCGATCGGCGCTTTATTTCAGCGAAGCCGCGGCCGTAATGGGATTGTATGGAGTGAATACTCTTCCGGCTTTGACGATTGAAGCGCGGGATGAAATTACCGGAAAAATAGTCTATCCGTTAGCTCTTAAGGTGGATAGCGACAAAGTTCTTCATAAAACGGACGAAAAAGCCTTAATTCTGGATATTAAAAACGAAAACGAGTTAAATGAAGCTCGAGAGTTAATGAAATTGAATTTTCCCCGAAGCCGCCTGATTATTCAACCGATGGCGGAGAAAGGAATGGAAATAATTATTGGGGTAAAAAGAGATCCGGTTTTTGGTCCGATAATTCTCTGCGGTTTGGGCGGAGTTTACACGGAGTTTCTTAAAATAGCCGATTATTTAGTGCCGCCGCTTAACACGAGTGAAGTCGCGGAAAATCTAATCAAAGGGAAATTGAATTTTTTATTCCAAGGCGTTCGCGGACAAAAACGATACGATATTGAAGAATTGGCTAGAATCTTAATCAAAATCAGTCATATGGCAGTGGAAATCTCCGAGATTAAAGGGTTTGATATAAATCCTCTCTTGATATATAATGACGGCAGAAAGGCTATGGCGCTAGACGTTAAGATAATAATATAACAATAATATGAACGATAAAAAAATAAAAGTTTTAATAATTGACGATGACAAGTCGTCCCGCGAGACTTATATGGATGTTTTCAGACAGGAAGGTTTTGAAGTGAGCGAGGCCGTAGACGGATTGGATGGTTTAGATAAGGCCGTGAAGATTATTCCCGACGTGATTTTTACCGGCATTATTATGCCTCGGATGGATGGATTCGGACTGAAAGACGCTTTGGTTAAAAATGTGGCTACGTCAAGTATTCCCGTCTTTATGCTCTCGCACATGGGTCGGGAAGAGGATCGGGAAAAAGCCGAAAAGATTGGCATCAGAGGTTTCATCGTTCAAGGAATGACGACGCCAAAACAAGTATTGGAAAATGTCCGAGCAATGTTTAATTCTAGCGAATATCGGATCAAGTTTAGTCCGATGGAATTGGACGCGTCGAGATTAGCTTCTGAATTTGAATTTAGTCCGGGGTTTATCTGTAAAAATTGCCGGAAAGAAATGATAATGGCGCTTAAAATAGCCAATAAGGAAAGACGCGAATTTATGGCCCGGTTCATTTGTCCGGACTGCGATAAGAAATGAACGGAGAGGCGTATTTTATCGGTTAATGTCCAACGGGGTTTTCACGCCTCGTTTTCATTTTAAAAACAATGGAAAAAGTTTGGAAAGTAAAAGATAAAAAGGGTAATTTCAACCCGCCAATACTGGAAAAATACCACCCGGTAATTTTAAAATTGCTGGTTAATCGGGAAATTGAAAAAGAAAGCGAAATTGAAAAATATTTCAATTTTGATTATGAGAAGGATTTAAGCGATGCTTTTTCCGTCTTGGGAATAAGAAAGGCGGTGGAAAGAATTATCCAAGCCGGGAAAAATAAGGAAAAAATCGCCATATTTGCCGATTACGACGCGGATGGCGTGTCGGCGGCCGCCGTTCTTTATGAATCGCTTGTAAACCTCGGATTTAAAGATGTAATTTGTTATATTCCTGATCGGCAGTCGGAAGGCTACGGAATGAATTTGAGCGCGATAAATTATCTGGCCGATAAAAAAGTAAAACTGATTATCACAGTCGATTGCGGAATAACCAATATAAAAGAGGTTGAGAAAGCCAAAAATTTGGGGATAGAAGTCATTATTACCGATCATCATCACGCCCTTCCTAAAATTCCCGAAGCTCTCGCGACTATTGATCCTTCCATGCCTTGTTCCGGTTTTGTCTTTAAGAATCTGGCTGGCGTAGGCGTGGCCTTTAAATTAGCCCAGGCGCTTTATCAAAAAATGGCTCCGGCTAAAATCGAACAGCTGAAATGGTCGCTTGATCTCGCGGCTATCGGAACTATCGCTGATTGCGTTACTCTTCTTGGAGAAAATCGGATTCTGGTGAAGTATGGGCTGATCGTAATTTCAAAAACCAAAAGAGTCGGTCTTCAGGAATTATTTAAAGTCGGAAGAATTAAAATTTCGGAAGATAATCCGGCCGATGCCAGAAAAATCGCTTTTCAAATCAGTCCGAGAATCAACGCGGCGGGGAGAATGGATCATGCCAACGCCTCTTTCAAATTATTAATTGAAAATGATCCGGTCTTAGCGCGGGACCTGGCGTTGGAAATTGAAAATAAAAACCAATTAAGACAGAAAGTAACCGCTGAAATTTTCAGGGAAGTGGAAGTGCTGGCCCGCAATTCTTTTAAAAATAAAAAATTCATTTTTGCCGAGAATTCTAATTGGCCGGTGGGAATTTTAGGCTTGGTGGCGGGAAAAATAACCGAAGAATTCGGAAAGCCAACTGCTGTTTTTCAGCGCCAAAAGAAAGAATTTGTCGGATCGTTCAGGAGTCTGCCTGAAATTAATATTATCAAAATTATTGAAAAATGTTCTGAACTTTTGATTAAATTCGGAGGGCATTCTCAAGCGGCGGGAGTAAGCGTAAAACCGGAAAATATCGAAAAGTTTTACGATAAGATATCTCAGTTAATTGAAAAAGAACTTGAAGGGAAAGAAACTACGCCAATTCTTAATATAGATTGCGAAATCGGCGCTGGCGATATTAGCTGGGAACTGGCTTACGAAATAAAGAAAATGGAGCCGTTCGGAACAGGGAATATTGAACCAGTATTCTTGGCTCGAAATATGCTGGTAAGCGACTCAAAAATTGTCGGTAACGGCAGTAAACATTTGAAACTATCAATCCGTTCCGAGGACGGCAGCCCTAAAATTTTTGACGCTATCGGTTTTTCTCTCGCGGAAAGATTTTCCCAAATAAAAAAGGATGATAGAATAGACATAGTTTTCAATATTCGCCAAGATGAATGGAATGGCAGCCAAAAGATCCAATTAAGGCTAATCGACCTTAAGTTAAAATAAAATGTCCAGCATGATAAAAATGTACACTGATGGGGGATCAAGGAATAATCCCGGGCCAGCAGCCATTGGCGTCTGGGTAGAAACGCTGGATAAAAAATATGCCGAATATATAGGAGAAAAAAGCAACAACGCGGCGGAATACGAAGCGCTGATTTTTGGTCTCAAAAAAATAAAACAACTGCTCGGAAAAGAAAAAACCAGGCAAATTGAAATAGAAAGTTATCTTGACAGCGAACTAGTGGCCAAACAGCTGAATCATGAATATAAAATTAAAGAATCCGGTATTATCGAAGAATTCATTAAAGTTTGGAATTTGATGCTGGATTTCAAAAATGTTAAAATTATACATATACCGAGAGAACAAAATAAAGTCGCGGATGGATTGGTGAATGAGGCCTTGGATAGAAGAGAAAAACAAATAAGTTTGTTATAAAACATTATGTTCAAACGAAAGAAAACCTATGTAATTCTGACGTTGATAATCGCGATAATCGGCATAGTTTATTATTATAAAACCAAAAACCCGCAAGCTGAATATATTACAGCGATGGCGAAAAAGGGAAAATTAGTGAGAACAGTTTCAGTCACGGGAAGCGTGGAGCCGGAAGATAAAATTGATTTATCGTTTAAAACTACCAGCGAAATAAAATCCGTCAATTTTGATGTGGGTAATGAAGTAAAGGCGGGAGAAATTGTCGCGGAAGCAAATAAAGAAACATTAAGAACGGAATTAGCGCAGGCTCAAGCTGATTTGTCCGTTCAGAGAAAAACCTACGCGCTCTATAAGCGTCGGGATGATTTATATAAACACGAGCAAATAGAGGCGCAAAAAAAGACGGTGGAAAAATACCAAGCGATTGTAAACGAAGCTCTGGAAAATATTAAAGACGCGACGCTGTACGCGCCGATGGACGGAATGGTGATAAAAAGATACGCCGATCCGGGAGAAATTTTAACGATTGCTTCGCCGGTGATTACGATTGCGGATAGAAATCAGCCGATTATCGAATCGGATGTTCCAGAATCGGATATTATAGATGTAAAAATCGGGCAGAAAGCCGGAGTTTCTTTAGACGCGTTTTCATCGGATGAAACAGTGAATACGGAAGTGATTGAAATTGAACCGGCGCCGACGAAAATTCAGGACGCGGTTTATTATAAAGTGAAATTAAAATTCTTAAATTTCGATGAACGCGTGAAAATCGGAATGAGCGCGGATGCGGATATAAATATTTTTGAAAAAGATAATGTCGTCATGATTCCGCTTAGAGCGATGAAAACGGAAGGAAATAAAAAATTCGTGGAAGTTTTGAAAGCGGACAATGAAACAACAGAAAAAATAAATGTTGAAACCGGATTGCAAGGCGATGACGGAATGATAGAGATAACTTCAGGACTTTCTGGCGGAGAGAATGTGATTATACTAGCGAAGGAATCGTAGAATATTTTATGTCAATCCCAATCATTCAAGTAAAAAATCTTTGCAAGACATACGAAAATGAAGATGTAAAGACCAAAGCGTTGCGCAACGCTAATTTTAGCGTGGAAAAAGGAGAGTTTGTTTCCATTATGGGACCAAGCGGATCGGGCAAATCAACACTTATGCAAATTCTGGGGATGCTGGACCGTTCTTCAGACGGAGAATATTTTTTTGAAGGAAAAAATATTTTAAAATTTTCCGATGATGAACTCGCGGAAATAAGAAATCAAAAAATCGGATTTGTTTTTCAGTCATTTAATCTTCTCCCCAGGACTTCTGTTTTTGAAAATGTGGAATTGCCGTTGCTATACGATAAGACACCTGATAAAAATAATAAAAAGAAAGCAATGGATGCTCTCCACGCAGTGGGGATGGAGCACCGGAAAGACTACCTTTCCAATCAGCTATCCGGCGGTGAAAAGCAAAGAGTAGCAATCGCGAGAGCTCTAGTCAACAATCCGGAAGTGATTTTTGCCGACGAGCCGACGGGAAATTTAGATTCTCGGTCCGGTCTTCAAGTTATTAAAATTCTTCAAAAACTTAACAATGATGGACACACAATTATTTTAGTGACACACGAAACTTATACGGCCGAACACGCCAAAAGAGTTATCTATATGAAAGACGGAGAAATTGTGGCGGATGATTTAGTAAGAAACAGGAGAATGGCAGAAAATGAAAATGGATTCTTGAAATAAAATTTATGATTTTTCTTTCTCCCATTAAAATTTCCCTGAAATATCTGTTGGCGGCGAAATTCCGCTCTTTTTTAACTATTCTCGGGATTGTTATCGGCGTAGCTTCAGTGATAATCATTATGTCCATCGGACAATCAGCGCAAGCTTTAATTTTAGATCAAATTTCCGGAATCGGTTCTAATTTGATCGGAATTATGCCGGGCGCTTCAGATGAAAAAGGACCGCCGGCAACCGCAATGGGTATGGTAATTAAAACTTTAAAATACGATGATTTGGAAGCGCTTAGGGAAAAAAATAATGTTCCGGGAATTTCTTCCGGCGCCGGTTATGTTACAGGAACGGACTCGGCTACTTATAAAGGGAACGATTTAACAGTTTCTTTTATGGGAACGACGGCCGGCTATCTCGATGTGGAAAACACCGAAGTGGAATCGGGAAGATTTTTTACAGAGGATGAAGAATCAAATTTTTCGCGGACAGCAGTGATAGGGAAAAAATTAACGGACGATCTTTTTTATGGAGATGACCCGATTGAAAAAACTTTTAAGCTAAAAGACCAAAATTTTACCGTGATTGGAGTTTTGAAAGAACGCGGATCTTCCGGTTTTGGAACTTCCAGCCAAGACAACACAATTTTTATTCCGTTAAAAACCGCGCAGAAATTGCTTCTGGGAATTGATTATTTGGGATATATCCGATTGAAGGCTGAAAATGCTGGTGATATTCCGTCGGTTATGGAGGACATTAAAATAACGCTTCGCGAGCGGCACAATATAGATGATCCGTCGGAGGATGATTTTTCCGTGCGCAACCAAGCTTCGGCGATGGAAATGGTAAAAAATGTTACGGATATTTTACGCTATTTTCTGTTGGCTATCGGCGCTATATCTCTCATTGTCGGCGGGGTGGGAATTATGAATATTATGCTTATCGCGGTTAATCAACGTATTCGCGAAGTAGGACTCCGAAAAGCAGTCGGAGCGAAAAATTACGATGTGCAAATTCAATTTTTAATGGAAGCGATTTGCGTTTCTCTTTTGGGTGGAATATTAGGAATAATTATCGGGATAGTGATTTCTTTTTTAATCGCTGTGGCGGCTCAAGCTTTGCGATACAGCTGGCCGTTTTTAATTTCTTGGCAATCAATCATTATCGCGACTTTAGCGAGTATAATAATCGGAATTATATTCGGACTTTATCCCGCGATAAAAGCGGCGAAAATAAGTCCGATGGAAGCGTTAAGATACGAGTAAAATTTTTTGATGCGTGAGCTAATTATCCCAATTAAACTGGCGGCGAGGAGTCTTAAGTCAAATATCGGCCGGACGACGGTTTCGCTTTTGGGAATTGTTATCGGCGTGGCCAGCGTAATTTTAGTTTTGTCCTTGGGAATGGGAGTAAAAAAATATTTATCGGATCAAATTTCTTCTTTCGGAACAAATATACTTGAGGTGGAAGTAAAAGTTCCAAAAGTTTCCAAAACTTCTTCGGAAAATGCCGTCGGGCAAGTAGGCGGAACCGTGATTACCACTTTTAAATTGAAAGACGCGGAAAAAATTGCCAGGCTTCCCAATATCGGATCTTGGTACGCGATGATTATGAGCCAGCAGGTAGTGAATTATGAAGATGAAAATAAACAAGTAATGATTTTGGGAGTAACGGCTGGAGTAGCCGAAGCGGATAAAAAACTTGAAATAGAGAAAGGGGCGATGTTTACCGAGAATGACGATGAAAGTTTAAAATCAGTGGCGATTTTAGGATCGGAAGTGAAAGAAGATTTTTTCGGCGAACAAGAAGCGGTAAGGAAGAATATAAAAATTAAAGGACAGACTTTTGAAGTGGGCGGCGTTCTTAAAGAAAGAGGCGGAGCGGGAGCTTTTAATTTTGACAACATACTTTACATTCCTTTGCGAACCGTCCAGAAAAAATTAAACGGAACGGATTATATTCAAGCGGCGATATTTATGCTTGATGATATGGAAAAATTGGACGATACGATTCTTTCAGTGACTGATACTATGCGATCCCAGCATGATATTGACAATCCGAACGACGATGATTTTGCGGTTAATTCCATGATGGAGGTGATGGAAATTTTAAACAAAGTGTTTTTTTACATCAATGCTTTGCTCGTGGCGTTAGCTTCCATTTCACTGATTGTCGGCGGAGTGGGGATTATGAATGTGATGTATGTGTCAGTAACGGAACGAACTTTTGAAATCGGACTCAAGAAATCAGTGGGAGCCAGAAATCAAAGTATTTTGGCGCAATTTCTTTTCGAAGCTGTTTTTATCACATTGCTTGGCGGCGTTTTCGGCGTAGCGACTGGTTTCTTACTATCTAAATTGGGCGAAATTTTAGCCCAAAATTTCGGCTTTAGCCTGACTTTTAGCGTTTCATGGTGGTCTATTTTGATTGGTTTCGGATTTTCCGCCGCTACCGGCATAATTTTCGGCTACTGGCCGGCCCGCAGCGCTTCGCAGCTTTCTCCTATGGACGCGTTAAGGAAAGAATGATAGGGATTTATTACGCAATATTATTAAAAAACCGCAAGTTGTGCGGGTTTTTGTTATATGTTAATCTAGTTTACACGCGTAAATTTAATTAGCGGGCGCGGGAATGACAAAAAAGTGGAAGAGGAAAATAAAATCCAGGAAGCAGAAACTTTAAAGCCGGAAAAACTCGGCGAGTCGGAAGAGATTAAAGCTAAGAAAAGAAAAATGGATTTCTATATTGAAGTCATTTTGTTTTTTATTTTGGGAATCCTAATCGGAATTGCCGTGAAAACCGAAGCCGCTAAAAGAATCGTTGTCGGTTTTGACGATTATAAAATGAAAATAATCGGACAGGATTATGATATCAATAAAATTGAAAAAGATTTAATTGAAAAAATGGCGCGGGAATCGCAGAAAGCCGAAGAGGGATTAGAAGATACCGTTCCTGAAGCGCCCCAGAACGTTCAGCCCGCTAATTAATTTTATAAATTAAAATCATGGATAAAGATAATGATAAAAAAATTAAAAATCTGATATCGCTAGTGATTCTTTTGGCTGGACTGTTTATCGGCAGTCTTTTCGTGGATGTGAGCCAATTTATCAAAGGAAGCGGCTATTCGGCTAAAAATCTCAATGAGTCGGATATTTTTGAAGCTGACGGAAAAACCTGGGTGGCTTACAGCGAACCAGCGGTTTCTGTTTCGGTGATAACCGATGATAATTGCGAACAATGCGATCCTGGCGAAGCTTTAGCTTGGCTTCGAAAAGTGCTCCCAACAATCAGCACGGAAAAAGTGATTTTTGATTCAGAGCGGGGGAAAGAGTTAATTAGTCAATTTGGCATAAAGATTTTGCCAGCTTTCATTTTTAGCTCCAGCATTGAGAAAACCGAATTTTATACTCAAGCCCAAGTGTTGTTCGAACCAAAAGACAGCCGATACGCGCTTAACATGCAAGAATTAGGGATTCCGGCCGGAAAGTACTTGGAATTGCCCGCGGTTGTTGAAGGAGACGCCACCCTGGGAAAAGCCGATTCTAACGTTAAAGTGATTGTTTATATGGATTTTCAGTGTCCCTATTGTAAAGTTTTCTATTCGACGTTGCGCAACGCCATGAAAGATTATCGGGACAAAGTTTTATTTGATTTCAAGGAACTGCCCTTAGATATTCACGCCCAAGCTAATGACGCGGCGTTGGCCTCCAAGTGCGCGCTGGAACAGAACAAATTTTGGGAATACGCCGACAAGCTTTATGCCGGCCAATCCGAATGGGGAAACGCGCAGAATAACGTTTTTTTCAAAAATTATGCCAAAGCGCTGGGACTTAATGCCAATGAGTTTAATCAATGTTTGGACGATAAAAAATACCAAGATAAAATTGATAAAGAAAGAAACGAAGCGCAAAGCTTCGGAGTTTCCGGAACACCCTTTATTTTCATCAATGATCAAGTGGAAACCGGCATGATCACGGCCGATCAGTTGAAAAAAGATATAGACGCGCAACTCAACAAATAGTCAATATAATACAGAAATTTAAAGAACGGGTTTATATCCGTTCTTTTGATTTCGTGGTATAATTATTAAATGAAATACCATAAAGATATTTTAGAAATTATTTTTTTCGCGCGCGGCGGGCAGGGAGCGAAAAGCGCGGCGGAAATTTTGGCGCAAGCGGCTGTATTGGAGGGAAAAAATGTGCAGGCTTTTCCCAGTTTTGGTCCGGAACGGAGCGGCGCGCCGACCAAAACTTATCTTCGCATTTCTGACAATATTATTCGCACTCACGAACCGGTGATTGATCCTGATGTGGTAGTGGTTTTGGACGACACGTTGCTAACCTCGCAGGACGTAACCGATAATTTGGATCGGAACGAGGCGCTGATTATAAATACCGAAATGCTTGAGCACGAAATTAAAAGCCAGATTTCAGAACTCGGGAGGAAGTTTGAAGGGAAAATATATCCGGTGGATGCCAGCGGCATATCCATGAAAATAATCGGTCAGCCGCGACCGAACACGGTGATTTTAGGAAAGTTAGTCCGAATCACGGAAGCGGCGAAACTTGAAAGCGTAACAGCGGAATTCGGAAAAATATTCAAAGATAAAATAGGAGAGGAAGCCTGCGGAAAAAATATTCAGGCGATAGAAAAAGCGTACGACACAATATAAATTTAAAAATCAAAATGCAAAAATCAAAATTACAATTCAAAATTGAAAATTTATAAACTCATTTTAAATTTTTAAATTATCATTTTACATTTTGAGATTTGCATTTTACATTAAGCATAAATAAATGGAAATAGGATCTGTAATAAAGCACGATTTAAATAAGGCGCCGCATACCGGCGATTGGCGCTATATGCATCCCGAAGTGGATAAAAAAAAGTGCATTGGTTGCGGCACGTGTGTTTTGTTTTGCCCGGAAGCGGCGATAACAGTGAACGGAAAACAGGAGACAATGAACAGTAAAAAGAAAAAGGGAACGGCGGAGATAGATTATGATTACTGCAAAGGTTGCGGAGTCTGCGCGGAAGTTTGTCCCGAGAAAGCAATTATTATGAAAAAGAAATGACCGAACGAAATGTAAACAATAAAAAACTAGCTTTGACCGGAGGCGCGGCGGCGGCCGAAGCCTTAAAACAAATAGAGCCGGAAGTGATGCCGATTTATCCCATTACGCCGCAAACGCCGATTATTGAAACTTACGCCAAGTTCCAAGCTGATGGACTGGTCGATACTGAAATTATAAAAGTAGAATCGGAGCACAGCGCGCTCTCCGCGGCCATTGGTTCCAGCGCCGCCGGAGCGAGAACTGTCACCGCCACCAGTTCGCAAGGCTTGGCGCTGATGCATGAAATGCTTTATATCGCGAGCGGGATGAGACTCCCGATTCTTATGGTTATTTCAGCGCGGGCGCTTTCCGCTCCGATTAACATTCATGGCGATCACAGCGACGTGATGGGAGCGCGCGACGCGGGCTGGATCCAAATTTTTTGTGAAAACGCCCAGGAAGTTTACGACAAAACAATTCTCGGAATAAAACTAGCGGAAAAAGTAAAGCTGCCGGTCATGGTGATTATGGACGGTTTCAACACTTCCCACTCGGTGGAAAATTTGGAAATTTTAGAAACGGAAATAATTAAAAAGTTTATCGGCGAGTATAAAGCGGAAACTTCTTTATTGAATGTGGAAAATCCCATGACGTACGGACCCGTCGCGCTCCAAAACTCTTATTTTGAATTTCGGATTGATCAGGAAAAAGCGATGAATGAGGCGATAGAGGAATATAAAAGAATAGCCAAAGATTACGCTAAAATAAGCGGAAGAAATTATGATTATTTTGAAGAATATAAAACGAAAGACGCCGAAAAAGTTATGATTTTGGCCGGATCAGCCGCCGGAACAGCCAAAGTCGCGGTAGATAAATTACGTTCTCAAAATGAAAAGGCCGGTCTTTTGAAAATTAATTTATTTCGCCCGTTTCCGCGTAAAGAAATCGCCGTCGCGCTGAAAAACGCCAAGGAAGTGATTGTTTTGGATCGGGCGCAGTCTATCGGAACCAATCCGCCGTTTTACGCGGAAATTGTAAATTCCTTATACCAAATGCCAGATACTAAATACAAAATACGATCTTTCGTTTACGGGTTGGGCGGACGAGATATTTTTCAAAAGCAAATCGAGGATGTATTTTCAGGGAAGCACAAAGAAAAATACATTAAGTAACGCGACAGTATGAATAAAGAATTATCAAAATTTTTTGCTCCGGGTCACAGCGCTTGCGCCGGCTGCGGTTTTCCGGCTATCGTTCGAGCGATTTTAGGCGAAGCCAAAATTCCTGTGGTGGTGGCCAACGCCACCGGATGTCTTGAAGTAACCACCACTTTATATCCTTACACCGCCTGGAAAGTTCCTTATATTCACAGCGCTTTTGAAAACGCGGCGGCGACAATTTCCGGCGCGGAGAGAGCTTATGAAATTTTAAAAAGAAAAGGCAAGATCAAAAAAGAAATAAAGTTTGTGGCTTTCGGCGGAGACGGAGGAACTTATGACATCGGGCTTCAATCGCTTTCCGGCGCTCTGGAACGCGGCCATAATTTTTTATATGTCTGCTATGACAACGGCGGCTATATGAATACGGGCAATCAAAGATCCAGCGCCACGCCTTATGGCGCGACCACGGAAACTACTCCCGCCGGAAAAATATCTTCCGGGAAAATGGAAACGCGCAAGAACTTGATGGAGATAGTAAACGCTCATCGCGTAAAATACTTGGCTCAAGCCAATGTAGCCTTTATGGCCGATTTAAAAATGAAAGCCCGAAAAGCGCTGGAAACCCGGGGACCGAGCTTTCTTTTGGTTTTTTCCCCTTGCCAGAACAACTGGAAATTCCCCACTTCCCAATACGTGAATATCGCGAAACTGGCCACGGAAACTAATTTCTGGCCTCTTTATGAAATTGAAAATGGAAAATATAAAATCAACTGGGCGACGGAAAATCCCAAACCTCTTTCCGAATTCCTAAAAACTCAAGGGCGTTTCAAACACTTGTTCAAAGATAAAAATAAAGAAGTGTTGGATGACACGCAAAAAATCGTGGATTCTGAATGGAAAAGGCTGGCCAATCTGGCCGAATGAGCCGAGAGTGGGACTTGAACCCACAACCTATGGTTTACGATACCATTGCTCTACCATTGAGCTATCTCGGCATAGATACCGTTGCTCCCGCCTCTCCGGCGGGTCGCCAATGAGGCGACTACCAGCTGAGCCACGTGGGCGCCTGCTTATAAACATAGCAAGATTTTTATAAATATGCCAGAACTTCAATCAAAAATCAACGAGCTAAAAAATAAACTCCCGGCTATTCGGGACCATCTTTGATGTTCCTCAAAAAGAAAAAAGAATAAAAGCGTTGGAAAAAGAATCGGCTAGAGAAAATTTTTGGAGCGATACCGAGAAAGCCGGCGCGGTTATGCGGGAAATCGAGGATTTAAAAAAGGAAATCAATGAAATGGCGGAAACCGAGAAGAAACTTAAGGAGCTGGAGGAATTATCCCAACTGGCGGAAAATAAAAAAGAAAAGCGGGAAATAGAAAAGGAAGCCGAAAAATTAGGAGAAGTTATAAAAGTTTTAGAACTTAAAACTCTGTTTTCCGGCGAATACGATCGAAATGACGCTATCTTTTCCATTTATTCCGGCGCGGGAGGAGCGGACGCGCAGGATTGGTCGGAAATGTTGTTCCGCATGTATCTTAAGTGGGCTGAAACAAACGGATTTCGGGCCAAAATTTCGGAAGAAACGCGAGGACAAGAAGCGGGAATAAAAAATGTCACTGTGGAAATAGCCGGTCCTTACGCTTACGGGTATCTCCGGAGCGAAGCCGGCGTTCATCGTTTGGTAAGACTTTCTCCTTTCAACGCGAATAATCTTCGCCAAACTTCATTCGCTCTGGTGGAAGTAATGCCGATTATTGCTGAAATAAAAGAAGTGCCGATTAAAAGCGAGGATTTGAGAGTCGATGTTTATCGCTCTTCCGGCGCAGGCGGTCAAAGCGTAAATACCACTGACAGCGCGGTGCGTATCACTCATCTTCCAACCGGAACTCAAGCTACTTGCCAGAACGAACGAAGCCAGTTAAGAAATAAGGAGCAAGCCATAAAAATTCTTAAAGCCAAATTGCATAAAATTTATCTTGAAAAGCAGGAAAAAGAAAAAAGGAAGCTCCGTGGCGAATCGGTTTCGGCCGAATGGGGAAATCAAATCCGGTCTTATGTCATCCATCCGTATAAAATGGTCAAAGATCATCGCACTAAGTATGAAACCGCGAGCGTGGAGGATGTATTAAATGGAGATTTGATCCAATTCATGGAGAGTTATTTGAGACATATTCAAAAATAGTTTATAATATAGTGTATGAAAGATATTAATATAAAGGAAGAGTATCCGGAGAAAAATGAAAACAGAGAGCCGGAAGTTTCGCCCGCCTCGACTCGCGATTATAATCACTCGTCAACGCGAGGCGGGGCTATAATAAAATTCGATCATGTAGCTAAAGTTTACAAAGGCGATTTTTCGGCTCTGTCCGATATCAATTTGGAAATTCAGGAAGGAGAATTCGTTTCCTTTGTCGGTCCGAGCGGCGCCGGAAAATCAACGCTTTTGAAATTAATTTACGCGGAGGAAATGCCAACGGAAGGCGAGGTTTATTTTGGCGGTAAGCCGATCAGCGATCTTAGCCGAAAAAAATTGCCTTATCACCGGAGAAAAATCGGAACAGTTTTTCAGGATTTTAAATTATTTCCCAGAAGAACGGCTTTTGAAAACGTAGCTTTCGCCCTTGAAGCCTGCGGAGCGCCGGGGCCGGAAATAATGGAAGACGTGCCGCAAATTTTGGATATCGTGGGGTTAGGCGATAAAATGGAAAAATTTCCCTATCAATTGTCCGGCGGAGAACAGCAAAAAGTGGTTTTAGCCCGAGCGCTTATCCATAAACCCCTGATGATTGTCGCCGACGAACCGACAGGCAATCTTGATTCAACTAATTCCATTGAGATAGTCGATCTCCTTCTTAAGATAAATAAATTGGGGACGACGGTGATTTTAGCCAGCCACGACCGGGAAATCGTGAATAAAGCCACAAAGAGAGTGATAGGTTTGGATAACGGAAAAATAGTTTACGATGACGCTAAAGGAAAGTATAAAATTCGCTAAATTAATGTTATGTTTTTAGTCATTGGCAGAACAATTAAACAAAGTCTGATAAATTTTTGGCGGAACGGCTGGCTTTCTGTCGCGGCGGTTTCGGTGCTGACTCTTTCTCTTTACGTGGTGGGAATCCTTTTTTTTGTGATTGTGGCGGCCAATAGCGTTCTTAAAAACGTGGAAGAAAAAATCAATGTCAGCGTTTATTTCAAATCGGACGTGGCGGAAGAAAGGATCATGGAAATAAAAAAAGATCTGGAAAAATACGCCGAGATATACTCAATAGATTATGTTTCCAAGGATCAAGCGCTCGATGATTTCAAGAGGAACAATGCCGACGAGCCGGTGATTATTCGATCGCTGGAGGAAATCGGAGAAAATCCATTGCTGGCGTCGCTGATCATCAAAGCCAACAGGCAGGATCAATATCAAGCGATTTCCGATTTTGTCGCTAATTCGTCTTTTAACGATGATGTCAGCCGGATAAATTACAGCAAGAACAAGGAAATTATCGCTAAACTGAATAATATCATCCGCGAAGTAAAAAAAGTCGGATCGTCTCTGGCTGTTATTTTTGGAGCGGTTTCAGTCCTTATAATCTTTAATACCATAAGAATCACCATCTATACCCACAAGCAGGAAATTGAAGTAATGCGGCTAGTCGGCGCGTCGAATATGTTCATTCGTCTGCCGTTTGTGTTTGAAGGTTTGATTTACGGTCTTATCGCTATGATAATCGCGACGGGAATGCTTTTCGTCAATATTAAATTTATGGCCTATTATTTTCCCTCGCTTATTCCATCGCAGGATTTAGTCAGCTTGTATTTCAATAATTTGCCCGTTCTTTTCGCCATTCAGGCGGGAGCGGGAATGTTTCTGGGCATTATTTCCAGCTGGATCGCGATTCGTAAATATCTCAAAATATAGATTGATTTTTTTGGCATTTTACGCTAGATTAAAACAAGACTGGTCGGTCTTGTTTTATAATTATTCCGAGGTCGTCTAATGGTAGGACGGCAGACTCTGGATCTGCTAATCATGGTTCGAGTCCATGCCTCGGAACAAATTGCTTGTCGCCGGCGGAATTGTTTAAATAAAAATATGTCAAAAAATAGAAAACAAATCGCGATTTTTGAGGGCAAGAAAATTAAAAAAATAATTCAGTAATTAATTCAGTAATTT
>CAZEYB010000005.1:0-4291 GCA_964516165.1 uncultured Bdellovibrionales bacterium | reverse complement strand
GATTTTTGAGGGCAAGAAAATTAAAAAAATAATTCAGTAATTAATTCAGTAATTTATTCAACAGGGTAAAGTTTTAATAAAAAAATTATGCCAAAAAAAATCATACAACAAGCTTTTCTTTTCGCTCTGGGCGAGGGGATTTATATCTCATTAGTCGCGTTCCTATTATTCACTGTCGGGAAATACTTCGGCGACAAGCCGGATCCCGTCATTATCGCGCCGATCGTTTTCCTCTTGCTCTTCGTCATTTCCGCTTCAATTTCAGGCGCTTTGATTTTGGGAAAACCCGTGATGCTGTATATGGACGGCAAAAAGAAAGACGCGCTCCAACTTTTCGGCTTCACTTTGGCTTGGCTGGCAGTGTTTCTGATTGTCGCATTTATCATTGTAGCGACCAGATGAATATTTAATTATGTAATTGATAAAAACGATGGAAACTACAAAAATTGCCATCTTCAAAGGTAAGGAAATTCGCAAGACACTTTATCAGAATGAGTGGTGGTTTGTGATTGAGGATATCGTCTTGGCTCTTATTGATTCGAATGATCCCAAGCAATATATCCAGCGGATGAAACAGCGAGATCCGGAATTGGATAAAGGGTGGGTACAGATTGTACATATCCTTGAAATGCCCACCGAAGGGGGTAAACAAAAGATGAATTGCGCCAATACCGAAGGTATCTTCCGCATCATCCAGTCCATTCCTTCGCCCAAAGCGGAGCCCTTGAAAAGATGGCTGGCCAGAGTTGGCTATGAAAGAGTGCAGGAAATTGAAGATCCGGAGCTGGCTACTAAACGGACCATGATGCTGTATAAACTCAAAGGCTATCCGGACGGTTGGATTGAAAAACGGATGCGTGGCATTGCCATTCGCGAAGAACTGACGGATGAGTGGCAAAAACGCGGAGCGCAAGAGCAAAGAGATTATGAAATCCTGACGGCGGAAATATCCCAAGCGACTTTTGGCGTGACACCGAATCAATATAAAAAACTCAAAGGCTTGAAGCGAGAAAATTTGCGCGATCATATGGACGATTTTGAATTAATCTTTACTATGTTGGGAGAAAGATCGACAACGGAAATCCATCGCCAAGAAAAATCAGCAGGTATACCCAAGCTTAAAAAAGATGCTAAGAGGGGCGGGAGAGTAGCCGGCAACGCCAGAAAAGAACTGGAAAAAGAATTAAAAAGGCCGATAGTATCAAAAGCAAATTATCTTCCAAAATCCAGCAAAAAACTAAAACTTTATTAAATTTGTTGCATTCTGCAGGGCGATGTAATATTTAACTAGGGGATTGGAAAAAGTAAAGTTATCCACAGCAAAAATTAGAAAGGATTGACAAATAGTGATATAATATCACTATAAATAATAGCAAAAAGAAAAATGACGGTAAATAAAAAAATATTAGCTTCAATTATAAATAAACCCTATTTCCAAAAGGACAATTTTGTCTTATATAAAGAAAATTGTCTTAAAATTCTCAAACAACTTCCAGAAAACTCAGTGGATATGATTTTTGCCGATCCTCCATACTTTCTTTCCAATGGAGGATTTACTTGTGATGGAGGAAAAATGGTAAGTGTTAATAAAGGAAAATGGGATACAACTAATGGACTTAAAAAAGATTTTGAATTTCATCTTGCGTGGACAAAGGCATGTCATCGAGTTTTAAAACCTGGTGGAACAATTTGGATCAGTGGAACTTATCATTCGATTTATCAATGTGGTTTTGCCTTGCAAGTAAATAAATTTCACATTCTGAATGATATAGCTTGGTTTAAACCTAACGCTTCCCCGAATTTAAGTTGTCGCTTTTTTACGGCGAGTCACGAAACTATTATATGGGCCAGAAAAGACAAAAAAGGAAAACATAAATTCAATTATGATTTAATGAAAAATGGAGATTGGTCAGGAGATTTCATCAAAAAACCCAATTTACAAATGCGGAGTGTCTGGTCAATTTATCCGCCAAAAAATGGAGAAAAGAAATTTGGAAAACATCCAACTCAAAAACCAATTGATTTGTTAGTTAGAATTATATTAGCTAGCACGGACAAAAATGATGTCGTTTTAGATCCTTTTACTGGTTCTTCAACTACTGGATTAGCGGCAACTTTGAATGATAGAAAATTCATTGGTATTGATACAGAAAAAAAATATCTCGAATTATCTAAAAAAAGATTTAATGATATAAAAAAATAATATGAAAATAAAAAAAGTTTTAATAGAAAAAATAAATAGTTCTGATTGGTGGCATGTTCTGCCACAAGATAAGAAGGCTTATAAAAAAAGAGGAAAATTTTTAGCTTCAACCTATAAACAAGCGGAATTTTATGGTAGACCAAAATTGGATCCAGAAAAGGTTAAAATAAAAAATCCTATTTATGGATTTTCCGAATTGGAAATTTTAACAAGATTATTTGGGTCAAATGCTCAAAAATTTATTGATAAAATTTTAAATTCCAAGAATCATTTATTTTATAAAAGAAGAATTGATTTGGATGCAAAGATTTTTAAAAAAGCTCGGAAATTAGGATATGATTCGGTAGTATTGATGGCAAGATCTGGGAAGGAATATTTGCAAAAAAGTCGTAAGCCAAAATCAATTGAGTTAAATTTATTAAATATTTAATGAAACAGTATGGCTAATAGTAAATCTTGGGACAAAATAGTAAAGGATTATAAAATTTTGAAGCATGATTTTAGTAAATCCCCATTTCCAATTTCTGCTAAACAAATAAAAAAATCAGTTCAAAATTTTAAGGAAACAGGAGAAAAGGAAGTTCGTATTTTATGCAAACAAGATACAAGAAAAAGTCGGCCTAAAATTTTTCAAGAAAATAATTTATTTTTACTTCCCGTAAAAAATGGTTTTTATAATATTATAAAAGGGGAAGGATATATGGATATTCCTAAAATTGTTAGTAAGGAAATTAAATATTCCTCAAAATTAGATTTTAGTTTAGATACTTCCCAGATTGGCGATTCTGAAATGCAACATCTGGATTTTGCTTATGCCTCAAGCTTAATTAGGACATTCATGGGAGATCCTACATTAGTCTTGACCATTAGAGGTAGGAAATATACTCCCGATTTTATTTTTTTTGTAGGTAAACAAAAAATTAATGTCTCGAGCGTACAAACAGAAGTTGATGCTGGCTACGAAGGAAAAGATCAAATTGTTTTAGTTGAAGCAAAAAATTCTAAAACTACTAACACTATAATTAGGCAATTGTATTATCCTTTTAGGCAATGGCAAGTTCATACCAAAAAGAAAATTGTTACTTTATTTTTTGAAAAAGATCATAAAACAAGGCTTTATTCTATTTGGAAATTCGAATTTAAAAAAGTCAATGATTACAATAGCATCAATCTTGTTAAATCAGGAAAATATAAAATAGTTTAAAAAATCCGGAAAAATCATTAGGGAAAATAATAAAATTTTTAAATTAAACAATTAAAATCCGGCGGGAGAGGAATTTGCTAAAATCTAAGCCTTTAAAAATATCATGTATCATCTCTATATCCTTAAATGCGCCGATGGAACTTTATACACTGGGATAACGACGGATTTGGCGCGTCGGATAAGTGAGCATAACAGCGCGAAGTTGGGCGCAAAATATACTGTAGCGCGCCGGCCGGTGAAATTAACCTATTCGAAAAAATTCAAAAACCGGTCACTGGCTTCAATTGCCGAAGCCCAGATCAAAAAGCTGAAAAAATCTCAAAAACTGGAATTGATTCGCCAAGCTTCAAGGCAAAAGAATCCCTGAATTAATTCAGTAATTTGATAATTATTCAGCGGGTTTAAAATTCGGCGATCTAAAAGTTTTTTAAAATTCAGCTTTCGGAGCTAAATTGTATGTTGCGGGTTTGTTGCCTTGGCGCTTCGCGTATGAAGTATTTTTTGCTATAATTTAGATAATATGGAAACCTACAACTGGTATTCACAAATAATCAAACCATTATGGGCGCCGCCGGGCTGGCTTTTTGGACCGGTGTGGACGGTGCTGTATGCGATTATTGCCGTGTCTTTTGGCGCTGTATTTTACAAGGCATTCACCAAAAAAATTCCGCGGATGGCCGCTTTGCCATTCGCGCTTAATCTTGTTTTTAATTTTGCGTTTACGCCGATCCAATTCGGACTCAAGAACAATCTTCTCGCATCTCTTGATATTCTTCTCGTCCTCGGCACTCTCATTTGGGCAATAGCGGCTATTTATTCGCACGCCCGCTGGATTGCTTACATCCAGATCCCATACTTGCTCTGGGTATCGTTCGCGACTGTTT
>CAZEYB010000004.1:17556-25654 GCA_964516165.1 uncultured Bdellovibrionales bacterium | reverse complement strand
ATTGACGGGAAAGGCTGGAAACAAGATGTGTTTTTTCGATGGCATCCGGGTTTTAATTTTTCCGGCGCCACTCCGATTCTTAAGACCATCACTATTGATAGCCGTATGCCGGGCAGAAAAACTAAAGGGAAAGACATGGGTAATTTAGTTATCAATCCTTATACTTTTCAAACAGAGGACTGGTTTCCGGACTGCGTTAAAATTGATTTTTTCCGCGACCGGATAACTAACGCGGCAGGATTGACGAATCCGGGAGCTGAATTTTTTTTCAAACAGGTTTGGCCCGAAATCAAAGAAAAAGTGGTTTTGTCAGTTATGTGCGTTAGAGCTAGCAAGGAAGCACGGCAAGACGAGGCGATGGAATATGTTGAAATAGCCAAAAAATATATTCCCAAAAAAGGCGCTATTGTGGCCTTGGAAGTAAATGAAACTTGTCCTAGTATAAAGAAACATGGCTCAACTAAATTATATGACGAAACGATTGAGCGCTTGGCTGTTTTCCAGAGGCTTGACATCCCACTTATTGTCAAACTAGACGCTCTGGCGACAGTGGAGTTTATAAAGGAATTAGAAGCCAGCAGGATGTGCGATGCTATTGACATCCCTAATGCTCTTCCTATTTATGCCAAATGGGACAAAATAAATTGGCATAAACTGGAATATCTTACACGGCCAGTTTTTCAAATATACGCAACGTGTGGATATTCCGGCCGGGAAAATTTCGAGTTAGCGCTAGAGATTGTCCGTGACGCCCGACAAGCGGGAGTAACTCTTCCCATAATCATCGGTGGGATAAGTTGCGTAGAGGATATTCATAAAGTGAGAGAGGTCGGTGGGCAATGCCATTGCTATCGGGCGAGCCATCAGAACCCGTTTTTGGCGGGTGAAAAGTCTGATTCGAGAAGGAAATAGAATTTTTTTCCATTCACTCCGAAAAGTTGAACAACTTCACTGTTAATAAACCACTTAACCAACGACCTCATGAAAGGAGGGCACGGTCGTTGGTTTTTTTATTCCAAAACTTGACAACTTCAAGTAGCTGAAATATACTCTAAGCACGGTTAATTATTAAGAAAATTAAATAAGGGATGCTTTAATCCCCGCAGATAGCTTCTTAATAATTTCCCCCGCAAGGGATTTTTTTAATTTTAATTTGACAACAACTAATAATATGGCGGACATTTTAGACAATTTAGCCAAGGAAGTGGACAAGCTTTCCGAAGAAAAAGCTCCGGCTAAAAAAACTTTCGGCCCGAAAGAAGAAAAAGAAACAGAAGATCGGGAAGAATTTAAAGAAAAATCGACAATGGAAAAACTTCTGGCAGAAAACGTTTTTAATTTTCCGAAAGCAGGCGACGTAGCCGAAGGAAAAGTAATTAACGTTTCTTCCAATGAAATCTATCTTGATCTCGGGCCTTTTGGAACCGGCATAGTGTTGGGAAAAGAAATCAAGGACGGGTTGGGTAGCGGAAAATTGAAATTAGGAGATAACGTAACCGCTACCATTATCGATTTAGAGAATGAGGATGGCTACATCGAACTTTCCATCCGAGAAGCTTCTTACGAAAAAGCCTGGGACGATATTGAAAGCAAACGAGACACTCAAGAAAAAGTGGCCACTAAAATCCTTAGCGCCAATAAAGGCGGACTTCTAGTGGAAGTCAATGGCATTTCCGGCTTTTTACCGGTTTCCCAGCTTTCCAGCCAAAACTATCCCAGAGTGGAAGACGGCGATAAAAATAAAATTCTGAGTTTGCTCAAAAGACTAGTCGGGCAGGAATTGGAAGTGCGCGTCATCGACGCTGACAGAAATTCAGAAAAACTCATTGTCAGCGAAAAAGCGGCTCAAAGCGAAAAAGACCGGGAAGTCATTTCCGCCCTAGCTATAGGCGACGTGATTTCCGGAGAGATCAGCGGCGTAGTGGATTTCGGCGCTTTTGTAAAATTCTCGCTTCCTGGAAAAAATCAAGAAACCGGCGAAAGGAAATTGGAAGGCTTGGTTCATATTTCAGAACTGGCTTGGCAATTAATCGAAGACCCCCGGACTATCGTCAAAGCCGGCGACAAAATCAAAGCTAAAATCATCGGCATTGACAACGATAAAATTTCTCTTTCCATTCGAGCGCTTAAGAAAGATCCCTGGACGGAAATAAACAAAAAATACAAAGTGGGCGATGTTGTCCGAGGAATCGTGAATAAAATCAACCACTTCGGCGCTTTTGTTTATCTGGATAAAGACATCCACGGTTTGGCTCACATCAGCGATATGTCAGAAGCTTATCCGGGAAAAAATCTTTCCGAACTGATCAAACTAAAAGAGAAATATTCTTGGAAAATTTTTTCCATCGAACCTGAAGAACACCGAATGGGATTGGTTTTGGCTGATAAAAAAGAGAAAAAGGTCACGCGTAGCGTCGCGGATGAAAAAGAAAAACCGGCCCCAGAAAGCAAAGAAAATAAAAAGTAAAATAAAAATTAGCTATGTCTAAGCCGAATATTTTTATTATTTCCGGACCTTCCGGCGCTGGTGAAGACTCTGTCATCGAAGGATTAAAAAAATATCTGAAAATTGAGCGCGTGATAACTGCCAGCACTCGGCCGATGCGCGCTGGAGAATCTGAAGATAATCCCTACCGTTTCATCTCAAAAAAAGAATTCCAAGAAAAAATAAAAAGAGGCGACATGGCGGAATATGCTCAAGAATACAACGGGAATTTTTATGGCGTGGACAAGAATGAGCTGGAGCGCGTAAAAAATTCAGGCAGAATTGGCATTTGGAAAATAGAATATAAAGGAGTAATTACAGCTAAGAAAAAATATCCTGAAATTAAATCTATCTTTATTGCTCCGCCTTCGCTGGAAATCTTAGAAAAAAGAATTCTTCAGCGCGATCAGGATGCTTCTCCTGAATATCTCAAGGAAAGAAAAAAGTATACGGAAGAATGGCTTAAGCATAGAGATATTTATGATTACAAAGTAGTGAATGAGGAAGGAGAGTTAGAGGAAACCGTTAAAAAAGTAATTGAAATTATAAAGAGTAATTTAAGTGCCTAATCTCGCTAAAAAAGTCCAAAATGCCGTTTTTCGACACAGCCTTTTTAAAAGAGGATCTAAAATCATTTTAGCGGTTTCTGGCGGACCAGACAGCGTCGCGATGCTGGATATTTTTTCCCAGTTTGAGAAAAAATATTCACTGGAAACGATTATTGCTCACATTAATTACGGATTACGCGGAGTCGAAAGCGATAAAGATGAAGATTTCGTCAGATCTTTAGCTGAAAGATATGGTCTAAGAATAAGGGTTTTCCGGCCAAAAATTAAAACCGGTTCTAATTTGGAAAACAATCTCCGAGATGTCCGTTACGCTTTCTTTGAAAAAATTAAAAAAGAAAACAACTTTGATTTAATAGCTGTCGCTCATAATCTTAATGATCAGGTTGAAACTTTTCTTATGCGCCTGATCCGGGGATCGGGATTGACCGGACTTTCCGCCATGGAATTCAAACATAACTCTATTGTTCGGCCGCTATTGGGCGTTTCCCGGACAGAGATTTTAAATTATTTAAAAGAAAACGGGCTTGCGTGGCGGTTGGATAAAACAAATCTTGAATCGCGCTTTTTCAGAAATAAAATCCGAAATAAACTAATCCCCTATCTGGAAAAAGAATTTAATCCAAAAATTACAAAAACTCTTTCTGATTCAATTGACTCCATTGCCCAAGACAGCGCGTATCTCTCCGATATTTCGCGAGAAACTTTCAAAAGTTTTTTTAAAATCAAAGTTTCAAAAATCTTGAAACTTCATCCGGCCATTCAAAGAAGAGTTTTGAGAACTGCCATCGAATCGAAAAAAAAGGATCTTAAAAATATCGGATCCGCCCATATAGAAGAACTGATAAAAATAATCAGAAGCACTAAAAATAAGTCCCAGATCGCGGTATTCAAAGGATTGAAAATCACCCGGAAAGGTGATAGATTAAACATAGAAAATATTTAATTAATCACGCTCATGCAAAAACTATTCAAAAACATCGGCCTCATCGTCATACTTTTTTTAATTATTTCCGGAATATTCATTCTTTACGGATCTCCCAAGAAAGCGCCGGAGCAAATTTCACTATCAACGTTGGCCCAACAAGTAAATGACGGGCAAGTCAAAGAAATCCAGGTGGATAACGACCAGATGAATATTGCTTTAAACAACGGCACTACCGAAAAATCAACTAAGGAAGCTGGTTCCAGCATAGTGGAAACGCTTAAAAATTACGGGGTGGACAGCCAAAAAATCCAATCCGCTAACATCAATATCAAAAGCGAATCAGCGTTTAATTTTTGGATGGGGTCTATTCTGCCTTTTTTACTGCCTTTTATTTTAATCGGAGCTTTTATCTGGTTCATGCTAAAACAAGCTCAACGCGGCAACAACCAAGCGCTCTCGTTTGGCGCTTCGCGCGCCCGAGTGATTGATCCGAAAAATAAGAATCAAAGAGTGACATTCAAGGATGTCGCCGGGGCCAAAGAGGCTAAAGAGGAACTCTTTGAGATAGTCGATTTTTTAAGAAACCCGAAAAAATTCCTGAATCTTGGAGCTAAGATACCCAAAGGCGTTTTACTGTTAGGTTCTCCCGGAACAGGAAAAACTTTAATTTCCAAGGCGGTAGCCGGGGAAGCCAACGTTCCGTTCTTTAATATTTCTGGTTCGGAATTCGTGGAAATGTTCGTGGGAGTGGGAGCTTCACGCGTCAGGGATCTTTTTAAACAAGCTAAAAAAAACGCGCCTTCAATTATTTTTATCGATGAAATTGACGCCGTCGGCCGACACAGGGGAGCCGGACTCGGCGGAGGCCATGACGAACGCGAACAAACTCTTAATCAGATCCTGGTCGAGATGGATGGATTTGACACGAACACCAATATAATCATCATCGCCGCCACCAACCGTCCCGATATTCTTGATCCGGCATTGCTCCGTCCCGGAAGATTTGATCGGCGGGTAGTGATGGACCTTCCGGACATTGAAGAGAGAAGGGCTATTCTCAATCTCCATGCCAAAAATAAACCCTTAGCCAAAGACGCCGACCTTAAAAGAATCGCCCAGCGAACTCCCGGATTTTCCGGAGCCGATCTTTCCAATCTGCTGAACGAAGCCGCCATTTTAGCCGCTCGAAGAAATCAAAAAGAAATCACAATGGCGGAGCTTACCGAATCAATTGAAAAAGTCATATTGGGACCGGAAAGAAAAAGCCGGAGAATCGACGAGAATGAAAAGAAAATTATTGCTTATCATGAAGCTGGTCACGCTCTCATCGCTTCCAGTTTAAAGAATGCCGATCCGGTCCAAAAAATCTCCATTATTTCGCGCGGGCAGGCCGGAGGATATACTTTCAGCACTCCGATTAAAGACAGAACTTTGAATTCCAAGGATTATTTCATCGACGAGCTCGCCGTGCTCTTGGGCGGTTATGCAAGCGAAATATTGACTTTTGGCACGATAACAACCGGAGCCTCCAATGACTTGGAAAAAGCGACGGCTATCGCTCGGGATTTAGTTACCCGTTACGGCATGAGCGAGCTTGGACCTAGAACTTTCGGGCATAAAGAAGAACTGGTATTTTTAGGCAAAGAAATCCGTGAAGAAAAAAATTATTCCGAAAAAACGGCCGAGGAAATAGACCACCAAGTTTCCAAATTCATCGGCGACGCTTATAAAATGGCGGAAAAAATATTACGCGATAAAAAAACGCTGCTCGAAAAAATTTCCAATGTTCTTTTGGAAAAAGAAATTATCGAACAAGACGAATTTAATGAATTAGCAGGCATCCAGAGGGAAAAAGCCTTAGTTTAAACCTATGAACAAAACCATTCCCTATATCGAGATACTCAAGAAAAGCGGGAAAATTGTCTGGCGGAACCGCTATCTCTGGTGGTTTGGTTTTTTCGTGGCTTTAGGAAGCTTGAGCGGAACCAATTATTCTTATGATTTAGGAAAAGTTAATAGTCCGGTTAGCCAACAAAAAATTTTTGATTTTGCTTCCCAAAATATTCACTGGGTAGCTATCGGCTTAATTATTTTTCTTATTCTTTATCTTATTTTCATTATCTTAAGCGTAGTTGGAAGAGGCGCGCTTATTTATTCGGCCAATCAGCAAGCCGAAGAAAAATCAGCCAGTTTTAAGATAGGATTTAAAAAAGGAAAAGCATATTTCTGGAAACTATTTTTAATTGCTTTTCTTCTGGGACTTTTTATGTTTTCGTCCATTATCATTCTAGCCATTCCTGTGATCTTTTTGTTCTACGTTAAAAGCTACCTTATCGGCGTATTTATGGCGATACTGGCCGCTCTAATTATCATCCCGCTTATTATTCTCGCGGTTTATGTTAAAATTTACGCCTATCTCTATACGGTTCTCGGACAGCTTGCTTTTTGGCCGGCGATTGAAAATTCTTACAATCTTTTCAGAAAAAATCTGGCTTCCAGTCTCGTCATGGGGCTTCTGTTTATTCCGATTAATATTTTTTGGGGCATCGTGAGTATTATGGCCATTGTCCCGATCACTATTTCATTTTTAGTTATTGGGCTGGTTATATTTTTTATTGCCGGTAAAATCGGCGCTATCATCATAGCCGCAGTTGGCATAGCCAGCATAATCATTCTTCTTTTAATCATTCGGAGTATTTACGAAGCTTTCGCGCAAACCCTTTGGGTTTTGTTTTTCCGAGAAATCGCCCGAACTAACGCCAAAGAAGCCATAGTTGAACCAGAACCGGAATTTGATTCCATCGCCAAACCTTTACCGATAATAGAATCAGAGAAAGAATAAAATTGAAATAGTATTAGTTAAGTTATATAAAGGGTTCGTAGCTCAGTTGGTTAGAGCGTTTCCTTGACATGGAAAAGGTCTCCAGTTCGAGTCTGGACGGACCCACAATAAAAATATAATAAAGCGACGGGACTGTAGCTCAGTGGTCAGAGCGGACGACTCATAATCGTTTGGTCGCTGGTTCAAATCCAGCCAGTCCCACCATTTAGTTATTCTTTCTTCTTCTCGCATGAAAGGCTTTATGCACTTCCTTCAAATGTGGGTTAGTGATGTGAGTATAAATTTGAGTGGTAGTAATGGAAGAATGCCCGAGCATTTCTTGAACGCTTCGGATGTCAGCGCCATTCATAAGAAGATCGGTAGCGAAAGAATGGCGAAAAGTATGCGGATGGACATTCTTGACTATTCCAGCTTTCATGGCATAATATTTCACGATTCGCTGGATTGACCTTGGCGTTAACCTTAAATCAGCGTTTTTTTTATTCTTAAATTTTTCAAGACTTTTGATATTTCTCACGAAAAGAGCTAAATCCGTGTCGGCGCGCGCGGCCAGATATTTTTCCACGGCTTTAGCGGCCGTGTTGGAGATAAACACTACTCGAATCCTATCTCCTTTGCCCTTAACACTTAATTCCCGGCTTTTAAAATCCAGTTTATCCCGGTCAATTTGAATCAGTTCTGATACTCGAAGACCGGCCGAAAAAAGCAATTCCAGAATGGCGCGGCCTCGAAGCGATTTAAAATCAGTCCCGGAAGCCGCTTCAAAAATTCGCTCTATTTCGGAATTTTTCAAGAATTCCACTTCCCGATCGGGAGTTTTCCCGATTTCCACTTTTTCTGCCTGAAGAGCCTTAATATCCCGTTTAGCCAAATATTTCAAAAAATTGCGAATCGCTATTACATAGTAGTTTTGAGTAATTCTTCGAAGAGGATGTCCTTTTTTATCCTGAAAGCGGTTAAGATAAATCCGAAAGTTCCGAACCCGGCTTTCGTCGATTTGCTCCGCCCTATCAATTTGAGACCACTCTAAAAACTTAGTCAGATACCGGTCGTAGTTCTCAATGGTTTTTTGCGACCGATTCTTTTCCACTTCCATATATTCCAAAAATTGAGTTTTCGCGTCTTTAATATTCATATTATGCGACATTTATAATAACATATTACATAGAAATAGTTACTTTGACAAAAGTCTCTCCTTCCTTTATACTGGACAACGGGTTAAAAATTAGGGTTTTGAAACCTTGAATCGCCCGAATTTCGGTTCTGACAAGCGATTT
>CAZEYB010000004.1:12704-17546 GCA_964516165.1 uncultured Bdellovibrionales bacterium | reverse complement strand
TAATGTTATCAGTAAACTAACTGCCACTATCTCCAAGGGTTTACCCAGACGCGAAGATTTGAAAAATCTAAGAACTTGGATTCACCGAAAGCAGAAAAGCATAGTAATTTTTATCAAAGAGCGCCGAACCATAAAAATTCTGCATCTATTCCGAAGCTACTCCGCTTTAGCGGTAGTCGTATCCAGCGCTCTTTTAGTTTCAGCCACCAATCTCGCCGCCGGACACGAGTCTAGTGGTTTTTTATTTGGTTATTTTGGGACCAGCGAAAATTACGACAGCCCGCTGAAAGATAAGATATTTTTAAAAACTTCCGAAAAGACCAACTTGGCCATGGTGCCTTTGGCAGAAACTAAAACAGCGCCCGATCCCAACTCGAAAGAGCTGGAAAAAAACCAGGATGAGGCGATCCTTATGCAAGGTCAGGCTCTAATGGCCAGCAACTCCCCAATAAAAAAAGACCCTGAAGAAAATGGAGGGGTTGTTATCTATGAAGTCCTGGATGGAGATACTATCGGCAAGATCGCCGCCAATCACCATGTCACCATAAATACCGTTCTTTGGGCGAATGAAATTGACGATATTGATTCCATCAAGCCGGGAGATAAAATTTTTATTCTTCCGGTATCCGGTTTGAATTACACTGTCAAAAAAAACGACACATTGGACAACATTGCTGAAAAATATAAAGCGGAAAAAGATAAAATAATTGCTTTTAACAGTTTGCCCGCCAACGGAGAAATCAAAGAAGGACAGGAAATTGTCATCCCCGGCGGAGAGCAGGAAA
Source organism: uncultured Bdellovibrionales bacterium (assembly GCA_964516165.1). GTDB lineage: Bacteria > Patescibacteriota > Minisyncoccia > Moranbacterales > UBA2206 > CAZEYB01. The sequence continues at coordinate 16,761 of CAZEYB010000004.1, read as the reverse complement.
TTCCGCGTCAAACAGCCGCTCCCGCTTCTTTCGGGATTGCCAGCCGTTCTTATGAATCATTCGGCGCGGTGGGAAAAATTTTGGGCGGGAAAGCGGGAGCTGGGCACTCTTTCCCTTACGGTTACTGCACCTGGTACGTGGCTCAAAAGCGCTACGTCCCTTGGGGCGGAAACGCCGGCACTTGGCTTTATCGGGCCAAATCAGCTGGATACGCTACCGGGAAAAAGCCTAGAGTAGGATCGATTGTAGTCACCTCCGAATCTTGGTGGGGACACGTGGGCATTGTGGAAAAAGTATCCGGAAGCGCTATCACTATTTCTGAAATGAACTATAAGGGTTGGGCGAAAAAATCGACTAGAGTCTTAAGTCTGGCCAGCCGATCCATAAAAGGGTTTATTTACTAAATTTTCTTTAGCGGAGCGATAGAAGCAGAAAGTTTTTTTAGACCGGCCTTTTTAAAAGCTACGGTGATAACATCGCCCTGCGTTGCTACTACCCGACCATTACCGAAAATCTCATGATAAACACAGTCGCCATCTTTGAAGCATGAAGTATGAAGCATGAATCTGGAATCAGAGGATTTTTTTTCTATTATCGTTTTATCTTTTTGATTCTTGCTTCTGGCTTCATAATTCTCAATTAAGCGCGGCGGGACATCATCAAGAAAGCGCGACGGCGCGTTGACTTGGGTCGAACCGAAGATATTTCTTTCTGAAGTAAACAGCAGATAAACTTTGATTTTGGCGCGGGTAAGACCGACATACATCAGCCTTCTTTCTTCTTCCAGTTTTTCGGGATCTAATAAGCTTCTGGAATGAGGAAAAATTCCCTCCTCCAATCCGGCGATAAAAACCACCTTAAATTCAAGGCCCTTGGCGCTGTGGAGAGTCATAAGATGAACCGCGCTGGATTTCTGATCAATGTTATCCGTGTCGGAAATAAGCGCCGCTTCTTCCAAAAATAATTTTAATCCTTCCCGGGAATATTCATTGTATTTTTTGGCTACGGTTAGAAGCTCCTGAACGTTCTCGTGCCTCATTTCTCCGACTTCCGTTCCGTCCAAAAGATATTTTTCATAGCCTGACTGGCTATAAACTTTCTGGATAAAATCAGTCAGCAAGAGTTTATTTTTAATTTCGGCCATTCTTTTTATAAACTCGCAAAATTTGCTTATAGAATCCAACCTAGCGCTTGAAATTTGATCGTCAGAAATCGCGAATCCGGCGCTGATCAAATCCGTTTTATTTTCTCTGGCTGTCTTCATCCACCGGCCGAGTGTCATTTCTCCGATGCCGCGCCTGGGTTCATTAATAATACGCTCCAGCGAAATTTCATCGTTGAAATTATGAATTAAGCGCAAATAAGCGATCGTATCCTTGATTTCTTTTCTCTGATAGAATTTCACCCCTCCGATAATTACGTAAGGAATGGAATTTTTAAGCATCGCCTCTTCAATAATTCTGGATTGGGCGTTTGTCCGGTAAAGCACCACGAAATCGGATGCTCTGAAATTTTCCGTCCGGCTAAGCTTAAGAATTTCATCGGCGATAAACTCCGCTTCGTCCTTTTCATCGGCCGCTTCGAAACTCGTTATGAGTTTCCCGCCTTGTTTTTCGGTCCAAATTTTTTTATCTTTCCGGTTGATATTTTTGGCAATGACGCTCTCCGCCGCGTCCAAGATATTTTGCGTCGAACGGTAATTTTGTTCGAGCTTGATCACCTTGGCTTTGGGATAATCTTTTTCAAAATCCAGAATGTTTTGAATGTCCGCCCCCCGCCAGGAATAAATTCCCTGCCAATCGTCGCCTACCACGCAGATATTGCCGTGTTTTTGGCTTAGAAGTTTTACCAAAATATACTGCGCGCGATTTGTATCCTGATATTCATCCACCATAATATAGCGGAAAACATTCTGATATTTTTTCAGCACTTCCGGAAAATTTTTAAAAATCTTGACCGTTAGCATTAAAATGTCGTCGAAATCCAGAGCGTTTTGCTCTTTAAGTTTTTTCTGATAAACAGAATAAATTTTAGCCGCTACTTCTTCCCAATACCCGCTGGCTTGTTCAGAAAATGTTTGAAAGTCCGTTAATTCGTTTTTAGCTTTGGAAATCGCCGCGAGAATAACCAGTGGCTTGAATTGCTCCGGGTTGACCTCCAGCCCTTTCATTGCTTTTTTTACCAGCGCCAATTGGTCCTGATCATCATAAATATTAAAAGAAGATTTATAGCCTATTTTTTCTATTTCCCGGCGGAGAATCTTCGCCGCGATTGAATGAAAAGTTCCAATATAAGGCAAGCCGCTCGCGCCGCCGCCTAATAGTTTGGATATCCGCTCTTTCATTTCTTGGGCCGCTTTATTGGTAAAAGTCGCCGCCAGAATGTTTCCGGGATTCACTTTTTTTTCGCAAATTAAATAAGCCGCTCGATGCGTGAGCGCTCGCGTCTTTCCCGATCCGGCGCCGGCGATAATAAGCACTGGCCCTTCAGTCGTCATTACGGCTTCGCGCTGCGGAGGATTAAGTTTTTCCAAAATATCGTTCATGGCTAAATTATTCTAACATATTACTTATCAGCTGGACAAGATCATTTTTGTATTGTAATGTTTAATTACACTAATCTTAATCAGCCAATCGAAAAAATATGGCTCTCAACGCCAAACAAAAGGAAAGAGCGACCAAAGAAGTCAAAAGGCATGAGAAGGATTCCGGCTCTCCGGAATACCAGATCGCCCTCTTTTCTGAAAGAATTAAAAAGTTGACATCTCATCTCAAGAAAAATACCAAGGATTTCCATTCCCGGCGAGGACTTCTCAAAATGGTTTCCAAGAGAAAAAAACTTATGGATTACCTCAAGAAGACCAACGAAAAAGCTCATAAAACTTTGGTTAAAAAATTAAATCTTAAGGGATAAAAATGTCTATTTTTAAGGAACAACGGATCGGAGTTTTAGTCGATATCCAAAATCTTTATTACTCCGCCAAGGTTTTACACGGCAAAAAAGTGAATTTCGGTCAAATCCTGAAAACAGCCGTCGGCGACCGAAAACTAATCCGCGCCATTGCTTACGGAATAAAAACTATCGAGCGGCAGGAAGAAAAATTTTTCGAAGCTTTGGAAAACCAAGGATTCGAAGTCAAAACCAAAGATCTCCAAATTTTTCCCGGCGGCGCCAAAAAAGGCGACTGGGATGTCGGCATCACCGTGGACGCCATTAAGTTTTCCAAAAGCATGGATGTCATCGTTTTAGTTTCCGGAGACGGCGACTATATCCATCTCGTGGAATATCTTCAAAATACCACGGGATGCCGCGTTGAAGGCATCGCCTTTCTGGAATCAGCCAGCGGGAAGTTAGTGGAAAAACTGGATAATTTTACCAATATTAGTGAAAATAAAAAGAAATTTTTAATCTAGCGGATTGACAAAAACTCCAAAATAAGTTACGGTTTAGCTAATAATAAAACCTGTTTAATAAATAAACAAAGCCTTAGTTAATGCGTAAAAGGCACAATAATAAACTTAAACGACTTTGAGCTTATTATCGTGTTTTCTAACGTCATTAGCGCAAGGCTGATACGTAAATTATGGATTCTAAAAAATGGTCCCTCCAAATCGGAGGGCGAATTCTTGAAATCGAAACCGGCTTGCTCGCTAGACAAGCGAATAGCGCCGTAACTTGCCGCTATGGCGACACAATAGTCCTAGCTACCGCTGTAATGAGCCGGGAACATTCCAAGATAACCGGATATTTTCCGCTTATGGTTGATTTTGAAGAACGCTATTATGCGGCTGGAAAAATCAAAGGATCGCGTTTTATCAAGCGCGAAGGCCGTCCTTCCGATGACGCTATTTTATCCGGGCGAGCCGTCGATCGGACTATCCGACCGCTTTTTAATTCGCGCATGAGAAACGATGTCCAGGTAGTCGTTACTGTTTTATCTTACGACGGAGAAAATGATCCGGATGTGGTTTCTATCATTGCCGCTTCCGCGGCGCTTTCCATTTCCAATATTCCTTGGGATGGACCGGTCGCCGCCGTTCGCGTCGGAAAAATTAAT
>CAZEYB010000004.1:0-12604 GCA_964516165.1 uncultured Bdellovibrionales bacterium | reverse complement strand
GCCAAAGAAGTTCCGGAAGAAGAAATGCTCAAAGCTTTTGCTTACGCGGGAGAAGCCGTGGCCAAAATCGCCGCCTTTATTTCCAGCATTCAAAAAGAGATAGGCCAAACCAAATCCGATCCGGCTTTGGCTTCTGGAAATCCTGAATTTGAAGCGGAGATCAAAAAAATCCTGCTTTCCAACGGATTGGCGGAAACTTTGTACGATAAGAACAAAAAAGTAGTGGAAGAAAAAACCAAGGCGATTCGGGAAAAAATAACTCAATATATTAAAGCCAACTACACTGAAGATTCGGATAAGCTAAGCGAGATAGCTGAAATCGTTTTTGAAGAAATGTCGGACGAAATCGTGCATAAAAATATTCTGGAAAAAAATTTAAGACCGGACGGAAGAAAATTAGACGAAATTAGAAAAATTGAATGCCGGGTGGGAATCTTGCCTCGAACTCACGGCACCGGACTTTTTACCCGAGGAGAAACCCAGGCGCTCACCGTTACCACTCTCGGATCCCCCGGAGACGAACAAATCATCGATACCATGGAAATCGACACCAAAAAAAGATATATCCATCATTATAATTTTCCTCCTTACTCGGTAGGCGAAATAAAACCGATGCGCGGACCAGGACGAAGGGAAATCGGGCATGGAGCGCTGGCGGAAAAAGCGCTTCTTCCCGTTCTCCCGCCTAAAGATGAATTTCCCTACACTATTCTTTTAGTTTCCGAAATTTTATCCTCCAACGGATCTTCCTCTATGGCCGCCACTTGCGGTTCCACCCTTTCGCTTATGGATGCCGGCGTTCCCATTAAAAAACCGGTGAGCGGCATCGCCATGGGAATAATCGTTAAAGACAACAACAATTTTAAGGTGCTCACTGACATTCAAGGATTGGAAGACCATTACGGCGATATGGACTTTAAGGCAGCCGGAACCCGCGAAGGCCTGACCGCGCTCCAAATGGATGTTAAGGTCAGCGGAATAACCATTCCTATGCTTGAAGCGGTCCTCAAGCAGTCCAAAAAAAATCGCTTGGAAATCCTGGAAAAAATAACCGCCGCCATTCCGGCTCCCAGAGAGGAAATGTCCCAATACGCTCCGAGAATCATTATTATGCGCATTAATCCGGAAAAAATTCGAAATGTTATCGGCACTGGAGGAAAAATTATCAATGAAATAATCGATGAAACCGGCGTCCAAATAGATATTGAGGACGATGGTTCGGTCTTTATCACTTCCTCCGATAAGACCTCCGCCCAAAAAGCCCGGGAATGGATTGATAACCTGACTCGGGAAGTAAAAGCCGGGGAAATCTTCAACGCCCGAGTTACCAGAATCATGAATTTTGGAGCTTTTGCCGAAATTTTGCCGGGCCAGGAAGGACTTATTCATATTTCAGAAATTGCCAACAGGCGAATCGAAAAAGTGGAAGATGTCTTAAAAATCGGCGATGTTATTCCGGTCAAAGTCAAAGAAATTGACAGCCAGGGACGTATCAATCTATCGGCCAAGGCCGTTGCTAAAACTGTTTAGGGAAATAAAAAAATCAGGCGATAGCCAAAATATAACTTTTGTTGTAAAATAGAAACATTCCAAACGTTCACATTTAATTAAAAAAATGTTTCAAGAATCAACCGAAGAATCTAAAGATCAAAGTAGATTGAATTTTGATCAAAAAAAAGATTTCAGAATTGAAGATATTCCGATTCGCACCATGAGGCAAGATTTGAAAAATTTAAGCGATTCCAATTTAAAAGCTGACGCCATAATCTTTAAAGGAACGGATCCTGCGAGAATAGCGGAAACCATCCCTGAAAACAAGAGTGGTCCGTTTCTTAGCCGGCAGAACTGGACCAAAGAAGAAAAACTAAAGCCGAAAGAGAATGTGCCTATCCATCATACTTTGGGAAAACTAACCATAACGGCTGTTATTGCATTTATTTTTCTCGCTGTGGCTTTTGGCGGATATTATTTCTGGATAACCCGAATGGATAATGAACAGCCAGCGGAAAATATCCCACTCCCTTCAATTCCTTCTTCGGAAACATCGCCCAATTTCGCTATCGGTAAACCGAATTATCTTAGCTTGGACATCGAAAATTATGATAAAGACCGGATCAAGAAAACGCTTCAGGATTACGCTATCAAAGTTTCAAAAATAGAAGCCACTTCACCGGTTGAATTTATAATCACCGATTCAGGCAATAATCCCGTTAATTTTTCCGTTTTCGCGCAAAAGTTAGGCTTGACTCTTTCCGAAGATATTTTGCTTCAGCTCAATTCCGATTTCAGCCTTTACATTTATACCAATCAAGATAAAACAAGATTGGGACTTTCAATTTCCATTAAAAATCCCGAACAATTGAAAATAAATATTATAGAGGAAGAAAAAAATCTAGTTAAAGAATTGGAACCGCTTTATCTCGCCTCCGACTATATATTATCAGAAGACAAATCTTTTGATTCGGCAATTTATAATGCCGCGACGATTCGTTACATAAACATTACCTCTCCGGAGGATTTATCCGCCGACTACGCTATCTACAACAACCAACTGATTATCGGAACGACTAAATTGACAATGCACTCGATAATAGACTATATCGACCAGCAAAATAGCCAATCTGTGGATAACTTGTGATAAAATTAGCTTAAAAGCTCGGATTTTAAATAAAAAACAAAATTACTTTAAATAACCAGCCTATAGTTTTTTAAAAAACAAGCGATCCGATAATATTTATTTTTTCCTTTAAAAAGGCGGTTTTAAAACAAATTTATTGACTTTCGGTTATTTTCTTGCTATAATAAAGCATGAGATCGTTAAAAAAGCACGGCAGAATGGTTTTCAATCGCAATTTCCCCCTATTTGCGATTGAAAACTATTCTGCTGTTCAAGTGTTCCTGCCAACGCGCAAGAACCGCTCCGAAATCTGACATCGGAGACCCTAAAATAAAAACAAAAATTTTTTATTAAAATACAAACAAAAAATAAAAAATTCGTTCTTTACATTCAAAGGCGAAAGCCAGAGAATGGCAGAAGAAAGACGAGCTAGGTCAGAAGCTATGTCACGGCATGTACATAAAATACATGTAGTCTATAATTTTCTGATGCCTCTCACCCGGGCTAAGAAATTTCCGATTAACATGTTAGTACATGACAAACACTGAGGCGCTCAGCCTATAATTTTTATTTATTGGGCGCTAGAGCGCCTCGGTTACCATTACTTGGAGTTAATTTGTTTGAGAATCACCGCGGAAGGTGTTTTTTTGTTGCTCTTGAAAATATTGGCTATAATGTAATTATGCCGACCGAATCAAAAAATTTAGGCGACTTGGGAGAAAAAGCCGCCGCTGATTATCTTAAAAATAAAGGCTACGGAATTATCGAGAGGAATTTTGAGAATGCTGTCGGAAGAAGGCTGGGAGAAATTGACATTATCGCCATGGATAACCGGGAGAACGAGCTGGTTTTTGTGGAAGTAAAAACTCGGGAACTAGATAAATTCAGAAATACGCTTCCGGAAGAAAATATCACTTATCCTAAAATCAGAAAACTGGCCAAAATTGCCGGCGCTTACTTAAGGCTCCGCGGGCTAGAAGACGCGAATTATCGCTTTGACGCCATCTCGGTCTGGCTGGATAAAAACGGCCGACAGGCGAAAATAAAGCACATCCTTAGTTTGTAACATAGACAAGGAACATTTTCTTTGCTAAAGTTCCAATGCGGCATTGCCGCTGGAATTGATAACAAAAATATATCCGTCAACCTTTATGAAAATAGATTTAAAAACCTTGAATCAGTTAAAAATGGCGCTTCTCGAAAAGAAGAAAGAACTGGAAAAAAATCTGGAAAGAATCGCCCATCCTGTTGATAATAAAGAAGACAATTATGAAACTTCTTTTGAAGAAATCGGCACCGACAAAAACGACAACGCCACGGAAGTCGATCAATATACCCAGAATTTGCCAGTGGAGACTATCCTGGAAAAAAAACTCCAGGATATGACTTGCGCCCTTGATAAAATAGAAAAAGGGATTTACGGAAAATGCGAGAATTGCCATAAGGATATTCCCGTTGAAAGACTTGAAGCTAACCCGAGCGCCAGAGTTTGTCTTAAATGCTAGATTTTCTTTGCCAATGCGCGAACACGGAAAAATAATTTATGCGTTTGTATTTTTAGCGTTACTGGCAGGTGATCAATATTCAAAATATATTATCCGCTCGACAGGCGGATTTTATGTTTGCAATACTAATCTGGCATTTGGATTAAGTATTACGGGCATTATTTATATTTTATTAGCGATTACACTTGGATGGTTAATTGTTTCGAGTTCCAAAAATTGGAAATTTCCGCCAAAGGCGGATCAGCCTTGGGCTGAAAAAATTAAAAATTTTAAGGCGCCTTTTTTATTTTCTATAATATTAATTTTTACCGGAGGATTATCCAACATCATAGACCGCCTCGCGCGTGGCTGCGTCATTGATTTCATTAATCTTAAATTCTATCCGGTTTTTAATTTAGCTGATGTTTATATAACCATTGGTGCTATAATATTAATCATCCGAACATTCAAGCGTAGAGACATATAATCATTTAACTACCCCATGTCTAGCAAAGTTTTATCGGCTGCGACTATCGGACTGACAAGCGAGATCGTCGAAGTGGAAGTGGATACGGTTTCAGCCGGCCTGCATCAATTCAATATTGTCGGCCTGCCGGATATGGCCGTTAAAGAATCGCGCGACCGCGTCAGCTCGGCTATTCGAAATTCCGGCTTCAGACCGCCTCATCGGGCCGGACGAGTTACCATCAACCTTGCCCCGGCCGATCTTAAAAAAGAAGGCCCGATTTATGATTTGCCAATGGCGCTTGGATTTCTTTTGGCTACCAAACAAATAAATTTCGATTTTAACAGTCGGATGTTTCTCGGAGAACTTTCTTTGGATGGAAAAATTCGTCCCGTAAAAGGCGTGCTTCCCGTGGCAATTCTGGCCAAAGAAAAAGGAATTAAAGAACTCTATGTGCCTTCAGAAAATACGGCTGAAGCTTCAGTCATCAAAGACTTGTTAATTTATCCGGTAGATACTCTGATAAATCTGTTAGCTCATCTTACCGATCAAAATAAAATCAATCCCGCCGCCAAAATTGATTTGGAAAAACTTTTTTCCTATGAAAATTACTCCATTGACATGACCCACATCAAAGGGCAGGAACATGCCAAACGCGCTTTGGAAATTGCCGCCGCCGGAGGCCACAATGTCATACTGAACGGTCCGCCCGGATCGGGAAAAACGCTTCTAGCCAAAACCATGGCTTCCATTTTACCTAAACTCACCGTCCCGGAAGCCTTGGAAGTCACAAAAATTTATTCCATTGCCGGCCAGCTTGGACATTCCGCTTCCCTCATCACCAAAAGACAATTTCGTTCGCCGCACCATAGCGCCAGCGCCGTATCCTTGGTAGGCGGCGGCGCTTTCCCGCGTCCCGGCGAAATCAGTTTAAGCCACCGCGGCATTTTATTTTTGGACGAGTTCCCGGAATTTTCCCGTTCGGTTCTGGAAAATTTAAGACAGCCGCTGGAAGACGGGCTGATCACCGTTTCGCGCGCCCAGGGAACACTGGAATTTCCGGCGCGTTTCACTTTAATTGCCGCCATGAATCCTTGCCCTTGCGGCAATGCCACCGATCCGGAAAAAACCTGCTCTTGCAGTCCGGCTTCTATCATAAAATACCAGCGAAAAATTTCCGGTCCGATTATGGATCGGATCGATCTCCATGTGGAAGTGCCCCGGATTAAATTTGAAAAGCTATCCAGTGATTCTCCCGGAGAAAGTTCGGAAATTATTCGGGAAAGAGTGGAAAAAGCCAGAAATATCCAGAAAAATAGATTTAACGGATCGAAAATTATCGCTAACAGCGAAATGGAAAGCGAGCAGATCAAAAATTTCTGCCGGCTGAACAGTTCTTGCCTGGAACTCATGCGTAACGCCGTTTCCAGTCTTCATTTGAGCGCTCGCGCCTATTACCGCATTATTAAGGTCGCCCGGACTATCGCCGATTTGGCCGAAGTTGAAATGATCCAGCCCGCTCATATCGCCGAAGCCATCCAGTATCGCTTCAAAACGGAATAACTATATGAAAGCTAAACTATTAGCCCTTATCATTATCGTTTTTTTTGCCTATAAAGCCTGGGGCGTTTTTTCCGAAGAAGAAATAATCCTGGATTTCAGCAATTCGGCAAAAACCGTAACCGTAAACGACAATGGATTAACATTTAAATTGCATACAAAAACTAATTCTGTTGAAGATTTGCTAAGAGAAAACGGTCTTAATTTAAAGGAATATGACCAGCTAATCCCATCGAAAGAATCATTGATAATTCCCGGCGCCAATATCGAAATAAAAAGAGCGGTTAAAATAAAAATCTCGGCTGACGGAAAAACATTGGAAGATTATACTGTCGGAAAAACCGTAAGCGCCGCTCTCCATGAAAATAAAATTGTTTTAACTCGTTTGGATAAAATTTCTCCCGATTTGGATTATCCCGTTCAAAACAATTTAATCATAACCGTTACCCGCATTAATGTGGAGGAAACAGCTATCCAGGAAGATATTAATTTTAAAACCATTGTTAAAACCGACAAGAAAATGGGCTGGCGGGAAAAAGAAGTGGAAACGCCGGGAGAGCTAGGCATTCGCGAGGTGGTTTATAAAATAACTTACAAAGACGGGAAAGAGATTTCTCGCGTCGCTCTATCCAAAAAAACCATTCGGGATCCGGTGCCGCAAACGGAAACGCAAGGCACTTATATGGAACTCAAAAAAGCCGCGAGGGGACAGGCCACCTGGTACGCTTATCAGGGCGGAATGTTCGCCGCCAGCACGACTATTCCTAAGGGAAATTACGCTAAAGTTACCAACACGGCTAATGGAAAATCGATCGTGGTGCAAATAAACGACTACGGCCCGCAAGGCAAAGGCCGCGTCATCGACCTCGACAAAGTGGCTTTCGCTAAAATTGCTTCCCTCGGCGCCGGAGTAATTGGCGTGAAAGTGGAGGAAATTTTAAATTAATCTTACCGAATTAATTCTATGCGGCCGAAAAAATTATTGGGACAGAATTTTCTGAAAGATAAAACGGTGCTTCAAAAAATTATCGAAGCGGCTGATTTAAAACCGAACGATTCAGTAATTGAAATCGGTCCCGGAACAGGAATTCTGACAGAAGAACTGATAAAACATGCCGGGAAAGTTATTGCTATTGAGAAAGACGATAATTTAGCCGAAAAAATAGATTCCCGCTTCCGCGGGAATGACAAAGTAAAAATTATCAACGAAGATATTTTAAAAATTAATTTGCCCGAACTGATCGAGCAAAATAACTTTGAAAATTACAAAGTTGTCGCCAACATTCCTTACTATATCACTTCTCCCATAATTCGATTATTTTTGGAAACCCGATATCCGCCGAGAGTTATGTTTCTTACGCTTCAAAAGGAAGTAGCGGAAAGAATCTGCGGCAGGCCCGGGCAAATGAGCGTTTTAGCCGTCTCAGTGCAATATTACGCCCAGCCAGAGTTGTTGTTTTACATCAATAAGAAGGCTTTTTGGCCGATACCGGAAGTGGATAGCGCGGCGGTGAGAATAGAAGCCAGAAGAAAGAAGCCTGAAGCAAATCAAGAGGAAACTAAAAAATTCTTTCGCGTAGTCAAAGCCGGATTTTCGGCTAAAAGAAAAACATTGCTCAATAATTTATCCGGCAGCTTATGTTTGGACAGGAAAATGACGGAAAAAAAATTAAAAAAAATCCCGCTTAGCGGGACTCAAAGAGCGCAAGAGCTTTCCGTGGAAGATTGGAAAGAACTGGCCAGAATATTTTAGTTTTGCATAAACACGATTTTTACCAAAATTAAACCATACGAAGAAACCAGCCCTAAAACCGGCCAAAATAATCGGCGCGGTTTTATTTTGGGCGAAACCACAACTAGAAAGGTCAGCGTTCCAAAAAGCATCGCCCACCAAAAAAGTTTCAGTTCATTAAGAAAGAACACGCTTAAAATATAGGAAATAAAAATATTTATAGCCACCATCAGCCGCGCTCTTTTCTCTCCAAAAATAACCGGAATAGTCCAAATGCCGTATCTTTTATCTCCTTTAATATCTTTAAAATCTTTTATGGGAAGGGAGATGGTATAAGTTATCAGAAGTAAAAGGGTTATTCTCCAAGGCAAGCTGTGAATTGTCTGATCGCCGGACATTAAAATATAACCCAAAAACAAAATCATAATTAACGCTAGGGAACTGATAAGGGTCGCTACCAGCGGGAATTTTTTTAAACGAAAAGGCGGGTTGGAATAAAAATAAGCCAAAATCGTATAAACCAGAATCAGAACGGCAAAAGGAAAACCAATGGTTATCGCTCCGAGAAGAGAAAGCAGAAATAAAATCACTCCCAGTTCGGCGTATTCTTTGACGTTAAAAATTTTTTGGGGCAGGGGCCTTTCCGGATTGGAAATACTGTCTATCCCGAAATCGTAAATGTCATTCATTACGACCGAAGACGCCCAAGCCAGCCAAATACTTATAAGGAGAGTGCCAGCGGCTGAAAAAGAAAAAATATTCAGCGCGAAATTTTGGGAATAACTCAAATATCCCAATCCTATCCCGATAAAAAATAAGCCGCTGTGATAGAAAAGCTGGGGAAAACGCAAATTTTTAAGCATAGCCCAAAATTTTTCCCGGTTGATCAGATAAAATAAAACGCCTAGCAGGCAGACAAGAAAGGGAAAATAAATCAGATCAAGTTTCCAAGCAAAAGAGTATCTTATACTTTCAAAAGCAACGCCGAGGACTTTTCCCGGAGCGCCAAAAAGCTGAACGACGTGAAATCCCTGAATATCAAGAATTTTTATCTTCCCGCTAAAAAAATTATAGAAAAAAAAGAAAATTGAAGGGAAAGCCCCCATAAAAAACAGTATTAAATACGTTCCCAATCCTGAAAGCGCGGCTTTACCCCAATTTCTAGTCTTTAAAAAAACAAAGATGGAAATCAGTCCGATCGCCGCCAAAAAAGTTATTCTAGTGCCAAAATAGACGATCCCACTGGGCAAATTTCCGAACACGGAGATAAAATAACGGGCTAAATCCTTGGGTCCGCCTAAGAGGTAAAAACTCCAGAATATCTCTCCCCCCGTTTTAATCATGTCGACTATGGGCGGAACCAGCATCAAAAAAAACGCGCCGGTCATTAAAAAAGCCAGTTTTTGAGGCTTTAATTTAAGAACAAAGCTTAAAAAAATCCAAATTAAAATATAAGCGAGAAGAAAAAAATAAAGATTATGCAACAACTCTATGACTGATTCTTGAAAAGTTATAGGCAAAGACAGAGCGACGAATTGCTCTATGAAATTTCGCAGTGTCAATAGAGCTAAAAAAATCATGGCGCATTGACTCGGGCTGATTTCTTTTTCGGTGATTTTGTTAACGATGGCGGCCAATTTTTCCATAAGCCCAATGTAACAAACAAAAGCCGTTTTAGCAAACAAAAAAAAGTTATCAACAGTTATTTATGTTTCTGGATACGTGATAAATATGGTATAATTCCGATGTGATAAAAATAAATATTCAATGCGAGCAAGAAAGCTAAATTTGCCATTATCGGTTCTTGCCGGCTTACTGTTTTTAAGTTTGGCCTTTTTTACGGCGGCTCAAGAAAATTCCAATAATTCCAACAACGTCTTCCTGGATTCCGATCAGGATGGGTTGACCGACCAGGAAGAAAGAGCTTATGGAACCGACGCGCGCGATACGGATTCGGATAATGACGGATACTCTGACGGAGCCGAAGTAAAGGCCGGATATAATCCTTTGAAACCGGCTCCCGGCGATAAAATAGTTTCAGCGGAAACGGCTATCGCGAAAAATGAAAATAGTTCCGAAAAAAATAATTTAACCGAAGATATGGCTCAGAAGATTTCAATCATAGTTGAAAAATCGGTTTCCGAGGATCAGGAAATAACTATTGAAGAGATTCAATCCATGGTTGACGAGTCTCTTAGCGGCGAAAATTTGGAAGAAGAAATTCCTCAAATTTCCAGAGATGAAATAAAAATAAAAAAGCAGAATTATTCAAAGCTTAGCGATGAAAAAGCCGAAGAAAAACGCAAGGAAGACTTTACCGAATATATCGCGGCCGTATATTATATTCTCTCCAGCAACTCGCCCGAACCGATTACTTCTCTTTCCGATATAAACCAAGTTTTATCTTCTTTTACCAGCGAGATTATTTACGCTCTCAATCTAAAGAGTTCTTCTTCTCTGGATAATTTAAGCGAAATAAGCGAAAATTCTTTGGAACAACTCAAGAAAATAGAAGTTCCCGAAGAATTGGTTGACCTGCATATCAAAGCTCTGCGTTTCGCCCTCTACGCCCAAAATTTAAAATCTAACATTGACTCGGAAGGAAGCGATCCTATGAAGGATATCGTCAAGCTTTCCAAGGTTCAGGTTTTTGTGGAAAACCTCATCAGCTTTTCCGCGGAAGCGGAGCAAAAATTCGAGGAATACGGGATTGATAACGACGACGCTAAAGAAATTCTAAGCCAATATGGGATAAAATTGGATGAAACTGAGTGATATCAAAGGATAACCATATGCAAACGAAAGAAAATTCAGCTCAAATAAAACCGGCGGGCGCGAAAAAAACAATAAGCCTGTGCGTTATGGTTGTTTTCGTTATGTTTTTTTTGTTTTCCCCCGTAAAAAATGCCGAGGCCGCTTTTTGGCCGGGAGTGGATCCTCCCATCCAAAGAATGTTGGATACGATATATGAAACCATCAAGGGAATGATAATGGGAATAGCCAAAAAACAAGCCGTGATGTCCCTAAACAGCCAGATGAGTTCGATTATCGGCGGATCCGCCACCGGCTCGGCTATGTTCATCACTGATTGGGAAGATTACTTGATCGGCCAGCCGGAAGACATCACTCAAAATTACATGAATGACTATTTGAGCCAGATGACAAGCGGACGCGGTTCGGCTTCCGGCTACGAATCAGAAGGTTTCTCCGGAAATTATATGGCCGGACTGACCCAAAACGCCAGTAAAAATATTATCAATCGGCAGGATCCCGAAATGACTTACGAAGGCGACCCGGCAGATATGTTTGAATCCGGCAATTTCAAAAATATGAGCAATTATCTTTCCGGAATCAACAATCCTTGGGCTTTCAACAGCTGGATTGAATATAAGAACCAGCAGGAACTGGAAAAAAATCAGCGCGTAGCCGAAACTAAAGCCCGGTCTTATAGCGGATTTATCGGAACCGGAGAACAAAGCGGCCAGGGAAACATCACCAATCCCGGATCGCTTACTTTGCAAGATACGGCCAGCGTCCATGATCTGGGTAACAAAGTCATCGCCGGCGCCCAAAGCATACCGGAAGTGATTGTGTCGGTGGTTTCTCAACTGATCACCCGATCCGTTTCGCAAGGCTTTTCTTCCGTCCAAAGAAATATCCAGCGGGAAGTGGATTACACGCAAGACCAAACGAGTTCCGATATCAACAGCGCCATTGAAAAATACGGTCCGGGCGCGAGATTCTGATGAATCCACGAATCTACAAATCAACTGCAAATATACAAATAAATGCGACTCTGCGATGACAAGGTTATTTACAAAAAGTTAAGTTATGAGATAGTTGGTGTTTTGTTTGAAGTATATAATGAGCTGGGTTATGGCTATCAAGAAAAATATTACGAGAGAGCCATAGCGCAATGTTTTACTAAACGTAAAATTAAATTTTCCAGACAAGTCCCATTTGAAATTAGATTTAAAGGCGAAAGTATTGGAAAAAATTATCTGGATTTCATGGTTGACGAAAAGATTATACTGGAAATCAAAAAAGGGAATTATTTTCCTAAAAGAAACATTGAACAAGTAAAGCAATATCTCAAAGTAACCAGTTTAAAACTAGCTATACTCGCGAATTTCACATCTTCTGGCATTAAATTCCTAAGAGTGCTGAATGTGTAATTTGTAGATTTGTAAAGAATTTGTAGATTCGTGGGAGTTAATGAAAACAAAAGTGACACGATACAAAAAAACTCTATTTCTAGCCACTCTATCTATCACAATCATAGCCGGTTTTGGGTTTTTGAAAGTGGAAAAAGCCAGCGCGGATATTTGCAAGTGCTTTGACAGGCGTGGTGGGCTTCTTGGTTCTTTTAATTATGAGCCCATTGGCGATGAAATAGAAATCAACAATGGGAGTTCCGATGATTGCGGTGCATATTGCAAAAAAAAATATGTTGTTGATTATTATAAATTTGGTTCCAAGTGGTTTCTTGATTTAAACCCATGGGTCAGCAATTCACATGGTGTAACAGGAGCATTTAACGATGCGGTTTCGGGACCCTTTAAAGAAGTCATTCTGTGGTTACTTCGGGGGGTATTGTATTTAATGGGCATTCTCCTTTCTGTCGCCGCCACTCTTTTTGGCTGGGTAATTAATTCGAACAATTTAAACGCCGTCATAGACAATAAGATTATATACGATATTTGGACATTAGTGCGGGACGCGCTCAATATCGCTTTCATTCTGGT
>CAZEYB010000003.1:14159-27894 GCA_964516165.1 uncultured Bdellovibrionales bacterium | reverse complement strand
TAAAGATAAGCGTAAGGGACGGAAAATAGTAGGTTAATTTTTCAAGGAGGAGGAGGATGTTATGTGTAGAAAAATTTCCAGGGAGAAAATAAAAAAGGGCAATGAGAGTAGGAGAAGGCAATTTTTACTCGAAAAGTGTCGGTTTCGTGAAAAAAGAAACCAAAAAGAAACGAAAGAAAACAGTTTTCTCATAGGTGACCTCCTTTATCAAATTCAGTTCGGCGCCGGCGATTCATAAAATGTTACCCGTTCCCTTGTCCGACGAGTATTGGCTTAGTTTAGCAGCTGCAGCTAAACCAATATTTCGTCGGTTTTTTATTGACAAAAAACGCCCTTGTGCTAGAATGATTCGGTCGCTTCAAGAACTGGATACAGAGGGCATTCCAGAAAAACAGATAATTCATGGGCACCGACTGTCCGAAGGGGGCGAAAACGAAAAAACGCCATATTTTAATCCCAATCATTCTCATACTTGCTATGAGGTTGTTTTTTTATCCCGTTTCCGGCTTTCCGGCTCTGGCTAAAAAAGATATTTCTTCTCAAAAACCGAATCTTAAAGTAATTGATCCATTGGGGAAAATTAATAAGCATTATAAATTACACGAAGAAGTCGGGTCTAGCTTTAGCCTGTATGATAATTTAGTCAGTGGCCATCCGATAGAAATTATGATTCCCGAAATTTCCAAGAAAAATAAGATCGTAGCCGCTTTTTTAATAGGAATCGCTAAAAAAGAAAGCGATTGGGGAGTTCATTCACCCCAAAAAAACGGGCGAGACTGCTATAATTATTGGGGTTATAAAGGCAGTTATAATCTCACTGATTCCGGCTACAGTTGTTTTGACAGCTCCCAGCAAGCGGTTGAAGTAGTCGGAAAAAGAATCGAGGAATTAATCAGCCAAAAAATAAACACGCCCGAACGGATGATTGTCTGGAAATGCGGCCGAAGTTGCGCCAATCATGATCCGAAAGATGTCAAGAAATGGATCAGCGACGTAAGCTCGTATTTCTACCTGTCTGCTGACGAGGCGGGTAAGTTAAACTCGTAATTTTTTTTATTTAGTGTAAAATAAAAAGGGAGGAAACAAAAACAAACAATGCACTGGCTGGTTATAACCACAATCGCGTATTTTTTGATCGCGCTGGAAATAATTCTGGATAAGTTTTTGTTGTCTTCCAAAAGAGTTTCCCATCCGGCCAGTTATACTTTTTATTCCGGGTTGCTTAGCCTTTTTGCTTTAGCGCTTTTTCCTTTTGGCGCGCACGCGATGGGGTTGGAACGTTTCTTTCTAAGTCTTCTAGCCGGCATTCTTTTTGCCTACGGAATTTTGTCCATGTTCTTTGCTATCCAAAAAAGCGAAGCCAGCCGGGTTATTCCGGTAGTGGGCGCCATAGTCCCAGCGGTTACTTATTTTCTATCCCTCTTTTTTCTTAAAGAACAATTAGGGATATGGCAATTGGCAGGAGTAGCCCTTTTGATTTTAGGCGGACTTTTGATTTCTTTCGAAATGTCGTCCGGCCGCGGCAAATTTTTTTTCGCCGGTTTTTATCCGGCCATTTTATCCGGAATATTTTTAGCTTTATCTTTTACTTTGCTTAAAAATTTTTACGAGCGCGACAGCTTTATTAACGTTTTTGTCTGGACGAGACTGGGAGTTTTAGCCGGAGCGTTAAGTCTTTTTATTATTCCCGAATGGAGAAAAGCCATTGTCTCATCCCTGGCCCATTTTAAAAATCCGGAAAAAGAACATAAAAGTTCCGGAATTATTTTTATTTTCAATAAAGCGCTGGGCGGCGGCGGTTCTCTCTTGCTTAATTTCGCGATTTTTTTGGGAAGCGTTACGATTGTCAACGCGCTGGTTTCCATGGAATATATATTTATTTTTATTTTAGGCATATTTTTTTCCGGCTGGGCGTCGGATGTTTTCCGGGAAAAAGTAGACGCAAAAAACACGATTCAAAAGATTTCGGCCATCATTATAATAACTGCCGGAATAATTCTTGTCTCAAATTACAAGTAAAATGTTTTACATCAAAAAAATTTTTAAATATATCGGGATATCCATACTGATTCTGATATCTTTAACGCTATTATTTTTGGCCTATTTCAATCTTCCGGTTAGCCGGGAAAATAAAGAAGCCGAACTGGGCGTCACTTTTTCCAGCCGTTACGCGGCGGATATAGGAATGAATTGGAAAGAAACTTATTTGGCGATACTTGATGATCTGGGAGTGAAAAAGATCCGCCTTCCGGTCTATTGGGATCTGGTGGAAGAAAAAGAAGGACAATACGATTTTTCGGATATAGACTGGCAGCTGGCCGAAGCTGAGAAGAGAAACGCGGATGTTATATTGGTTGTGGGGCAGAAGGTGCCTCGCTGGCCGGAATGCGCCATACCTCAATGGGCCAAGATTACTGACGAGAAAAGAAAGGAAGCCTTGCTGGAATTAATCAGCGTCGTTGTGTATAGATACAAAAACAAACCAGTCATTAAATACTGGCAGGTGGAAAACGAACCCTTTTTACTTTTTGGTGTTTGCCCTAAACCAGAGGCTGACCTTCTGGACAAGGAAATCGCCCAAGTGAGGAAAATCGATCAAACCAGGCCGATAATCGTATCGGATAGCGGAGAGCTAAGCCTTTGGATGTCGGCGGCCAAGAGGGCGGATATATTCGGGACGACAATGTACCGCACTATTTATAAAAAGGGGATAGGCTTTTTCGATTATCCTATCGGTCCCCGGTTCTTCCGATTTAAATACGGATTAATTAATCTTTTTGCCAAACAAGATAAAACCATTGTTGTAGAGCTTCAAGCCGAGCCTTGGGTTTCCGGCTGGACTGTCGCCACGCCCCTGAAAGAACAATTCCAGTCAATGAACGCGAAAAAACTGGTGGAAAACGTGACTTTTGCCCGGCAAACCGGTTTTCCTCGGATTTATCTTTGGGGCGCGGAATGGTGGTATTGGCTCAAAACTGAAAAAAATCATTCAGAACTTTGGGAAACTGCCAAAACTTTGTTCAATTAAATGTGGATAATCAATTTTTAAATTATGCGCCGTCTAAAACATCATATTAAGCGCCATTTAGGCATCCATCATGTAAACACTCCCAAAAGCTTTTTGATGGTTTTTGTTATTATAACTTTTGGAGTTTTTGGCGTAGGCTACAGCTTAAAGGCTTATCCTGAAATTTTCAGGACGGATATCACGCTGAGAAAATCGATTGATATCCGGCCAGCCGAACCGGCGATAATTGATTTCTCCATTCCGGTCTCCACTTCTTTTTATGAATCAAAGATAAAAATAGAACCAGCCGAGAATTACAAACTGCGTTGGGGAAATTCAAATAAAAAAGTAACCATCATTCCTGAAAATTTTTGGAAACCAGAAACTCTTTATAAAATAATTTTACCGGAAGCGCGAAACGCCATGTTTTCCAAAATTTCGTCCAAGACATTGTTTTTTCGAACGGAAAAATATCCCCGAGTTTCAAAAATAATCCCGGAAAATAACGCTAAAGATGTTACAATCGATATTGAAGATCCCGTGATTGTAAATTTTGATAAGTCCGCCAATGATTTTTTCATCCGATTTGAGCTGGATCCCCCAAATGATTTGTCTTTACAAAATAATCTTAATAAAACGCAGTTTAAGCTTTTGCCTAAAGATAAAATTCAGGATAATACAAAGTACACTCTTAAAATTTATGCCAAATATATCTATGACCCGAGCGATAATTTTCAGAAGATTTACCAAGGCTCTTTTGAAACTGAAACTAAAACTCCCATTCTAGCTATTGGAGAAAAAGATTACACCTTGAGGCTGGAACAAGCTAAAAAATATACCGAGGCTAAGATTAAGACGGGAAAATACGTCGATATAAATTTAAGTTCCCAAGTATTGAGTATTTTTCAAGATGGAACACTTGTGGATTCTTTTATGATTTCTAGCGGAAAAAGAGGCATGGAGACCCCTAAAGGTCAAACCCGGGTTTATAATAAATTTCCTCGAGCCTTTTCCCGTCCTTACGGTCTTTATATGCCCCGCTGGATGGCTATAGCGCCAGGTGGAAAATTTGGAATTCATGAGTTGCCTGAATGGCCCAATGGATATAAGGAAGGATCGGCTCACCTGGGTATTCCCGTTTCCCACGGTTGCGTGAGGCTGGGAGTCGGTCCGGCGGAAAGAGTATACACTTGGGCGGAAATCGGAACCCCGGTTGTAGTATATTAGAATTTTAAAACACAGTGAATAAATTTAAATTTTTTATAAAATTTTATTTTCCCGCGTTAGTTTGGGCCGCGGTTATTTTTTATTTTTCCGATATTCCCGGACTTAGATATTCAAAATCAGCCACGGAAGAAATAATTCTCCGGAAAGGGGCGCATTTCGTGGAATTTTTTTTACTGACATTCTTATTCTGGCGGATTTTTTGGAAAGGGCATAAAATAAAATTTCAGAAAGCTTATTGGTTAACTCTTTTTTTTGCCGGATTATACGGCTTTTCCGACGAGTTTCATCAGACGTTAATTTCTGGAAGAACCGGAAAAATTGTTGACGCCTTTTTTGATTTTTTTAGCGTCGTTTTTTGTTTGGGAATAATGTCGGCTTATGTCAAAAAATTGTTTTCTTGGAAAAACTTTTTAGTCTTGCTTCTATCGGCTTTAATCTTAATTAGTCTGGGAATAAAAATGATAGTTGATGGAGCAAGCGGAGAAAAAAAACCGGCAGTCTTTATTCTTAAAAATGAGATAAATAAAATAAAAGATGATTTTAAAGATAGAATTTTAAATGGAGAAGCAAAGAAAATTGAATCCAGCGAAGAAGTTGATAAACAAGAAGGTGTCATTTTGAAAAATCAAAACAATGTTGAAAAGCGGGATGTTTCAGGAAATATTCCCAAAAAGTTTCTCATAGACGTTCCCTTTGCTTCTCAAGCTCCTTTTAAAAATTGGGACGAGATTCACGAAGAAGCCTGCGAAGAAGCGTCAATCATTATGCTTAAATATTATTTAGAAGATGAGGAGTTATCTCCAGAAATCGCGGAAAAGGAAATTCAAGATTTGGTTGAATTTCAAATTAAAAAATATGGCGACTACAAAGACACTGACGCCGAACAGACAGCCCGACTTGCCCAGGATTTTTACGGAATCGATAATTTAGAAGTCGTGTATGATTTTACCCGGGAAGATCTTAAGAGATATTTAGCCGGAGGCAAACCGATTATCATTCCCGCGGCCGGCCGGATGCTTGGGAATCCCTATTATACTTCTCCCGGACCGATTTATCATAATTTGGTTTTAATCGGCTATAACGGAGATATGATAATTACCAATGATCCGGGAACTAAGCGCGGAGAAAACTATCAATATAACATCGATGTCTTATATAACGCTATCCATGATTTTCCGGGGAGTTTGGATAATATGGGCCAGGGAAGAAAAGCCATGTTAGTGATTGAATAAAATTTTAAATCAGGAGCTTTCAGCAAAGCTCTTTTTATTGGACAAATTGTTAGGAATATGCTAAGCTGGTTCTGTCAGTTCTTTAATATCCGTTAACAATGAGATGGGCATTTTGGACGTCTGGCATGGCTTCCAGAATGCTCGTCTCATTCAAGAGACAAGTCCTATTCCCAGGTTTGGGAAAATAAAATCATTGAAGGAGGATGACAATGGGAACATTGATCACCACAGTAACAGACGGACAAAAGAAGCAGTATCTTCGTTTCGTCGAAGACGCGGCGGAGAAGGCGATGAAGGAAGTCGGTCTCGACAAGGACGGCATCCAGAAGCTCATCGAGAACGGCGACGAGTTCCAAACTCGCATCATCGTTGCTATCCAGAGAGTTTTTAGTGTCCAACCAGTTTGCCGACAAGGAAGTCAAGTCGAGCTATATGTATCCCAAAGGCTACAAAGTCAAAGGGATTATGGAGCAGACTAATATCCTGCGTCAGTTATTCCCAGGTATCGGTTTTGCCGACGAAAAGCTGACCGAACGACCGCTTCCCGTGAATGCTAAAGGATGGTTCGCCATTCCGAAGTGGGAAACAGTCGCCAAGGATTATGGCAAGGCGTTGGAGAAAGTTCTTGCTCTCATCGGCAAGAGCAGGACGCTCAAAAACTGGCGTGAAGGACAGCTCGGCGAAAAGTATCTCCGCCAGTTGGAGACAACCGAGCAGTCATTCGTCAAATTATACGAGAAGCAGGATAGTGACATCATCATCATTCCCGCCCAGTTCGGACTTCGCCATCGTGGACGCAGTGTCCGCAGAGCTCGTGAGGTTTTCGCCGATAACGAGTTCGGTCTCGGCTCATTCGCTATCGGATGTATGCTTCTCACTCATCCCGAGCGGGAGCAAGTTTGGAAGCAGTTGCACATTGACTGTGCAGGCGACGAATATGCTCCTGGCGGCGATGGTTGGTTCGTGGACGCTCCTTTCTTCCACTGGCGCGATGGCGGGCTTCACTTCAGCACCGGCTGGACGAGTAATGCCGGCGAGCATTATGGTTCGGCGTCGGGGTTTGTTCCGCAGAAATGAACATTGAGCACTTGATTTATTCCTTTTGTATCCTTGAGCCTTCAGCGATTTTTTTTCTCGCTGAAGGCTCTTTTTTATTAAATTTCACTGTGATATAATAAAAACAGTGGAATATTAAAATAAACACAGAAACGGAGGTGGAATATGAATAATAAAAAAGTAAGCGATGGACTTATCCTTCTCTCCGCGATAACGGCGATAATCGCTGGTTATGTATCATTGTCACAGGTGAATATGTTTGGTCTGGCCGGAACGCAGTGGATGCTGATTGCGATTATCTTTGGCATCTATGGCTTATATGCCAAAATAAGAATAGCGCAATAATCGTTAAAAATTTTATGTCAAAAGCAGTTGTTGATATTGAAACAATCGGTTTTGATTTCGGTTCTTATGACAAGAAAAGCCGGGATTATCTTTTGAAATATAGCCAAACCGAAGAAGAGAAAATTAACGTCGAAAAAAGATTGTCGCTCTATCCGCTTACCGGAGAAATTGTGGCTATTGGAATACTTAATCCCGATAGTTTAAAAGGCTGTGTTTTGTTTCAAGATAGTGATTCCGGCCTTAAAAAGATTGAAGAAGACGGCATAGTTTACGAGGCAGGCGGAGAGAAGGATATTTTGAAAAAATTTTGGGAGCTGATCAAAGCTTATGATCAAGTAATTACTTTCAATGGCCGCGGATTCGATATTCCGTTTTTGATGATAAGAAGCGCTGTAAACAAAATTCGGCCGAGCAAGAATTTAATGGGTTATCGGTTCGACCATAAAAATCACTGCGACCTTTTGGAACAATTGACTTTCTACGGGGCGATTAGAAAATTCAATCTGGATTTTTACGCCAAATCTTTCGGAATAAAAAGCTCCAAAGACGAAGGCATTGACGGTTCCATGGTCCAGGATTTATATAAGAAGGGAAAATATATTGAAATTGCCCGCTATTGCTTCAGGGACGTAATGACGACGGCGGAACTATATGATCGCTGGGACAAATATATCAGATTTTAATGAAAAAAAAGCTGTGTCTTATCATCCATAATGTCCGGAGCGCTTATAATGTAGGATCAATTTTTAGAACAGCCGATGCGGCCGGAGTGAAAAAAATATATTTAACCGGATATACTCCAGCGCCACATATCCGAGAAGAAAACCCTTATTTTACCCAGTCGCAGAAAATGATCAAAAAAACGGCTCTGGGAGCGGAAAACTTAGTAGCTTGGGAAAAAATAGATAAAATCGGCTCTTTGATCAAGAAACTTAAGTCGCGAAAATTTAGCGTCATTTCTCTGGAACAAAACGAAAAAAGCGCGGATTTCAGGAAATTTAAATATAGTTTTCCTTGCGCTCTGATTCTAGGCAATGAAATCTCCGGAATCAGCCAAGGCATATTAAAAGTTTCGGACAAAATCATAGCTATCCCCATGAGAGGCGGGAAGGAATCGCTAAACGTGACAGTGGCCGCCGGCATTGCGATTTATGAGATATTGAAATGATTATGAAAAATAAAATTGCCGTATTTGACATTGACGGAACAATCTTTCGAAAGAATTTAGCTTTTGAACTTATTAATGAACTGGTCTGGATGAAGATATTCAGGAGGAAGGTGAGGGATGAGCTGGTTTATCTTTATAGCAAGTGGTTGGAACACGAAGGCACTTACGAAGAATACAGAAAGGCTTTGGTAAGTTTGTATGTTAAAAATGTAAAGGGATTGAGTAAAATTCAAATATTGGAAACCAGCCGAATGGTAGTGCCATTTTTTAAAGATCGAACTTATATTTTTGCTGAAAATCTTATTTCCGAATTGAAAAAGAAAGGATATCATATTATCGCCGTTTCCGGATCGCCTTCCGAAATAGTCGAAGAATACAATAAATATCTTAAATTTGACAAAGCTTACGGATCAGTCTATGAAACAGATGAGAAGGGGTTTTATACCGGCCGGACCGTTTTTGAGCCGACGGTCCACAAAGGCCACGTAGTGCGCCAATATGTCACGGAAAACAATCTGACTCTTGAGGACTCTTACGGTATCGGCGATACTGAATCGGACGCTAAATTTCTAGAAATCGTGGATCATCCGATCGCTTTTAACCCTAACATAAATTTAAGGATTATCGCCGAAAAAAAAGGCTGGCGGATTGTGGTTGAGAAAAAAGATGTCATTTATGAAATCAATAGCGGAGTAAAAATTATTTAAAAATTTATGAGCACCGCGGTTTTTGGCTTTATCGTATTTTTATTTATTTTCGCAATCTATTTCTTGATTGACTATGTTTCCATGGGAGATCCCAATAATTTTTGGGAAAAATGGGCGAAAAGAGTGATGTGGATATGGTTGCCTCTTTATAGTCTGCAAAGACTGATAAAGGAGGTAATACTAAAAAAGAAATAACTGACTTATTTTTTTACGCTTTCGACGAGTTTGGCGAATACTTTCGGATTTTCCGCGGCCAATTGAGAAAGCACTTTCCGATCTAATTTTATTTTCCCGCTTATAAGTTTCGGAATAAATTGGCTGTATTTCAAGCCTTGATCTCTAAGAGCAATATTAAGCCTGGTTATCCATAGGCTTCTCGCGACTCTTTTTTTGGTCCGCCGATCGCGAAGCGCGTACGCTCCCGCCTTGATTAAGGCTTGTTTGGCTGTCGCGTAATGGGATTTTCTTCTCCATCGGTAACCCTTAGCGTCTTTCAATAAATTTTTTCTCCTTTTTCCGGCTGCCAAGCCGCGTTTTACTCTAGTCATGATTGGCTTTTATAAGCTTGTTTAATTATACGGCAATGCTTTTAGCACATTTTTTTCATCGGTATCGAAAAGTCTGACAATTTTCCTCTTCTCCCTTCCCTTCTTTCCTGTTTCTTTGGAATTAAAATGATTTTGTCCGGTTTTTCTTCTAAGAACTTTCCTATTTTTGGTAATCTTTATTTTTTTGGCTAAGGCTTTTTTAGTCTTTAATTTAGGCATGGGTCTAATTGGAAATAATTACTATGTTATAACCTCCGGGAAATTTTTTGATTTCCTGCTCGATTTTATAAGGGATGGAAATGCTTTTTATAAATTCCAAAAGATTGTTTTTGGCCAGATCGGCGCGGGCTTTTTCTCTTCCTCTAAGCATTATTTCAACTTTGACTTTATGGCCTTTCCCGAGAAATTTTTCCGTCTGGTCTTTTTTAAATATAAGATCGTGGTCATCGGTTCTCACGCTGATTCTGACACTTTTCATATCGGATTTTTTTTGCTTGGATTTATTTTGCCTTTCTTCTTTGGATTTCTGATACTGGTATTTCCCAAAATCCATGATCTTGCAAACCGGCGGATTAGCCTTGGGCGCTATTTCAACCAGGTCAAGAATTTTTTCTTTGGCGATGCTTATGGCTTCCGGAACGGGCAGAATACCCAGCTGTTTTCCATCTTCGTCGATGATTCTGGCGGAATCAGCCAAAATACGTTCGTTGATTCTTGTTTTTGGCTCCTTTTTTACAAAAAGTTTTCTGAAATAGGTTCTTCTAATTGTTTTGGTAATTAATTATTAATAAATATATTTTGCGTGGTGGAGATGGCGAGAATCGAACTCGCGTCCAAAATTGTCCATTGAAACAATCTACAAGCTTAGCTTATTTGTTTTTTTCGATTAAGAATAAAAAATAAGCAAAATAATCTTAATCTATTTCCAGTTTAATTTTACGGATAAAACCTGAAAAGCGCAATATCCGCTATCCTGATATATGACACCGAGATCTACCTATCAGAAGTCAATAGTTCGATGGCTTAAGCTTGTATTAAGCTAAAGCGTAAGCAAAATTTGGCGTGAAAGCTTTCGCAATCGCGCTTTTCGCTTTGGTTATGAAGTTTGCACTTATAACTTTTTAGCAAAATTTTAATGAGTTATTGCCATCCTCAGCCTGCCTGTTTTAAACGTACAATCTGTCAAAACCAAACATCCCCGCGCTATAAATTTTTGAGAGCTTGCCTCATTTTTCTATCGTCGTCGCGTTTGGCTATTTTCTGCCTTTTGTCGTATTTCTTTTTTCCTTTTCCTAGGCCGAATTCCAGTTTGATAAGTCGTTTTTTAGTATATAATCTAATGGGCACCAGTGTCAAGCCAAGAGTGCGAACTTTTCCAATGAGATGTTTTATTTCATTTTTTCTAAGCAGAAGTTTTCTGGGACGGATCGGATCATAGCTTGCCGCGTTTCCCGCTTGGGCATAGGGAGCAATGCGCGCGTTGGTTAAATACAAATCATGGCCGTGGATTGTGACGAAACTTTCCTTAAGGCTGACCTGGCCGTTTTTTACCGATTTAACCTCCTGTCCCAATAGCACCAAGCCGGCTTTGTAAATTTCCTCGATTTCATAGTCAAAACCAGCGCGTCGATTAAATATGGTATTAGTCATATTTCCGTTTTATCATTAGTTGGCTTTTTCGCGGCATTAAGCGCGGGAAACGTATTCGCCGCGTTCAGTGTTCACCATGACAAACTCGCCGGTTTTCACGAAAAGGGGAACGGAAATTTTTAGTCCGGTTTCAAGCGTTACAATTTTACCGCCGGTGGAGACAGTATTGCCTTTAATTCCCGGCGGCGCTTCAACAACTTCCAGTTTTATTTTAACCGGCAGTTCCAAGTTAATCGGACAGCCGTTAAAGTTTAAAATAGTCACTTCCGTTTCTTCTTTGAGATAATTCACGCTATCACCCAGGACAACCTTTGAGAGAGAAAATTGGTCGAAAGATTCGCTGTCCATGAAATAATAATCCGAATCTTCTTTGTAAATAAATTGAGCTTTGGTTTTAGCGATGTCGGCCTCTTCCACTGTTTCCGCGCCCTGAAAAGTCTTTTCCAAAACCGCTCCAGTTGCCAAGTTTTTAAGCCGGGTTCTTAAAACCGATCCAGCTCGGCCCGTTTTAGAGTGCTCATGATAAAGAACGACATAAGGAATCCCGTTGAAAATTATGTTTTTTCCCGTCTTGATCTCCGAAATGCCTAGCATGAATTTTTTTCTACTTTATTCTTACCTCGCGACAAAAGGCACCAGAGCCATGATTCTAGCTTTTTTGATAGCATTGGCCAAAGTCCTTTGATGGCGGGCGCAAGTGCCGTGTCTTTTCGGCGGATAAATTTTACCCTGGGAATTCATAAAACGACGCAAAAAATAAGCGTCCTTAAAATCGATTTTATCCATTTTATTTTGGCAAAAATAGCAAGTCTTTTTTTCGATCAAAATGGCGTTATTCATAGTTTGGTTCAATTATGTTAAAACGGAACGTCTTCAATTTTTACTTCGTCTTCTTCATCCAGATTGATAGTGGGAATTTGTTCGGCGGGAGTTTCTGGAACGGAGCCTTGGGCTGGCCGAGCGGGAAAGTTTTGAGAAGAAACAGCGCGGGAAGATCCTTGCGCGCGCGATCCCAGTTGCATATTTTCGGCGACCACTTCAGTCACTCTTTTCTCGGTTCCG
Organism: uncultured Bdellovibrionales bacterium; assembly: GCA_964516165.1. Lineage (GTDB taxonomy): Bacteria > Patescibacteriota > Minisyncoccia > Moranbacterales > UBA2206 > CAZEYB01. Next base: position 15,892 of record CAZEYB010000003.1, on the reverse strand, counting down.
TCTTTGGCGGTGTATTTCCGAGTTTGCAACCGACCTTCAAAATAAGCCTCCTGGCCTTTAGTCAGGTATTGTCCGGCAATTTCCGCCAGTCTTCCCCAGAGTACGATGTTATGGAATTCAGTTTGATCTTGCTTTTGCCCGTTTTTATCTTTCCAAAAACGGTTAGTAGCGAGGCTTATGGAAGCTACGGATTGACCGGACGACGTAGTTCTTATCTCCGGATCGCGGGTAAGGCGGCCAACTAACACCACTTTATTGACGTTCATAGTTATTTTTTAAATGTTTAATATTTCCTCAAGTTTCTTATCGATGTCTTCGCTTCCTACTTTTTTATTAGGCTTTTCTTCTTTTGGTTCTTTATCATTTTTTCCATCGGAGGTGAATTCCTGCTTGCTAGCGGATAGGGCGTCTCGGGCGGACTTTTCTTCTTTTCTTAATCTGGAAGCGGTTTCTTTTTGAGTTGTTTCGCTTATCCTTTCCTCTTTGGATTTAAGTTTGGGAAGATCTTCAGCCCGGCTTAAGATAAATCGCAAGATTCCCGGATCGGAATTGAACTTGCTGGCGATTTCTTTTAGATTGTCGGATTTTTCCAGCTCAAAACGTTGGGCAGTGTAAATCCCGTGGGTTTCCCGGCCGATATTGTAAGATAAGCGTCTCTTTTCGAGAGTTTCTTTGGCTTCGAAAACTCCGCCACTGGCGGTAATAATTTCCTTCACCCTCTCTTTAATTTTAGGCAGTTCTTCTTCTTGGGAAGTTCCGATCAAATAGAATAGTTCGTAACGCATGATTTATGAGTTTTATGGGTTATATCCGCCAAAGGCGGATTGTATTTTTATACCGCTTGCCAGAGCAAGCGACAAAAATACAAAAATCCGTTCAAAGAAAGCCCTGAAACGGATGTAACCTCCCTATCTCTAGACAAGCTAAAGCGGGGAGATTCTCGGACTTTCTAAGTTAAAACAAGTTTATATTAAAATTATTTTTTAGTCAAATTTAAATCTTGAATTCAATCACGTCTCCGTCTTGCACAATATATTCCTTCCCTTCAAGTCTAAGTTTTCCCAGTTCCCGCGCTTTACTCCACGAGCCGGATTTTAATAATTCTTCCCACCGGATTACTTCGGCGCGGATAAATTTTTCCTGAAAGTCGGTATGAATGGCCGCGCCAGCTTGAGGCGCGGTTGAACCGCGTCTTATCGTCCAGGCGCGAGTCTCATCTGTTCCAGTCGTGAGAAAAGTAATGAGTTTCAAAATTTCGTAGGCTTTCAGAATCAATTTGTCCAAATCGGATTTAATATTCATTTCCTTGGCTTCTTCCGGAGACATTTCGATCAATTCTTCTTCTATTTTTATGTCCAGCTTTACATGATATTTATTTTCCAAAACGTCAGGCAGTTTTTCGTCCGGATTGGAAACGTTGTAAATATAAATGAACGGTTTTAGAGTTAAAAGAGACAATTCCTGAATTATTTGCTTGGTATTTTCATCCGCCAAATTGAATTCCAGCGAATTGGCCAACTCTCCTTCTTCCAGGCGCTTTTTAATTTTTGTTATTACCGCTAACTGGACATCAGCGCCTTTTTTGTTTCCCCGGATATCTTTTTCTATCCGAGTTTTCACTTTTTTTACTGTTTCCAGATCGGCCAGAATCAGCTCGGTATTGATGATTTCCATGTCGCTTTTCGGGTCAATTTTATTATAGACATGAATAATTTTCTCATTCTGAAAAACCC
>CAZEYB010000003.1:11362-14059 GCA_964516165.1 uncultured Bdellovibrionales bacterium | reverse complement strand
GGCTTTGAATAAAGTGGATTTTCCGACATTGGGCAAGCCGACTATGCCTATCTTCATTTGTTTTATAGTATTATAGAAGTTAGTATATCTGATAAAGTATTAAGTTTATAGTATAATTTTAAAATCCCAATGTCAAAATCCCAATGTCAAATCAAATCCTAAATCTAAATGATAAAATTTCTGATTTTGAATTTTGAGGTTGATTTGACATTTGAGCTTTTAAATTCGAGATTATTATTTATGATATTAAAACGTAACTTTTATAATCAAAATACTGTCAAAGCTGCCCAAAATCTGTTGGGTTGTGTTTTAGCGCGGAAATATAAAGGCAAAATAGTTAGAGGAATAATTACGGAGGCAGAAGCTTACCGGGGCGAAGACGATTTAGCCTGTCATGCCGCGCGCGGCCGGACTGAAAGAACTGAAATAATGTATGGCGAATCAGGCCGCGCTTATATCTATATGATTTACGGAATGTATTTTATGCTCAACGTCGTAACGGAGAAAAAAGACTTTCCGGCAGCGGTATTAATACGGGGGATAGAAATAGCCCCCTCTCCTTTACAAGGAGAGGGATTAGGGGTGAGGTTGAACGGTCCGGGAAAATTAACCAAGCTTCTCCATATTAATAAATCTTTAAACGGTCATGATTTGACGCTGGGAAAAAAGTTATGGCTGGAACCACGAGATAACAAAAAACGGCTGAAAATCATAAAATCCCCCCGAATCGGGGTGGATTATGCCAAACACTGCCGGGAGTGGAAATGGAATTTCAGAATAATAGATTCGCGTGGTAAGATATAGATAAAGTAATCATTGACTGTGATTATATGAAAGAACGAATAAATACGGAGATATTCAAAGCCTATGATATTCGCGGAATTTATCCGAGTGAAATTGGAGAAGAAGGTGTTTATAAAATCGCTTCCGCTTTCTGCGATTTCATAAAACCCAAGGAGGTGGTGATTGGAGGAGATGTGAGGCTTTCCACACCCGCGCTCAAAAAAGCCGCTATCAAAGCGATTGCCAGTCGTGGAATTAAGGTGATTGACGTGGGAACAATTTCCACCGATATGCTTTATTTCGCGGTTGCCAATTACGGATATGCCGGCGGATTTTCCATCACAGCCTCTCATAATCCGGGAGAACACAACGGAATGAAATTTGTGCGCGAGGATTCTAAGCCGATTTCATCCGACACCGGATTATTTGACATTCGCGAAATTGCCGTGAATAACGAAGCTTCCGTATCTGGTTACGAATTAAGCGAAAAGGAAGAATCTCTAGTGGAAGAAAAAAATATTTTAGACGACTATATAGCCAAAATCAAAACCTTCGCCGATTTTTCAAAATTCAAGACATTTAAGATCGTGGCCAATCCTAATTTTGGCGCTGGTGGGAAAGCGGTTGATAAATTATTGGAAAATACTGGCATAGAAATCATAAAACTCAACTGGCAACCGGACGGAAATTTTCCCAAAGGCCGGCCGGATCCGCTTGCTCCGGAAAACAGAAAAGAAATTTCCGAGCGTGTCATGGAGGAAAAGGCCGATTTCGGCGTTGCCTGGGATGCTGACGCCGACCGCTGTTTTTTCTTCACCGAAAAAGGGGAATTCATCGAAGGATATTTTATTACGGCGCTTCTGGCCAAAATATTTTTGGAAAAAAATCCGGGCACTAAAATTATTCACGACCCGCGCCTGATATGGGCGATTGACGATATTGCCAAAGAAAACGGCGGAACGTCTATTGTCACCAAGTCCGGCCACGCTTTTATCAAGGAAAGAATGAGAAAAGAGAATGCGATTTTCGGCGGGGAAATGAGCGCCCACTATTATTTCCGCGATTATTTCTATTGCGACAACGGGCTTATCCCACTGGTTATAATGTTAGAATTTCTTTCAAAACAAGACAAAACTCTCTCGGAAATTATGCGGGAGATGTTTTGGAATAAATATTTCGTTTCCGGAGAAATTAACAACACGGTTTATGATGTCCCAACTGTAATTGCTAAGGTTAAGGAAATCTACATAAAAGACGCTGAAAGTATTTCAGAAATAGATGGTGTTTCCATTGAACGCGCCGATTGGCGGTTCAACCTCCGAGGTTCAAACACCGAGCCGGTCATCCGCTTTAATGTTGAAGCCAAAACGAAAGAATTAATGGAGCAAAAAAGAGAGGAAGTATTAAAAATAATCAGAGGATAAAACCAATTTTCTCTTTGACTTCTTCTAATTTCTTTTGGGCGAGCGGACGGATCCGATCGGCGCCTTCGCGAAGAATAGCCAAGACCTTTTCGTCGGTAAAAGATTTCATTTTTTCCTGAAGGGGCTTAAGAGACTTTATAATCACTTCCGCTAAATCATTTTTAAAATCAGCGTAGCCTTTGCCTTGATACTTTTTTTCAATGGCTTTCGGGTCCTGGCTGGAGAAAGAAGAATAAATATTGATTAAATTTATTAACGCCGGTTTATTTCCAGCGTATTTAATTTCCGAGCCGCTGTCCGTCACGGCTTTTTTGATTTTTCTTCGGACAGTTTCTTCATTATCCGTAAGCGCGATGTAATTGTAATCCGATCCGGCTGATTTGCTCATCTTCTTGGCGGGATCGTCCAATCCCATTATCCGCATTACTTCTTTGGTGAAATACGGTTCGGGCAAAGCGAAAGTTTCACCAAACTGTTTGTTAAATCTTTT
>CAZEYB010000003.1:0-11262 GCA_964516165.1 uncultured Bdellovibrionales bacterium | reverse complement strand
ATAGTATTCAAAATCCATGCCAATTCCGCGTGTTCGTGCACATGCGACTGGACAAAAATCGTGGCTATTTTGGGATCTATTCCAGTGGCCAATAGCAATCTCGCGGCTTCAATGCAGCTGTTTCTAAGCTTTTCTGGGTCTTGCGGGACGGTTATGGCGTGGAGGTCGACCACGCAAAAAATGGAATCGTACTTGTTTTGGAGCTTAACCCAGTTTTTAATAGCACCCAAGTAATTGCCGATATGCAATTGTCCGCTCGGCTGTATGCCGGAAAAGATACGTGATTTCATGATTTCAGTATAATAAAACAAAAGCGAAATGTCCATAATGGACATTTCGCTTTCTGAATAATATCGATTTTAGACTTCTATAACGACGGGCAGTACCATTGGTCTTCGCTCCGTCTTTTGATAGAGGAACTGGCCGACGACTTCGCGGATATTATTTTTAACATAATCCCAATTGACGGCCGCGCCCGGGGAAGTTTTTTTATAAACTACTTCTTCCACTTTTTTCTTGGTGGCATTGACTAAATCGAAATTTTCTTTCACGAAAATGAATCCGCGGGAAGTGACTTGCGGTTTGCCGACGATTTTTTTGGTCTTTGAGTCGATGATCACCGTGATCACAAACATCCCGTCTTTGGCTAGAAGCTGTCGGTCTCGGAGCACTACCTGTCCAATGTCGCCTACGCCCAATCCATCCACCATGATGTTTGAAATGGGCAATTTTTCATTGGTAACCTTGCCGTTGCCGCGATAATCAAATTCAATCACCCGCCCGTTTTCAGAAATTAAGATATTTTTCGGATCCATTCCGACGGAAACTCCCAGTTCTCCATGAAGTTTGAGCATATAATAATTGCCGTGGATCGGAATTAAATACTTCGGACGGATAAGGTTAATCATCATTTTTAAGTCTTCTTGGCGCGCGTGCCCTCCGGCGTGCACATCCATCATATAATAATTAATGACCTTGGCGTCTTTCCGATAAATCGTGTCCATAATTGACTGCACCGTTCTTTCATTTCCGGGGATAACCGAAGAAGACAGAACAAAAGTGTCGTTTTTATGGACTTTCACGAAGCGGTGCTCGCCATTCACGATCCGCATAAGAACCGCGTTGGCTTCGCCTTGCGCTCCGGTGCAGATAATCGCTACTTTATTATCCGGGTAATCATTGACTTTACTGATCGGAATGAGCGTTCCTTTCCCGGCTTTAATATATCCCAAGTTTCTGGCGATCTCAACATTAGTTTTCATGGAATAGCCGTCCACGGCTAATTTTCGGCCGTATTTATCGGCGGCGTTAATTACCGATTGAATTCGGCTAATAAGAGACGAAAAAGTGGCAATAATAAGCCGTCCATCGGTACGCTCAAAAATTTCGTCCAGCGTTTGGGCGATTTTGGATTCAGAGAGAGAGTAGCCGGGAGTTTTGGAATCGGTGGAGTCGGACATAAGCGCTAAAATATTTTCACTGCCGAGTCGCGCGATTTTAGCCATGTCGGCCGGCGCGTCTGAAATAGGAGAGTGGTCAAATTTAAAATCTCCGGTGTGAATGATGTTTCCCACCGGCGTTCCGATTGCCAATCCTACGCCATCGGGAATGGTATGGTTGACATGAAAAAATTCCACGCTGAAAGAGCCTAATCGGATGCGATCGATTTTTTTTACTGTGTGAATATCAAGCGGTTGTTTGTTTTTATAATCTTCCTGGCGCTTTATCACGATTCCACGTGTCAGTTCGGTCATATAGATCGGCGGGTTGCCGATTTTTTCCATAATATGGGGAATAGCGCCGATGTGGTCGTAATGTCCGTGAGTAATAATCACGCCGCGGATATTTTTTTCTTTTCCTTTGAGATAAGTTACATCTGGGATGAGATAGTCAATCCCCGGCATATCTTCGTCCGGGAACTGGAGTCCCATATCCACGATAATGATGTCCTGGCCATATTCAAAAATGGTCATATTGCGGCCAATTTCTTCCAGTCCTCCAAGCGGAATGACTCGCAAGCTATTTTTAGCGAAACCGCGCTCCGGTTCGCGCCGCTTGGTTTCGGAAACGCCAGGCAAGACGCGGACGTTAAAATCAGGACGGCTGAACTTCGTTCCAGCCGTTGTTCGACTAAACATAAATTTGTTGAATAAGTTTATTAATAATAGTTAAAAACTTGTTAATTTAAAATAAAAAAATATTGAAATAAAAAATTGCGTCTTTGGAGGATTCGAACTTCCAATTAAAGCCTGCGTTTTAGTTACATCTTTAAAGACTAATAATTTTAATCGAAGTCAAGGAAGATATTGAATAAAGCGTTGATATAAAGAAGAATTTCACTGATGTCATTATAGCATACTATTATACATCAATCAACAGGAAAAGTCAAGTTTCGGAAAACCGCCTAAATCTTCTTTATTTATGGTTTTATAAAGCGGATTCCTTTTGAGCGCGGGCTGACCATTTTTTTCTACGACATAGTAGGCGAATCCTCGCATTTTTTTTACGGGTTCGTAATCCGCGTGACCCGGGAAATTGGCCGGATCCCGCTCTTCAAAATCTACGGGACTGTCATCCATAGTGACAAAATATGTTTTCCCTGTGTTGACCAATAAATGGCCGAATCCGGGAGGCATAAATATTTTTTGTCCCGGTTTGGCTGGAATTGCTCTAAATTCTTCTACGACGTCGAGAATCATCTCATCCTTTTCATTTTCAGCCAATTTTTGGATGAGCGCTATTCCTTCACCATAAACGATCCAATAGTTTTCGCTCAAATCACCGATGTGATAATGTCCGTATGTTTTTATATATTCTCCTGATATTGTTCCGGGTTCCCAAATGGTCACATTCTTCTGTTCTGATCCGCCCCGGATCATATAATAATGGATGACAGGGCCGTCGCCGCCGGGATCCATAAGAACCTCTTTCATCTTTTCATGCGATCGAGCGGCATAATGCTTGGAAACATCCGTAAAATCTTTTTTCATTTTTTGTTGGTTAATATTTTACTGTCGGAAAAAAAATTATTTTCGCACTCTTTTGGTTTTGATATACCAATGATTGATATCCGAAAATCGGTTGGAAGGGGAAATTAAAGTTTTGATATCGATTCCCTGAACGTTCCGGCTGATGGGGTAAACATATTCCGGACTGTAAAGGAAAATTGCCGGAATCTCCTTATTTAAGATATTTTGGAAATCAATGTAATCCTGCGCTCTTTTTTGATCATCAAATTCGGATCTTCCCTCCTCAATTAATTTATCGGAATTAGAATCTCCGAAAAGCGCCAGATTAAGACCGGGGTCTTTTTTCTGGCTGGAATGCCAGAAGGAATAGGGATCGGGATCGGCGCCGGTGATTTGTCCAAAGAGCAAAGCTTCATATTCCCGCGGCCGGATATAATTTTGCTGGATGTCGGAAATAGAGTAAGAGTTGACATTGACTTTAATGCCGGCTTTTTCCCATTGTGATTTTAGAATGTCAGCCGTGTTGGCTAATTCGCTCCAGCTAGCTGTTACCAAATTAATTTCCAAAGGAGCGCCGTTTTTTATCCGGAATCCGTCTTCTTCCCGCGGCCACTGGTTAGCGTCTAATATCTCGTTGGCTTTGTCCAAATCATAATCGCGTCGATCTAAATTTTCCGAGTAGCCGATCATATCGGGGGAAAATGGAGAATAGACCGGATTGCCTTTGCCTCCGAGGACATTATTGATAATTTCCTGGCGATTAGTAGCATAAGCCAGAGCTTCGCGCACTTCATCGCTGGCTATCGGGAGACTTTTTGTCTGATTGAAAAAAACAGCGAAATAACGGGGGATTCCGAACTGGCGGACAGCCACGCTTTTTTGGGTTTTGATATTTTGGATTTTTTCGGAGGACAACACGTTTATGCCCATTATTTCCTTGCGATTTAGCGCGTCTAAAGCCGAATCGTCGTCTGTATAAAAATTAAAAGTGATTTTCGAAAGGTATGGCTTGCCTTCAAAATAATTGGGGTTGGAAATTAATTTGTAAGAAAGGATGTTGCCTTTTGAATCTTTCTGGATAGAACTGTATTTATAAGGTCCGGTGCCAATCGGTTCCAAATTGAGCGAGTTTAAACTGAAATTATCCGGAGATACGGATTCCCAGATGTGTTTGGGCAGAATGCCGAAAGTCAGGTTGTTCAGGAAACCGGTGTAAGGCATCTCTATCTTAAATTCGAGAGTACGATCATTCAGTGCGTTGGTTTTAATCCCTTGCCAGTTGGAGCGGAGAGGCGATTTATAAGCCGGATCGGATATAAGGTTGACAGTGAAGAGAATATCATCGGCATTAAGAGGCTGGCCGTCATGCCAAAGTATGTTATCTTTGAGATGAACAGTATATGTGGTTTTGTCGTCAGAAAGATCATAACTTTCAGCTAGATCCGGAATCGAATGGTTATTCCCGTCATATTTAAAAAGTCCGGAATAAATTATTCGGGTTAAATCCGCGTCGGTTTCATTGGATTCGGAAATAATCGGATTAATATGGAGAGGCTGACCGATGATTCCTTCTATATATTCTCCGCCATAAGCGGGAACGCTTTTAGTCTTGGAATAGTAATGAATGGCGCCCCAGCTTACCAGCGATCCGGCAAATATCAGCAGTAAAAAGTAAAAGAGCAGTTTTTCCTTAAAGTTCATAAGCTGAATTATTCTGGGCCATCTGATTATTTTCAATCGGCGGTTGTTGTTTTTTAAAATGGGGTCGCTAATATGTTTTTAAGCGGTTATTATTTGGTTACTATTAAGTTGGCGACAGCCAAAATGATAAACAATCCGGAAAGGATAACAGAAAAAACGACTAAAAACTTTTCGAAGCCTCTCCGGGTGTAATAACCGCCAAAGTCGCCTCCGAAAGTCGAGGAAAGCCCCGCCCCCCGGTTTTGGAGAAGAATGGAAATAACCAGAAGCAGGGCGATTATTAGTTCAGTAATATTGATTATTTTCGACATAAATTTAGATCCTGGTTAAAAAAACTCATATCAGAATAGGATAACAAACCAGCCGATTTTAGTCAATCGCGTCGGCGATTATTTGCTTTTGCCTTTAACAATAATTTCTTTCAACTTAAAAACGCTTTTTCCGGAAACTGCCATTTTCTTAGCTTTTTTGCTTTCCCGATTTTCCGCTTTTGTTTTTTTACGCATGATATGGTTAAATTATAACGCATCGGATAATTTAAAACAACATCATGAAGATTATTATTTTCGCCGGAGGAATTGGCACCCGAATGTGGCCGCTTTCGCGAGTCAATTCGCCTAAACAATTCGATGAGATTTTCAACGGCCGGTCCACATTAGAGCTGGCTTTTCAAAGAGTGGCTCCGGTTTTTGGAATCAAAAATATCTTCGTTCAGACCACGAAAATATACAAAAGCATCATTGAAAGACAGTTGCCCGGGTTGCCGAAAAAAAATATTTTTATCGAGCCGGCCCGGCGCGATGTTGGTCCGGCGGTGCTTTTTTCGATGAATAAACTGAATCAATCGGGCTATCACGGCCCAGTCGCTATCGTTTGGGCGGATCATTTGATGGACCGGATAAGCGAATTTACCCGAGCGCTCAAGGCCGGTGAAAAATTAATTAAGAAAAATCCCAAGCGATTCGTATTTATGGCTGAAAGAGCGCGCTTTGCCAATAATAATTTAGGCTGGATTAAAGTAGGCGGGAAAAAGGGTTCCATCGAAAAAAAAGATTATTTTGAATTTCGCGGCTGGAAATACAAACCGGTCAAAGCGGTTTGCGACCGGATGTATAAATCGGGCGAGTATTTTTGGAATCCGGGTTATTTTGTGACTTCCGCGGATTTTCTTCTCGACTGTTACAAAAAATTGGCGCCTGAAGTTTATCAGGCGATCATTCAAGATAAGTACGAGAAATGTCCCAAAATAAATTTCGACGCGGCGATAATCGAAAAAGTTAATTTATCCAATGCGGTGATTCTTAAAACCAATATGGGATGGAGCGATCCGGGAACGCTTTACGCCTTGAAAGAAGCGCTGGAAGAAACGAGCGAAGCTAACGTAACCAAGGGCGAAGTGGCGGATTTCGAAACAACGGACAGTTTGATTTATAATTTGGAAAAGGGAAAAGTAGTGGCGACAGTCGGGCTTAAGGGTATGGTAGTGGTGAATACTCCGGATGCGATCGTCGTAACCCATAAAGACGGCGTGGTTAGGATTTCGGAATTGGTGAAAGAGATGAAGAAAAGAAGAATGAATAAGTATTTGTAAAATCTAGCTGTGGATAACTTGATTTGCCTAATTTTCGACTGGTTATATAATAGAAACAGTCCATGAGCGGTTAAAAACAAACATAAAATTTAACGGCTGAATATGGGTATCTTTTCTCTCGACAATCGATTTTTTTACATATTGAAAACACGTTTAGCGTGTTTTTTGTTTGGCGGTCTAGTTCTTTATAAAAAGATCAAACTACATTACTTGAAATCGTGAAGATTAAATCGCTATTTCAGATGGGAAAGTTTGATTAAAATTTTTTCACTCAACTCTAAAAAAGAGAGGAGAAAAGGCCATGGGAAAATTAAAAGTTAAATGCATAGCTTGCGGAAACGATTGTAGAGAAATCGATTCCAAGGAGGAGGGAGAATCTGGAGGGCTTTGTGAAGCTTGTTTAATAGTGAGTCTGGTCCCATTATACAGGGCGAGACAAAGGAGAGAAGGCAATCCCGATTGCTTTGGGAAATCTAACGGTTATTGCGACCAACTTGGTTGCAAATATCTAGAAAAATGTCTTTCTCCCAAAAAGCCATCTTCGGAGAAAATAGAAAATTTTCTCCGGCAACTCTCCCAGTTGAGTAAACAATTAATAGCAGGTAGTAAACCACTTGCAAATCTGGTATAGGGAGAAAGGAGTAAAAAAAAGTGAAAACCAAATACATCAAGACTTAGGGGAGCGTCGCGTTGCGATGACTCCCCTTTAAATTTGCTCAAAATTATTTACTAGTATAGAATAAGCGGGTAACTATTCAAGCTTAATCTAATGAAAAAAGTCATTTTAGCCGGCGCGATTATAGTGGCGCTGGTCGCCATAGGCGGGTTTAATAAATTAAAAAACATTAATTTCGCTTCGTTGCTTTCTAAAAACAAAATTCTAACTGAAGAAGAAGCCAAAACTAAAGTTTCAGATTACATTAATAAAAATCTGATGCAGCCGGGAACTATAGCTGAAGTAAAAGACATTGCTGCGGAAGGCGATTTGTATAAAGTGACTGTGAACGCGCAAGGCCAAGAAATCACGGCTTATATGGCTAAAGACGGATCGAAATTTTTTCCAACCGCCTTGGATATGAATAAAGAACTTAATAATCAGGCGGATAGCGGCGCCGCTCCGAACGCGGAAACTAAGGATATAGCCAAAAGCGACAAACCCGTCGTGGAATTGTTTACTATGAGCTATTGTCCGTATGGAACGCAAATAGAAAAAGGAATTTTGCCAGTGTTGGATAAACTTGGCAATAAAATTGATTTCAGCTTGAAATTCGTAAGTTACGCCATGCACGATAAAAAAGAATTAGACGAAAATTTAAGGCAGTATTGTATCCAAAAAAACAATCCGGAAAAACTAGATGCTTACCTGGAATGCTTTCTTAAAAAAGGCCAAGGGACTGAAAGCGATTGTATTGAAAAAACTGGCATTGCCGCCGCTAAAATTGCCAGTTGCTCGGAAGCGGCGGATAAACAATACAAAGTGACTGAAAGTTATAACGATAAGAGCGCCTGGAATGGCGGGCAATTTCCTCCATTTAACGTCGATAAAGCGGATAACGAAAAATACGGTGTGCAAGGCTCGCCCACTTTAGTGATAAACGGGACAACGGCTCAATCAGGAAGAGATCCAGCTAGTATTATGAAGACCATTTGTTCCGCTTTCAGCGATGCTCCGGACGAATGCAATCAGGAATTATCCTCCGCGGTTCCGTCTCCGGGATTCGGCGAAGGAACCGGATCTTCCAGCGATGCCGGTTGCGGAAGCTAGGAAAAGAAGTAAGAATTGTGAAGTAAGAGTTTATTTAAAAACTTCTTCTAGCGGAGAAGTTTTTTAGTTATCCACAGAGGATAGGTTGCGGTGATATAGTAACAGTGATAGAATAACATTGGTAATAATTAACAAATATAAAATGCAAAAAATCACTGTCAAACAAAAGATTATTCTGGAGAGCATCCGCGAACTTATCGAGCAAAAGAATGAAAATCCCACCAGTTATAAACTGCACCGCCATTTAGAATCCCGCGGATCGAGGGACAGCTTGAAATCGGTGATGCAGGTGATTGAAGCGCTGGAAAGAAAAGATTTGATTAAAAGAGACAGCCAGAAGAGAATTTATGTCATTGAAAACGAAAACTTCTCTAATTTGAGAAACATTTTTTCTATTCCAGTTTACGGTCCGGCATCCTGCGGAGAGGCTTTGGCTTATGCCGAAGATAACGTGGATGGATTTCTCCAAATTTCCAAATCTCTGTTTCGCGGCGAGAATTCAGCCAATCTTTTCGCGGTAAAAGCTCTTGGAGATTCAATGGACAAAGAAGGAATCAATGACGGCGATTACGCCATTTTTGAAAAATACGATTATGCCAAAGGAGAAGATCTGGAAGGCAGAATCGTGGTGGCGGTTATTAACGGACTGGCGACGATAAAAAGATATAAAAAAGTCAGTCTGGAAATTATCGGACTTTTTCCCAAATCAACCAACGCCATTCATCAGCCGATTTTCATCCATTCTTCCGATTCCATTCTTATCGCCGGCGTTTTCAAAAAAGTCCTGCCGGTGAAATACGTCAGTTTATAACCGGATCGGATTATGATGCCTTGCCAATCTCTCGAAACTGCTTTATAATTATTCTTTAGTAATTCTCTCTATTGAATAATTTTTCTTCATTTTATAAAATGCCAAAAGCAAGCGGGGGAAATAAAGAAAGCGTAAGAATCTTCGGAGCGCGAGTAAATAACTTGAAAAATATCGATGTTTCCATTCCTCGCAATCAATTAGTAGTCATTACCGGGCTTTCCGGAAGCGGGAAATCATCGCTGGCTTTCGATGTCATATACGCCGAAGGCAATCGCCGGTATCTGGAAGGCATGTCGAGCTATGCCCGGCAGTTTTTGGAAATTTCCGCCAAACCGGACGTTGATCGAATTGAAAATTTAAGTCCCTCTATTTCTATCGATCAAAAAAGCATCAGCCGAAGCCCGCGCTCCACTGTTGGCACGCTTACGGAAATCTATGATTATCTTCGCGTGCTTTACGCCAGGGTAGGCGTGCCCTATTGTCCCAACTGTCTTCTTCCAATGGTCAGAAAACGCAGCCAGGAAATTCTGGATGAAATTTTGGAACGGCCGAATAACACTAATATCGCGATTCTCGCCAGAATAAAAGAAGAAGGGAAAAATATCAAAGAAGTGCTGAAAAATATCAGCCAATTGGGTTATGCCCGGGCTCGCGTGGACGGGAAAATCATACTGATCGCGGAAGCGCTGGAAGACGCGTCCAAAAATCTTGTCGGCAGCGCGGAGATTGTGATTGATCGGATAATATTAAAGAAAAACAAGCCGGACAAGGAAAGAATCCTTGATTCCATAGAAACAGCGTTTAAATTAGGCAGAGGCTTTATGGCTGTTTCTATTGATAACACCGACAACCGAATTTATAATCAGGATTTTGTCTGCAGTAATTGTTATTTCAGGGTTCCAGAAATAACGCCAAAACATTTTTCTTTCAATAGTCCTTACGGAGCCTGCGCGCATTGTTCCGGGCTGGGTGTGGTTAAAGAAGTGGAGGAAGATCTGATAATTCCCAATAAGAATTTATCGTTGGCGGAGGGAGCGGTTATGCCGCTCGCCAAATCCGGCGGGAAATTAAGCTTTCATGGCAGCTACCTCGATATTTTGGAAAAAATCGGAAAAATTTCAGGCTTTTCCATTTACGATCCCATAAAAAAGTTATCTCCCGAAAATCTTAATATTATTTTATACGGCTTTCAAAGTAAAGAGCGCGATTTATCTTTCGAAGGCGTTGTTTCCGTTATCAAGAAAAAATATCAGGGAACCGCCTCGACTGCTTTCCGGTCGGAAATGGAAAAATATTTACTGGAAAAAACCTGTCCAGTCTGCTTGGGGAAAAGACTTAAAAAAGAATATCTGTCGGTTTTAGTTTCAGGCCAATCCATTGATGACTTAGTCAATTTGGATATGGATAACTTCATTGGTTTTCTCGAAAATTTTAGAAAAAACCAATTCAGCGAATCAAAAAAGGAAATAATCGCTCCGCTAGTCAAAGAAATGGTTTTAAAAGCCCAGGCGCTCAAAAATGTTGGATTGGAATATCTCACTATCAGTCGGGGGGCCGATTCCATGTCTGGAGGAGAAGGCCAGAGAATCCGCCTGGCCACCCAGATCGGTTCGGAACTCTCGGGCATTATTTATGTTTTGGATGAACCCTCAATCGGACTCCATAATCGCGATATCGTCAAATTGATCGAAACTCTCGAGTCTCTTAAAAAATTTGGCAATTCTGTCATTGTCGTGGAACACGATAAGGAAATAATTAAAAAGGCGGATTGGATTATTGATATGGGGCCCGGAGCGGGAGACGAAGGGGGAAAAATAATTTTTGAAGGAAATCTGAAAAAACTTGAGTCTTCCAATACGAAAACAGCCGGATTTATTAGCGGAAGAGAAAAAGTTTCCCCGAAATCCAAACCGCGTGACGTTTCAGATAAATATCTCGAAATCATCGGCGCCAGCGAGCATAATCTTAAAAATATCAATGTGAAAATTCCTCTGGAAAGATTCGTGTCCATAACGGGAGTTTCCGGTTCCGGAAAGTCTACTTTGGTAACGGATATATTGGCCAAAGCTCTTTCGCGGTATTTTTTTAAATCCAAAGAGGCGGCCGGCCGGCACAAAAAAATCAAAGGGCTTAAGTTTATCGACAAAGTCATAAATGTGGATCAATCTCCGATAGGAAAAACTCCTCGATCCAATGCCGCTACCTATACTGGTGTTTTTTCCTTGATCCGGGATATATTCGCGGGAACAGAGGAAGCTAAAAACCGCGGCTATGAAGCTAGCCGATTCAGTTTTAATATGAAAGGCGGACGTTGCGAAGACTGCCAGGGGGATGGAACGAAAAAAATTGAGATGTATCTCATGCCGGATATGTATGTCAAATGCGAAACTTGCCAAGGCGCTAGATATAATCAAAAAACTTTGGA
>CAZEYB010000002.1:0-37259 GCA_964516165.1 uncultured Bdellovibrionales bacterium | reverse complement strand
CGGGATAACCGCTGAAAGCATATAAGCGGGAAGCCCACCTCAAGATTAGGCAATTCTTGCGCCGCGCAAGCGACGCGAGACGATTTGCTGGAAGATTACCAGCTGGATAGGTCTTAGGTGGAAGCGGAGCGATCCGTTAAGCCAAGAGATACTAATAAATCGAACATTATCTCTCTTATTCATCCTGTTGAATAGTTTTTCCTTCGGAAAAATTAAATTTTGCCGGAGGCAAAATTTTATTCAATAGGGTAAAGTTAGCAGTCAGCAACAACTAAAAAAATAGAACATTTATCCTTGAATATATAATTCTTGGTGCTTTTGGCGAAGTGGCGACACCCGATCCCATTCCGAACTCGGCCGTTAAGCACTTCAGCGCCGATGATATTCTGGTTTAATCCGGGAGAAAGTAGGACAGTGCCAAGAATTATGTTTTTAAGCCGAATAATGTTCTTTTTTATTTTGGCGGAGTATGCTAAAATGTCTTTATGGAAACGCGATCTAAAAGAGCTTTCATTATTCTTGTATACATAGTCATATTGGTTCTTATTGTTTTTGGCGCTTATTCCCTGTTCAAGGAAAAGGAAACTTGTTTTGACAACATCAAAAACCAGAACGAAGAAGACGCGGATTGCGGAGGAATATGCGAAAAGGGGTGCGATAAGATAGAAGCCCAAAATCTTATAGTGGAAAAAGTCGGCTTCGCGCCCTCGGGAATCGCCGGAAAATATGATTTTTACGCCCGAGTTTTTAATCCCAACGCCATTTTCGGAAACGGAAAATTTAATTACCGGATGGATTTCAAAGATTCGTCGGGAGGCATCCTCGCTTCCAAGGAAAACGCGGGTTTTATTTTGCCCGGCGAAAGAAAGTACCTCATTGAAAACAATATTGACGCGTCCAGCGCTCCCGCTTCGGCGGACATTAAAATTAAAGATTCCGACTGGGTTCAGTTTAATGATTATTACAAAAAACCGGATATTAAGATCGTGAATAAAAATTACAGCGAAATTTCCGGCGGCGTCGGTTTTTCGGAAGCCAAGGGGCTTTTAAAAAATAATAGTCCTTTCGATTTCGATCTTATAAAGATTCAAATAATACTGGAAGATGAAAATGGCCGGATTTTGGCGCTCAATTCGACTCAAATGAAAACAGTTAAGGCCGGGGAAGAAAGAGATTTTAAAATTTCTTGGCCTAATCGCTTTTCCGGAATTGTCAGCAATATGGAAGTTCAAGCCGAAGTGAATGTGTTCAATTCGGACGCTTTTTTCAAAAGATTTTACCAAGCGCATAAATTTCAGGAGTATTAAATGAGCAAATTGCTTAAACTGGATTGGATCTTGATGATCTCGGTTGTTTTGCTTTTATCTATCGGCCTTTTGGCCCTTTACAGCATTTCCTACGAGGGCTCGGTTTTCAGCGGTTCTTATTTGGCAAAACAAATCATCTCGTTGATTATCGGGCTTTCGGCCATGCTGTTTTTATCTTTTTTCGATTACCGCGTATTTAATTCTTGGAGCACAAGATTATATTTTATCGCGCTGATTCTTTTAATAGCGGTTATTATTTTTGGCGTTAACGTTCGGGGCACGACCGGGTGGCTGGGGTTTTTATCTTTAAGAATGCAGCCGGTTGAAATTTCAAAACTCATTCTGATTATATTTTTAGCCAGTTTTCTTAGCAAAAAGAAAACTCAACTTAGCATTTTAGTCAGGATAATTTCATCTATCGTGCTTGTTTTTCTGCCTGTTTCTTTAATCTTAAAACAGCCGGATTTCGGCTCGGCTTCAATTATAGTGGGAATTTGGACGGTCCTTCTTTCCTATTCGGGCCTGAATAAAAAAAATTTCCTGATATTGATTGCCGTTTTAAGCTTAAGCGCTTTTTCCAGCTGGCTTTTTCTTGAAAATTATCAAAAGGAAAGAATCGTCAATTTTGTGAGTCCCGGCCGCGATCCGAAAGGCAGCGGTTATAATGTGATTCAATCGGTAGTGGCGGTGGGATCGGGAAAGCTGGTTGGTAAAGGATTGGGCCATGGGTCGCAATCGCAGCTTAATTTTTTGCCGGAAAAACATACGGATTTTATCTTCGCGGTGATTGCCGAAGAGCTGGGTTTTCTCGGCGTGGCGGCGATTTTTATTCTTTTCGGGGTAATTTTTTGGAGAATCAAGGAAGCTGCCCGGCTCGCCCGAGATAATTTCGGCTATCTTTTGACGATAGGCATTATGGCTATGATATTTTTTCATTTGCTTATCAATGTGGGCATGAATACGGGTGTCATGCCGGTGGCCGGAGTGCCTTTGCCGTTTTTAAGCTATGGAGGAAGTTTTTTAGTGACTACGCTCTTGGCCATAGGCCTAATTCAGAGCATTTATATAAGAAGAATAAAAACCTGATTGAAATTGACTAATGCTGAAATTGTGCTAAAATTCTATTAATTATCCTTTACTATTATGGAAAAAGTAAAACTGGCCGCCGAAACAAGAGAAATTTTCGGCCGGAAGACAAAAAAGGGGAGAAAAGAAGGCTTGATTCCAGCCGTGGTTTACGGTCGGGGAATTAAGGCGAAAAGCCTCTGGATTAAGGCGCTGGATTTTATCAATCTGATTAAAAAGTCCGGAGAGAGCACCGTGATAGATTTAAAAATTGACAATAAAGACGATGAGAACGTAATTATTTACGAGACTCAAAGAGATCCGGTAAGCGGCAAATTTATCCACGCGGATTTTTTCCAGGTCAGGATGGACGAGAAAATCGAAATGGAAGTCGAGCTGATTTATACGGGAGACGCTCCGGCAGTTAAGGAAATGGGCGGAGTGCTGGTAAAAAACATGGACAGGATAACCGTGAAATGCCTCCCCGCCGATTTGCCTTCGGAAATCAAGGTGGATGTGTCCGGCCTTAAAACTTTTGACGATCGTGTTTGCATAAAGGACTTGAATATACCGTCTAAAATCAAGGTTGATCTTATTCCGGAAACAGTGGTGGCGTTGGTGGCTCCTCCCCGCTCCGAAGAAGAATTGGCCGGTCTTTCCGAAAAAGTGGAGGAAGATGTTACTAAAGTTGAAGGAGTAGTCAAAGAAGAGCCGGCAAGCGAAGTGACGAGTGAAGATGTTTAATTTAAGAAAAAAAGTGATAGTTTTATGGTTGGTTGTTTTTTTAACGGCCAGTTTTTATGTTGTCTCTTTTTCCGCCAGAGCGGAAGACGAAGAGGATATCAGGAAATCATTAAACAAAACTCAAGCGCAAATAGAGAAAGAGGAAAAAGAACTTCAGCAGAGCCAATCCAATCTTTCCGTCACTCAAGGCCAAATCAATACGACAACCGGTCTTTTAGACAAAACCGAAACGGAAATTTCGCGCCAGGAAGCGGAATTGAAAAATTTAAAAAACCGGATGGAATTGAATAAAAAAATTATGATCGCTTACGCCCGGGAAATGTATTACAACGATCAGGAAGCGGATTGGATTTTGATTTTAAGCGACAAAAAATTCAATGATTATTTTGAAAATTTTGACGGAATGTTAAGCGCGAAAGAAAAATTACTGGGTGTCATCAAGGAAATAAAAGCGGGCCAGGAAGCGATTGAAGATACAAAAGAAGAATTGGCGGAAAAAAAAGAAGATCACCAAAAACTTTTGGAAATCAAGCAATCGGAAAAAAGCGGGATAGTGGCGGATATAAATGAAACAAAATTAACCATCGCCCAACTGCAGGCCAAGATGAATAAATTAAGAAGCATGCTTTCCAGTTTTTTGGGCGAATCGTTCAGCCTGGATGATGTCATTGACGCGGTAAAATCCGCCGAAAAAAAAACCGGCGTGAGGAAGGAATTTCTATTTGCCGTTTTGGATAAGGAAACGGATTTGGGAAGATTTACTGGCGGATGCACTTATAAAAACAGCAAGATGGGCAGCGCGAACGAAAAAATTTTTAAAAGTGTTTGCGATGAGCTCGGGTATGATTATAGAAAAATGAAAGTTTCCTGCCCGCTAAGTTATGGAATCGGCGGGGCGATGGGCGTGGCGCAGTTTATGCCGACGACCTGGGTTGGCTATAAATCCAAAATATCGTCAATAACCGGAAATAGCCCGGCGGATCCGTGGGATCTGGAAGATGGAATAATCGGAATGGCGTTGAAACTAAAGGCGGCGGGCGCCGGCAGTAAAAGCGGAGAATATAAAGCGGCGGCGATATATTATTGTGGAAGCCGATTAGAGAGGGCAGTATGTAAGAACTATGCCAATTCCGTCGTGAGCTGGGCGAAAGGATATGATGATTATTTTTGATAAAAGAATTTTTAATTTACGCGTTGAGATGGGATATTTTGAAATAAACGGCGGTAAAAAATTAAAGGGCGAAATTGAGGCGAGGGGATCCAAGAATGCCGCGACGCCAATTTTAGCCGCGACAATTCTCACAAAAAAAGAATGTATTTTGGATAATCTTCCTTTGATCGAAGATGTTTTTCGGATGATTGAAATTTTGGAAAGTATGGGAGCGAAAATAAAATGGCTGGGAAAAAGGGCGGTTTCCGTTAGAAATGAAGATATAAATCCGTTAAAAATGGATTATGAAAAAGTGAGAAAATTGCGTTCTTCCATTTTACTTTTAGGATCGCTGTCCGCTCGGTTTGATAATTTTAAACTTTATCATCCGGGGGGTTGTGTGATTGGCAAACGTCCGCTTGGCACTCATTTTGAAGCAATGCGCGAAATGGGAATTGAAATTTCACAAAACGAAAAATTCTATAATATAAACGCCAAAAAAAGAAAATCCGCGAAAGTAGTCCTGCGAGAACTTTCAGTGACAGCCACGGAAAACGCGATGATGCTGGCGGCCGGAACGGCTGGAAAAACAACGATAAAAATTTGCGCTTGCGAACCGCATGTTTGCGATTTGGGAAAATTTTTGGTTTCCATGGGAGCGAAAATTAAAGGACTGGGAACGCACTCCTTGGAAATAACCGGTAGCCGGAAATTACGCGGAACGGCGCATGGGATTATTCCAGACGCCAATGAAGCGGCCACGTTTCTTATTATGGGCGTGGCTACCGGCAGTCCGATTATCGTAAAAAACGCGCGGGAAGAACATTTGGATTTGGTTTTGGAAAAGCTCCGGGAGTTCGGGGCGGATTTTAAGATTTCAAAAAATTCAATTCAGGTTATTCCGGCTAAAAAACTTAAAGCCGTTTCTAAAGTAGATACCAGAACCTATCCCGGAGTTCCTTCGGATGTCCAGGCGCCTTTTGGCGTGCTAGCGACGCAAGCCAAAGGCGAAACGCTGATTTTTGATACAATTTTTGAAGGACGGTTTAACTATATCGGAGAACTGCAAAAAATGGGAGCAGAAGCTAAAATTCTTGATCCGCACCGAGCGATAATTTCAGGACCGACAAAACTTTCAGGAAAAACTATCACCAGTTTTGATTTGCGATCGGGAGCGACTTTGATTATCGCCGCGCTTCTGGCGCGGGGCAAAACGGTTATCAGAGATATTTATCAAGTAGACCGGGGATATGAAAAGATAGAAGAAAGGTTGCGAAAGTTAGGCGCGGATATAAAAAGATTCAAGATATAATCATATGTTGGTAAGAAAAATCGGAATAGATTTGGGCACGGCTAATACTTTGGTTTTTGTGCCGGGCAAAGGCGTTGTATCCAACGAGCCGAGCGTGGTGGCCATTTCCCTTTTGGAAAACAAAGTTCTCGCGGTTGGAAACGACGCCAAAGAAATGTTAGGCCGGACACCCGAATCGATTGTCGCCAGCCGTCCTTTAAAAGACGGAGTGATCGCCGATTACAGGGTTACCGAAGCCATGATACGCTATTTTATCAATAAGGTCGGCGGACGATTCCGTTTCTTCCGGCCGGAAGTCATGATTTCCATTCCCGTGGGAATAACCTCCACTGAACGGCGCGCGGTTATAGACGCGGCGATGAGAGCCGGAGCCAAAGCCACTTACGTAGTGAAGGAACCCATGCTGGCGGCGATTGGGGCGGGCATTCCCATTGCCAACGCTTCGGGCAATATGATAATCGATATTGGCGGCGGCACTTCCGAGATTGCCGTGATATCGCTCAATGGCATTGTCGCGGCGCATAGCGCTCGGGTGGGAGGCAACAAAATCGATCAGGCTGTCGCTGATTACATAAAAAGGAAATACAGCCTGGCCATTGGAGAAAGAACCGCTGAAGAAGTGAAAATCAAGATTGGTTCGGCTATGCCGCAGGTTAAAGAAGAGCATATGGACATAAGAGGCCGGGATCTCACCGGAGGGTTGCCTAAAACAATCAGAATTTCTTCCAATGAAGTGACGGAGGCCATTCAGGATGAACTTCGGGAAATTATCAATGTCATTAAAAAGGTGCTTCAAGAAACTTCGCCGGAACTGGCTGCTGATATCATGGATAAGGGAATGGTGCTTTCTGGCGGGGGATCGCTTATAAAAAATTTGGACCAGCTTATTACCAAAACCATAGGCGTTCCGAGCTATGTGGCGGACGACGCTCTTTTCTGCGTGATTAAGGGAATAGGGATAGCGCTGGATAATTTGGAGGCGTATAAAAGGACGATAATGCTCTCTAAATAAATTATAAATGATCATTGGCATTGACGCCTCGCGCGCTTTTGTTTCCGAGCGCACGGGCATCGAAGAATATTCATATCAAGTTATAAAACATCTGACGGATAAATTGGCCGAGCATCGGGTGATTTTATATATTCGCGGCGATCAGCGATCAGCGATCAGTGATCAAAATTTTACAATTCCGGAAAAATGGAGAGTTAAAAAGATAAGAATGCCAAAACTTTGGACGCAGGTGGGATTATCGCTTGAAATGTTTTTTCATCCGCCCGATGTTTTATTCGTGCCGTCCCATGTTGTTCCGTTAATCCATCCCAAAAATACGCTGGTGACTGTTCATGGACTGGAGTATGAAATATTGCCTTTCGCTTATTCTCTTTGGGAGAAGTTGTATATGCGCTGGTCTATAAAATTCTCGTGCCTTTGGGCGAAAAAAATAATCGCGGTATCGGAAAATACAAAGAAGGATTTAATAAAACTTTACCGCGTTCCGGAAGGTAAAATTAAAGTAATTTATGAAGGTCGCGATAATTGTCATTCCGGACTTGATCCGGAATCCAGTGAAATAAATAATGACAAGTATCTGCTATTTATTGGCCGCCTTGAAGAAAGGAAAAATATTATTGGAATTGCCAGGGCGTTTGAAATTTTAAAAGAACATTATGAAATTCCGCATAAATTGGTCTTGGCGGGAAAATTCGGTTATGGCGAGGCGAAAATTCGCCAAGAAATAAAAAATATAAATTGTCCCGGCGATATTGTTTTAACCGGTTTTGTGAGCGAAGAAGAAAAATGGAAACTTTTGAAAAACGCGGAGGTGTTTTTATTTCCTACGTTTTACGAAGGTTTTGGTTTGCCGGTTTTGGAAGCGCAAAGCGTCGGCGTGCCGGTGGTGGCGGGGAATAATTCGTCCATTCCGGAAATCGCGAAAAATAATTCTGTCATTTTGGTCAATCCCGATAATGCCGAAGAAATAGCCGATAAGACGTATGAAATTATCAGCGAAAAAAAATTGAGAGATGATATGAGAGAAAGAGGGTATGAAAACGCGAAACGATTCAGCTGGGACAAATGCGCGGAAGAAATCGCGGAAATTTTAGTTGGATGAATAAAGTTTGTTTTTTAAAAATTTGCACAACTCTTTATTATGCGAACTTATACTAAAGTTTGCGTGTTATGCGAAGTTTTAGTATTATAACTTTATCACAGTCTTATAATAAAATCATATCATTTATTGATAAATATCAAAAGCCCTTTAGAGTAGCATTATGAAAAAAAAAGATTTAAAAATTGCTTTAGTCCATGATTTCTTGAATCAATACGGCGGAGCGGAAAAGACACTCGAGGTTTTGTGCGAGATGTTCCCCCAAGCGCCAATTTACACAATTCTTTATGAAAAAGAAAAAATGCGGGGGAAATTCGAGAATCGCGAAATTCACGCCTCTTTTTTCCAGAAATTGCCTAAATTTTTGCGCCAGCACTTCAAGTATTTTATGTTTCTTCTCCCAACGGCCCCGGAAACTTTCGATCTTAGAGATTTTGATTTAGTCATTTCTTCTTCGGGAGCGTGGACCAAAGGCATCGTAACCAAACTTAACACCATCCATATCGCCTATATTCATTCTCCGATGCGTTTTGTTTGGGATTGGAACGAGAAATATTTGGAAGAGGAAAGAAAAAAAAAGCTGGGTTTTCTGATTCGTCCGATTCTAAGTTATTTCCGCGTATGGGACAAGCTGGCGGCCGATCGCCCGGATTATCTGATCGCTAATTCCCGCTATACCCAGAGAAGAATTGAAAAATACTATCGGCGCGAAAGCGCGGTTATTTACCCGCCCGTTTATGTACAACCTGCAACAGCTGTCAGTAGTAAGTTATCAGTTGTCGGTTATTTTTTAATTGTTTCCCGTCTTTCGGCTTATAAAAAAATAAAAACAGCGATTGAAGTTTTTAATAAATTGGAATTGCCTCTGTTTATCGTGGGAGAAGGAAAAGAAAAAAAATATCTCAAGTCGATAGCCAGGGGAAATATTAAATTTTTAGGCTGGCAATCGGAAGCTGAATTAGCCAAAATATACAGTCGGGCGCGGGCTTTTATTTTTCCGGGAGTGGACGATTTCGGCCTGGCTCCGGCGGAAGCTATGCTGTGCGGCGTTCCGGTCATCGCTCTTAGAAAAGGCGGCTTGATTGAAATCGTGGAGGAAGGGAAGACAGGCGAATTTTTTGAAGCCGGAACGCCGGAAGTTCTGGCCAACGCCATAAGGAAATTTGTCGAAAACGAGAAGAAATACGATAAAGAATACATAAAACAAAGCGCGCGAAAGTTCAGCAAAGACAGATTCAAAAGGGAAATAAATGAATTTATCGGTAAAGTTGCCAGAAATTGAAATGAAAATCATCGGCCATCAAAAAAATATAAATTTTTTAAACAAAAGCTTTGAAAAAAACAATCCGGCTCAAGCTTATCTTTTTTCCGGTCCGGAGCACGTGGGAAAATTTACCGTGGCTATGGAGTTGGCTCGAAAATTAACCGATGGAAAAAATCGAAAGATTAATCCCGATATAATGGTCGTTTCTCCCGAAAAGGATATTAAAATAGGACAAATAAGGGATCTTCAGCATTGGCTCGGGCTTTCCTCTTATTTCGGAAAATATAAAGTGGCCATTATTGACGATGCCGAAAAACTTACCCTTTCGGCTCAAAACGCCCTGCTTAAGCTCTTGGAAGAGCCGCGGGAAAAATGCGTTCTAATTTTAGTTTGCCATGATCAAAAGAAAATTCTCCCCACTGTTAAATCGCGTTGCGCGATCAGGCCGTTCGGATTGGTGGAAAAATCCCAAATATCCCAGATTGTGTCTCAAGAAAAAAACAAAGAAGAAATAATTTTTTGGTCTTTAGGGCGTCCGGGAGCGGCCGTGTCTCTTAAAGAAAAAGAAGGAGAGCTGGCTTCAAAGAAGGAAGCCGAAAAAGAATTAGAGCGGATGTTCCGAAGTAGTTTAAACGACAGATTTGTCTCGGCTGAAATTTTAAGCAAAAACTCGGTTGATTTGATAAATAAACTGGACCTATGGACGGTCATTCTTAGGGAAAATGTTTTGCGAAGAAATAATTTTAAGGGTGTTTCTTCCGAAAAAGCCATGGATTTGATTGACCGAATAGCGGAGAGCCTTTCTATCGTCAAAGAAACCAATTCCAACGCGAGGCTAGTGCTGGAAAATTTATTTTTAAATTTTAGCTGATAATGATCAACAGAAAAAACCGGTTCCTTGAGGGGAGACGGCGCCGGCGCCGGTTCAGCCGGATTTTATTTTATGTCATAGCGCTGGTTTTTTTGGGCGAATTGGTTTATCTCGTGTTTTTTTCCCCTTTCACGCTGATTGCTGAAATAGCCGTGAGCGGAAACGCCCAAATTGACCGGCAATCAATATTAGATTCGATTAACTCCGAACTAAGCGGAAAATTTTTTAATCTGCTGAACAAAAATAATCTGGCGCTGATAAGAAGCGGAAAACTGGAAAAACTTCTTCTCGCGAGATTCAAACAAATAAAAACAGTTGAGATTGGAAAAAAATTTCCTTCCACTCTCGAAGTAAATATTAATGAAAGACAAACGGCCATGGCGGTGAAAAGCCGCGAAAGTTGCTTTTTATTGGATGAAAATGGCGAGGCTTTTGATGCTATCGGCTGTGATTCCAACAGATTGAAAAATAGCGATCTCATCCTGTTTCAGGATGAAAGCGGAAAAGACATAAATTTCGGGAGTATTGTTTTAGAACCTGATTTAATGGCTTACGTTTCGGAAATAAAAAATCGGCTTGGCAATGAAATGAATTTGGATCTGGAAAATAATTTTTTGACTCCCAATATAATTTCAAGCGACATAAGAGCCAAAACGAGGGAAGGCTGGAGCGTTTATTTTAACGGAGAAATAAATTTGGATAAGGAGATGGAAATGCTCAATGTTTTTTTGGCCAATAAAATCGAGGATAACCAAAGACCGGATTTGGAATATGTCGATCTTAGGATAGACAACAAAATTTATTATAAATTCAAGCAGGGCTTTCAAGAAGAGATGGATAAACAGGAAGAGCCGGATGACAAAAGCGATACCGTAAAAAACGAAGGGGATAAGAAAAAGAAGAAAGCGTAGAAAAATTAAATTTGAGCTATATCCTCCGCGGTTATGAAGTAAATGAATATGGAGGTTCCCACTTGATATATCGGTTTGATGTTTTTAATCCAGCGATAAGATTCGTTGTCCTGTTTGGTTTTGTCGTAGAAGCTTCCCATAAGATAATTAGTAGAAATAGCGTACCAGCCGGGTTCAAT
The DNA here is from genome assembly GCA_964516165.1 of uncultured Bdellovibrionales bacterium. Lineage (GTDB taxonomy): Bacteria > Patescibacteriota > Minisyncoccia > Moranbacterales > UBA2206 > CAZEYB01. The sequence continues at coordinate 26,345 of CAZEYB010000002.1, read as the reverse complement.
GGGGCGCCGGGAATCCCACCAGTCGATGGCTCGATCGCCGAAGTAATATTTTATATCCGCCCCGCCAAAATAATTAATATGAATTTTGTCAATGGGCGGAAGAGAGCTAAAAGTTTTTTCGGGAATTTCACGGCAAAGCTTGGGACATCCGAATTTTACGCTCGAATCGCATTTCATCTCGGCGCAATAATTGTAATCGTCAATCCATTTTTTTAATCTTTTAAGATCTTGTCCCCAATCGGCGTTAGAATCAGTAACATAGCGATAACCGTTTTTTGAACCACCGGCTAATTGGTTGAAATAGGACATATAAGCGGGGTAGGCGGCGACTGTTTCGGCGATAAGGAAAATTGACGCCGCTGTTATAATCAATCCCCAAATAAGAGAACCGGGGCGGTTTATTCTTTTCATGAGATCGAAAATCGCTTTAGCGGTCAAGATGTAAGCGAAGGGCAGGATGGGAAATAAATGGCGGAAACCGATGTTAAGATTTCCGGTAACGCTGATGTAGGCGTAAAGGACGATAAAAGAAAATAGCGACAGGGAAACGACGCGATACCGGACGGTTTTGCCTAGCGAGACGAAGGAAATAATCAAAGCGAAAAGGAAAAAAAACAAGTTGGGCAAGGGTTCTTTTAAAATAAAAACAGCGGGGAAGTAATCCGGAAAAGCCTGGCCGGAAACTTGCTCCATGAAATAAACGCCGTTGCCGCCATCAACGCGCTTAAACACCATGGCGATTCCTAAAAAATATTCAGAGAGCGGGCGAGTAAGATTAGTTCCATTTAAGATACCAGCTATCTTATTGGTCGCGACGGCTCTGGCGGAACTGTCATTGGCGGGAAAATAGAATTCAATAGTTTCGGCCAGTTTCGATTCAGGCATTTTATAAATGTTTACGAAATAAACTCCCCAAACCAGCAAGATTGAAATAATAAAAGCTATCAAGCCCTTTCCGAAGTATTCTCCGAAATTTTTAAGTTTGAATGATAACGCGCTTTTTAAATTTTCGCGATTCGATTTGACTAAGGGATAAATTAAAAGGACCAGGCCAAAAACGGGGAGAAGAGTGATGGATGAAAATTTTACAAGTTGCACCAGCCCTAGAAATACGCCTCCCCAAAAAACATTTTTCCAGGTCGGATATTTTATGAACTTCAAAAAATAATAGAAAGAAAAAACGGAAAAAGCGGCAATGCCGATATCGGTGGTGACAAAATGGTTATGGCCTAAAATATTGGGATCAAAAGCGTAAAGCGTGAGAGCGAATAATCCGGCGGCTGTTCCGGAAAGCTCCCTGGCCCATTTAAAAATGAACCAGCCCAGGAGAATTGAAATCAAGATAATCGGGATTCTCGACCAGAAAATAATCCTATCGGCGTCATTGCCTTCTTGCCAAAGCAAATCGCGCCCGGCATCCCATTGTCCGTTGACATCGGCGGACCAAAAATTTTTTCCTGTATCAAATTTAAGATGCATCGGAAGAAGCGCCAGCCCGGCTAAATCTTTGAGAAGCGGAGGATGCTCCGGGTTGAGGCGCATATCGTGGAGACTGACATAGGAAAAACCGGCTGGGATGTGAGCCGTTTCATCAAAAATCGCGCTGTCGCCGGCGGCATTCAATACTGAAACGGCCAGCATAAAAGCCAGAATCGAAAAAACTATTTTTTTATAATGTTTTTCTAAAAATTTGGTCATTTTAATTTTAATCTAAGGTATAAAAGCTCGTTTCCGGGCTGTTCTTTCTCTCTTCCAAATTTAAACCGGGGAATTTGGATTGGAGCCGGGAAATGATCTCGTCGTTCTTATCGGTTAATATAACCATGAAATGGTCAATGTTTTTGGGAGAAAGGTAATCTATTTGTCCCGGGTAGACATATTCAATGCCAGGCTGGCCGTAATTGAAAAGCTGGATGGGGATGCGTTCCATCGTTTCCACTACCACGAATTTTTCTCCGGAAAGCGGAAGGGTTTTAAGATAGTCCGATATATCTATTAGGTTTTTGTCGAAAGCTCGGGCGGTTTCAGGCTTATTGGCCCAGACCAGATGGTATTTTATCGCGTTGGAAAGGCCGATAGTAATTACCATTATTATAAATATGGCGGCGATGGTTTTTTTAAAAACCGATCCTTGGTCTTCCGCGTACTCAAAGAAATAATTCAGCGTTAGGGCCGAGAAGATAAAAACCGCGGGCAGGGTCCCGATGGAGCGGAGAGCGTGCGGGTTTCCTTCGGCGGTCATAAATTCCGGAACCAGCATGATAAAGAAAGAAGACAAAAGAAACGCGTACGTTTCCATTTTATTATCTCTGATTTTCTTGGCGAACCTAAGCGCCAGCAAGCGGAGAAGTTTTAAAAAGCTGTAGGCTAATCCGAACATGAAAGCGATTCCGGTGAGGGGATCAAGGAGGGGATAAGGCGGAAAATTGTGCCGCCAATTCTGGTCTCCCCAAAAATTATATTTAAGGAGGCTTAACGAAAAACTTTTAAAGAAGGTTCCAGAAAGATTTCCCTGGTTGACTTCCGGAGAAAGAATGGAAATTTCCGAAGTCCGAGATTGCCAGTACTCGGGATGAGAAACAAAAAAAGTGTAAAGCATGGGAGCGGCCGCGAGCGCCGCGAAAACGCAAAAAACGGAGATAACTTTCCAATATTCTTTAAGAAAATTTTTCCGGGAAATTATTAAAGTAAGAAGCATGATCGCTAAAATCAAAGGAGCGATTCTGAAGGAAATATAAGTATGGAGTCCGGCGCCGAAAAGCAGGCCGCCAATGGCGAAATCGAGCTTCTTTTTGGTTCTGACGCCCCGGAAAAGAAAATAAAAAGAAAAAGCCAAAATTGCCGGGAGCATATTGGCTCGAAATGAAATGCGGGAAAAATTGATCGGCCAAAAAGAAGCCGACGCGAGAAACGCGGCGATGAGGCCGATTCTCGGGTTGCGAAAAAGCTCTTTAGCCAGAAGGTATATGCCTAAAATAGCCAAGGTTCCAAAAATAATGCTGGGAAGTCTTAGCGTTAGAACGCTTATTCCGAATAATTTGAAACAGAGAGCGATTAGATTCATGAATAATCCCTCGCGGCCGTTATTGGCAGGATAAAACCATTGCCAGTCGCCGCGCATAGCGTCAATGGCGTCCATTCCATTAACGGCTTCGTCGGGATAAACGCCGGGTGGCGCGTTTTCAATATTATAAACGCGCAGGAAAAATCCTAAAGCGATAATCAAAGACAAAAGAATAAATATTTTTGTTTTTGCCATGGCGAATTGATTATACCACAGAATTAGCTTATCCACATGCCAGCGGATAGTTAAAAGGCGGTTTTTGTTGTATAATAAAATCATAAATATAACTTGGTTTTATATGGAAGAGAAAGGGAACACGCTTACGGATGAAACTGGCAGTGAAATCAGCCGAGTAGGACCTTCGGGAAAATTTTCTTATGATGAATTCAAACAAAAATACGGCGATATTCTTAAGGTGAATATATTTAAAGACGGCAACTCGAGTTCCGATTGGATATATGTCAATTCTTATGATCCTAAAACCGGGGAGGCGATTATATTCGACAGCGGATATGAAAACGGGCGAAGGGAAAAACCGATTAAACTGGATAAATTGGATGAATTTGTAGAAACATATAAACCGAAAATAGATGAACTGAAAATAGATGAACCGAAGATAGAGAAGGAGGATGAAATAATTGAACTCACGGATTTAGTCGAAATGGGAGAAACTCCGGAACTAAAAAAAATAAGACAGGAAATAGAAAGAACTCGAGGCGATTATGCCAGAAAAGATTACGAACTCTCTAACGCGATTACTCGTCTCAAGGGTTTTTTGGGGGTGGGAATGAAAACTACTTCCAAAGACGTAGCGGATGAAAGCTATCTTTATAAGGAATATAAAAACTCGCTTAATAATTATCTCGATGCCAAAATTGAGGCTTTAAAAAGTTCCAAGATGGATCCCAGCGATCTTAAGCGGGAAATGGGAGAATTGATAATCTATTTCAATAATGTCGAGAAAACTAATTTATACGAAGCTAGAACTAACGCCAGAACAGAAGCGAGAAAAGATCAGTGGAGTCATAAATTGTGGGAAAAAAGTTCCCAAATTGTCAATTGGTATCGCAAACTGCCGCTGAAGTATAAATTGGCTTTTTCAGGCGTTCTGCTGGCTGGCGGAGTGGGAGCGGGATTCGCGGCCACGGCCGGAATTTCCGGCGCCGCCGGGCTTATGGCTTTTATTTCGGCGGGAAAAATCGGACAGAGGATTATGGGCGGAGCGGCTGGGGGAGCAGGCGCTGTGGCTATCCAGGAAGGATTTCGCAGAAAACTGGACAGCCGGAAGTCAAAAAAAGAAAAAGAAGAAATGCTTAAGGATTTTGAAGATATTGATGTCAATGAACGCTTTGAAGCGATTATGGAAAAACTTAGATCTGAAGTGGATACTTATAAACAAAGTTTGGAAAGAGAAAAGAGGAAAGCTCTGAACAGAAGGTTTATCGGCGCTGGTTTTGGAATAGCGGTTGGATCAGGCGCTGTATCCTATCTGACGAAAACTGGATTCGGGCATTATTTCGGATCGGCTGAAGTTCCAGCAGGATCAGTGGAGGAGAAAATACCGACTGAAAATTTTGATTACGACAATCCGAAACCCAATCAGGAGAACATGATTCCGGACATAGCCGAAACTTCTCCGGAAAATATTCCCGCTCCGGAAGTTCCGCCTGTTGCGGAAGTTCCGTCTGCCGAAGAAGCTCCATCTGCCGCAGAAGTTCCGTTTGCCGAAGAAGCTCCGTCTGCCGAGGAAGTTCCGATAGAAAAATTTACCGAAATTTCAAAAAATATTGATTTAACGGTTGAAAAAGGCAGAGGCGGTAGTTTTCAGGGCTCGATTATTAAATATTTAGAATCTCATGGAGTAGAAAAAGGGACGGGAAAGGGTCAATCTGGCTGGTTAGCCCACCGGATGTATCTTGATTTTATTAAAGATCATCCCGACCTAACCAAAAAGGGATTTAATTTAGTCCATCCGGGAGCGTGCATAGAACTTAGTCCGGACGGAAAAAGCGTTATTGGTTTTCAAGATAGCGCGCCGGGTTCTGAATGGATCGGGGATCAAAAAATAGCAACTAGCGATATAACCGAGGAACTGAAAGCAGTAGATACTATTGATAAAACAGCTGAAACGTTAAAACCGGAGAATGCTGTTGATAAAGCAGCCGAAGAGTTGAAAGCCGAGGACGCTGCCGGTAAAATAGCCGAAGATTTTGAGGCGAATAAAACCGAAGACGCTACCGGTAAAATAGTCGAAGAGTTGAAAACTGAAGATGCTGCCGTTAAAATAGCCGAAGAGTTGAAAACCGAAGATCTTTCCGTGGAATCGTTATCGGGCAAAGAAGTGATTGGCGGAGCAGTGGCAGTCGGAGCGGGAACGATCGGAACAAAAAAACTAGCCGAAATAAAAAAAGCCAAGGTGATTGATTTGATGAAGTACGGAGAATTTAAAAAATTAGCCAAAAAATACGAGTTTGATAAGAAAGACAGTTTCTTCTCCCGGGCCAAAAAAACTATAAAGAAAATATCTCTAGGCAGTTTGGAAAATTGGTCTATAATGAAGAACGTTGAATTTGAAAGTCTGAAAAGAAAAGACAACCCGCTTAGTCCGAAGTTGGCCAAAAATATCGAGAATCTGGAAAAAGATTTTATCGCGCTTTTAGGAATCGGAGCTAAGCACAAAAAAGGAGAAACGGTCAGGCAATGGCTGGCCAGGAATGTGGATGCTTCCATTGCCGCGGAAAAAGTTGAACAAAAAATGGCTGCTTGAATAATAAAGTATAAAAATTTATTAAAAAATTATGCCCGATCAAAACGCGATTCAAAAAAAATTAATTGACGAACTGGGGCTTTCTAACTTGTCTCAAGACAAGCAAGAGCAACTGCTCATTAAAATGACCGAAGTGGTGCTTAAACGGATTTTTGTCGAGACGATGGAAAAATTATCCCATGACGATCAGGAAGCTTACAATCAATTGATTGAAAACAAAGCCACGCCGGAGGAAATGGAAAAATTTCTTGCTGAAAAAATCCAAAATTACGACGAAATGGTAAAAAAAATAGTGGAAGATTTTAAAGAAGAAATGAAAAAACAATAGTTTCCCGCAAATCAACGAATCAACTGCAAATATACAAATAATAAAAAATCTAATTCGTAGATTTGTAAGAGATTTGTAGATTTGATGGGTAATATAAATTTTATGCCTGACCAAACAAAGCCTAATCTTGAGCCAATTGATGAAAATGACCTTAATCTCAAGGAAAAATTTATCGGCGGAGCGGGGATTAAAAAAACCGCTTTGGAAAAACCGGAAGCTCTACCGGAAAAAGAACTGACGCAGGCCATTGAAAAGCGGCTGGAAGAGAAAGAAAACTCGGCGGAAAGAGAGGCGGTTTATTACAAAATTCTTTCCGGGATAACGACTAAAAAACCAGCCGTTCCCGGCGCGGCGGATGTTTCCGCTGACGCGGAAGCGGCCAATCGGGGAATGGACGCTGAAAGTAAAATTAATAATTTAATTGAGTTAGCTGAAATCAAAGGCATACCGCACGCGGTGAAAGTGGCTCGCCATATGGAAGACAATTACACGCTGGATGAATTTCATGACCGGTTACTGGGAGAAGAGTTGCACTCCGCGTTGGTTAAAAAAGGCTTGATTAAGGAAATATAATCAGATGAATTTTTATGATATTCACTGTTAATTTGAACGATTTTATTGTTCTTGCTCTTTTTTTATCCGCTTCCGCTTCTCTTGTAAGCGGTATTTTTATGGTAGTTCAAAGCGTCATGAGATTCCGCTCCGGAATCAATCAATCGATGAATCTGGATTTGGAGATAATCCGGGTTTCCAAAGGGGAAAAACCGGAGCCGAACGAGAAAATAAAAGCGCAAGAAATGTGGAAAGAAGAAATTGGAGCGATGGAGCAGTTGCTTACCGCTCTTTCTTCCATTAAAGATACAAGAAGCGTTTTTAACCGGTTCGTTTACGGTTCGCCCTGCATCAGCTTTGAAATCGCCAACGGCGCCAAAAGCGAAGAAATAATTTTTTATATCGCCCTGCCGAAAAAATTCAGGGAATCGGTTGAAAAACAAATCCATAGTTTTTTTCCTCACGCTATTTTGGAAAAATCCCGGGATTATAACATTTTTTTCCCGGGCAGTTTTACCGAAGCCTCGATTATTAAATTGAAAAACAGGTATACGCTTCCCGTGAGGACCTATGAAAACATGGAAGTCGATCCTCTGAACGCCATAACCAACGCTCTTTCAAAACTTGAAACAGTGGCTGAAGGAGCGGCGATTCAGTTGGTGCTCAAGCCGGCGGGTTCTGCTTGGCGATCCAAAGGACGGAAAATCGCCCAGGAAATGCAACAGGGCAAGAGGCTTAAGGATGTAGAGCGATCAGCTGTCGCCAAAATGGGAATAGACTTGAGTAAAGCCCTGTCCGGCGCGTTGGCGCCAAAAAAGGATGGTTCATTTCCAGCCGAACCTAAACTGGTGCAATTAACGCCGGAAGAGCAGGAATTAGTGAAAAGCATTGAAAGCAAAGCCAGTAAGACGGGATATAAAGCTAATATCCGATTAGTGGCTTCGGCGGCGACAACCGAACGGGCGCAAATGATTCTCGGGCAAATGGAAAACGCTTTTTCTCAATATGAAAACGGGGACATTAATTGTTTTCAGGTAAAAAAGCGGGTTAAGAAAAAAGATATCGCTTATAATTTTATTTTTCGGAATTTCAGCGAAGAAAATTCGATTATTTTAAACAACGAAGAAATTTCCAGCATTTTCCATTTGCCTATTTCGACAACGGAAACACCTAAGATAAAAATGCTTAAATCCAACGCTTCCGCTCCGCCAGTGGACATTCCGCCTGACGGTCCTGATTCTATCATTCTCGGTTTTAACGATTATCGGGGAGTGAAAACACCGATCAGGATTTCAGGCAAAGATCGCCGCCGCCACCTTTACGCCATCGGCCAGACCGGAGTGGGTAAATCCAATTTCTTGCAGGAAATGGCCAAACAGGATGCCAAAGAAGGTCGGGGATTCTGTTTCATCGATCCGCACGGCGACGCTATTGAGGATATTTTGGCTTCCATTCCCAAGGAGCGGGCGGAAGAAGTGATTATTTTTGATCCGGCCGATACCGAACGGCCATTTGGGCTTAATATGATGGAATACGATCCGGCCCATCCCGAGCAGAAAACTTTCGTCATCAACGAAATGATCGGAATTTTTGACCAATTGTACGATTTAAAGCAGACGGGCGGCCCGATGTTTGAGCAATATATGCGAAACGCCATGCTTTTGGTGATGGAGGATCCCGAGTCCGGATCCACGCTTATGGAAATTCCCAAAGTTCTGGCGGATGAAGAGTTTCGGGCCATGAAGATTAAAAAATGCGCCAATCCGACCGTGGTGGATTTCTGGACTAAGGAAGCGGAAAAAGCCGGTGGCGAAGCGGCGCTCGCCAATATGGTGCCATACATCACTTCCAAACTCACGACTTTTATTTCTAACGATTTAATGCGGCCGATTATCGCTCAGCAGAAATCCACCATTGATTTCCGCGACGCGATGGATAATAAAAAAATTCTGCTGATTAATCTTTCCAAGGGGAAAATCGGAGAAATCAACGCGCGGCTGCTCGGTATGATTGTGGTCGGAAAAATTCTTATGAACGCGCTGGCTCGCGCCAGCGTCTCGGAAGATCAGAGACAGGATTTTTATCTGTATCTGGACGAATTCCAGAACGTTACGACCAATTCTATCGCCCAGATTCTTTCCGAGGCCCGAAAATATCATTTGTGTCTGGTACTAGCCCATCAGTTCATCGGACAGCTCAAAGAAGAAATTTCCAAAGCGGTGTTCGGCAACGTTGGTTCGATGATAGCTTTCCGCGTCGGTCCGGAAGACGCCGAATTTTTGGAAAAGAATTTTATCCCCGTTTTTTCCAAACAGGATTTGGTGAATGTTGATAATTATCAGGGATTTGCCCGGATCCTAATCGATAATATTTTAACCAAGCCTTTTAATATCACTATTTATCCGCCGACTTTTGGCGACCAGGAAATCGCCAACGCTCTTAAGGAACTCTCCCGCTTGAAATTCGGCCGGGATAAAAACATCGTGAATCGGGAAATAATGGAAAGGACGAAGATGAAAAGCGTGTAGTGGGTCTTGAATTATCTGTATCTATAATCTATATTTATTTTTGGTATTTAATCCCGCAAGCTGGATTACGGGATTAGGATATGAATTTCGTTTATGCCTGGAAAAGTTAAATATCACGAACTTTCCGAGAACCAAAAGAAAAAATTTTTGGGAGAATTCTATTCTATGGTTGCTCTTTTTGGAAGTCGGGATGAGGCCAAAAATTTTTTTAAAGATCTTCTGACATTAAGTGAAACCGTGATGATTACTCGAAGGATTCAAATAGCGAAGATGCTTTTGGAAGGGCTAAGTTACGAAAAAATTAAAAAAGATTTGAAAGTAGGAGGAACTACCATAAGCCATGTGGAAAGATGGCTAAATAACGGTTTTGGGGGGTATAAAAAAATTATAGACAAATATAGGAAAAAATACGCCAGTAAGGAAATGATTCCGGCCGAACCTTTTTCGCGGGAATGGGTGCGCAAAAAATATCCGATGCATTATTTTTTGAGCAACCTGCTTAAGAAATAAAAACATATATTTTGATAATCCCGTAATCCAGTTTACGGGAGTAAATAACTTTATTATTAGGGAAGTCATACGGAGAGGATGTCGAAGTTTCATTTGGGCGCTTCAAGCGGGCAGAATTGGAAGTCACAAATTGTGATTTCCAAAAAGACCGAGTCTCTAAGGTCGCAAATTGTGACCTTGAAATTTAAAAATACCCCATCTCCGCCACCTGGATTTTTTGACTATAAAGCGGTTTTTTAGTAAGATAAAAAGAGCAGAAATAAATTTATGAAAAAAAGAGTTTTTATTATTCATGGCTGGGACGGCTCTCCGGAAATAAACTGGTTCCCCTGGCTTAAAAAAGAACTGGAAGCTAAAGGCTTTGCAGTCAGCGTGCCCCAGCTTCCGGACGCTGGCGAGCCAAGAATTGCCAAATGGGTGCCGGCGCTCGCCAAAGCGGTTGGAACAGCGGACGCCGAAACGTATTTTGTCGGCCATTCGATGGGCTGCCAGACGATTGTCCGTTATCTGGCTACTTTGCCAGAAAATGTCAAAGTTGGCGGGGCGGTTTTTGTCGCTGGATTTTTCCAGCATATCACTAATTTGGAGCAGGAGCCGATGGGAATTGACGTAGACCGCGAATGGATAACTACGCCACTTGATACTGATAAAGTGAGAAGACATCTGCCCAAAAGTGCCGCCATCTTTTCCGATAACGATCCGTATGTGTCGCTCGACAATTGGGAAGATTTTAAAAATAAATTGGGTTCGGAAATTATCGTTCTGCACGCTATGGGTCACTTCAACGAAGAAGCGGGCGTTACCGAACTACCAATTGTTAGGGATAAATTGTATACTATAGATGATATGTGAGTGATATTAATCTTCACTTCTGTTGCTTGAAATTCGGCCGCGACAAGAATATCGTGAATCGGGAAATAATGGAAAGGACGAAGATGAAATATGATTGAAAGCGATAAACTGCGAAAACTAGTATAAAATAAATTAATTTTTTAAAAAAATAAAATGGAAAATCAAGACAATCAAAGTCAGATAAATTATAATCAACAACCATCACCTCAACCTATTTCCAACGCTAATGAGTCTAAAAATCCTGCCATGCATTTCTTTCTTTATTTAGTATCTTTTCTTTCTTTATGTTCTTTCAGTACAGGCGTAGGAGCAATATTATTCCAAATAATAAACAAAAATATTTCAGACACTTCCGCTTTGGAATACGATTATATTGGCTATTTTTACCAAGGTGCTGTTAAATACGGCATTGCGTCTCTTATTATCGCTACTCCAGTTTATCTTGCTCTGGCTTATTTGATTAATAAATATTTATATGAAGGAAAAATATCGGAAGACTCTAAAATTAGAAAATGGCTGACTTATATTATATTATTTCTTACTGCTGGTACTATTTTAGGCGATTTGATATCGCTTGTTTATAACATGCTTAGCGGGGACATTGTGGCTAGATTTATTTTGAAAACGGTAGTAGTTTTAGCGATAGCCGGATCAATTTTCTTCTATTATCTGATTGATATAAAAAAGAAGAATATGGTCGGGAGTATAAATTCGACAAATAAAATTTTAGCTGGAATAGTCATACTAGTTGCGTTAGGAAGCATTGTTATGGGATTTACCATTATTGATAGTCCTTTTGCCAGCCGAGATAAGAAAATAGACCAGCAAACCGTTTCCAACCTTAGAATGATAGAAAATCAGATCTCAGATTATTACAAAGAAAATTCAATGTTGCCTTCCTCTCTAGATGATTTAAAAAAGAATGATTATTACTTTAACAAAACAATAACCAAACTAATAATATATAAGAAGGTTGGGGTTACTAGTTACAAATTATGTGCGGATTTCAAGCGAGCGAGTACTGATTATAAAACGGATGAGTCGGGATATCCGTATAACGAAAATGATAACGAATGGACATATAGTAAGGGCAACTACTGTTTTGATAGGAATGTTGATAAAATAATTACAAATAAATTACGGCAATCCAATTAATGTAGAAAGTTATCCATTTTGGCATTGTTGCAATAGATTTTCTAAATTCTATCAAGGTGCTCTGTCTATCAAGGTTCAGTCTTGATAATTTCTTTAATTAATCCCAAAACTCTTTACGCTGTCGGAAGTGGAAAAGTAGATTAAGTTCGCGGTTTCGTCCACGGTAAAATCCGCGGCGTTTTTAATTTCGGCGTTGTAATATTGGGAAACGATGGCGCCGTTTAAGTCTAGTTTGATAATTCGGGCGTTGGTCTGATCCATAACATAAATATATTGCCCGTCTCTTATGGTATAAATCTTATCCGCTTTAATCGGCGTGGCGGTATTTTCTATGGCGAAATCCTGTTTCTTGCCGCGGTAAAGCTTGATAATTTGGCCGGGACCGGCTATATAAATGTTCTCACTGACCGCTAGGTCTTTAGTTTGGGAAAGATCAATGTTTTCTTTTATCCAATTGACGCCGGCGCCAAAACCGCCTTCCGCTCTCGGATAACGATAAATCTGATTATTTTTGGAATCCAGAAAATAAAGGTAAGTCAGGTAAGTTTTTAAGGAAACCGACGCGGAGTTTTCCGGAATAACCAGCTGATTTTCCTGAAATTTTCCGGAAAGCGGGCTCCAGCTCAAAAGCGAATTATTTTCACCCAGAAGAAACAGCAGGTTTAAGTCATCCATGCCGGCTATTTTTGCCGGAATGAAGTTTTCCGGCATCGGGTAGCTTTTGTTATTCTTTGGATCGGTTATTTTTGTCCGGCTTACGGTAAAAAAACTGTCTTTTAGATTCGCGATTCCCATGATGTCGCTGCCGGAATAGGCATGGCTTAAGTCGGTGATAACAGAAACATTTTTATCTTGTTCCAGCGGCGCGAAAACGGGAGCCGTTGCTTCGGGCGAAACTGAATCGCTGTTTTCGCTCTTGTTCTGGATTTTTACGATGAAATAAGGAACTATGAAAAGCAGTATCACCGCCAGGGCGGCATAAAGCTTTTGGGAATAATCCAATCCGGAAATTATGTTTTTCAGCCGGGAAATTCGGGGCATGATTTTTAAAGCGATTCCGCGGACTTTTGATAATAGCCTTATTAACGTAAAATAAATTTTTTCGGAGCCGATTTTTATAGAATTCCAAAGGCCTTTTGGCATTTCTTCTCTGCCTAATAATTTTTCTTCCGCTCGAGCTACGATAGCCCGTTCCAAATTTTTCCGGCTTCTTAAAGATATTTTCGGCCATTTTATCAATTGGGATAAGAAGCCGGTTATGCTCTGCAAGGATAAATCCCGTTTCTCTTCTTTCAGGAAACGGTCCTCCTTTATATAGATATGCCCGGTTTTTTGGTCGACAAATTCGCCGCGGCTTTTTTTGAGTTCGTCTTTGAGTTCTTCGGCGATTTTTCGTTTTCCTTCCTGGACCGAAGCTCTCCGGGAAACTTTGGAAAAGGTTGTTTGGCTGAAAGCGTTGAGTTTAGTTTTAGTTTTTCCGTCCGGCTGAAGTACTGTTCTGTTTTTTTCTTGAGTTTCCACTATCAGGACCATCGCTTTTTCCAGTTCGTTTCCCAGAGCCGTTTTCAGAAACTGGATAAAATCGGAAGAAGAAAATTTAAGGGCGCTTCTTTTTATCTCTTCAAAAGAAAATATATCAAAGATGCTGTCCGTGGTTATTATCAGTTTGTCATTATTCTCTAGTCTTCCGGAGAGCACGTCGATAAAGGTTTTGAGCGGATTAGGCTCTTCGCCTGATGGAGCGCTTTCGCTGATATCCGTGAGAATCTTTTTTCTAAGCATCAAAGCTTTAGCGCTTCCGGTTTGCGACAAGTGGATATTATTTTTTTCAATAACCAGCACGATAGCGTTAAATTTTCCGATCCAATTGATATTTCCGTGCTGGGCCAGCTTGGCCAAAGCCAAATTAACTTTATGCAGAGCTCCTTCCAGGCTTTCAATGGCTCCTCGTTTGACTTTGGAAAAATATTCTTTTTTGATTATTGAAATGAGGTAATTGACTATGTAAGAGGAATCTTCGGAATCATCGACAATTTCCAAAATTCCCGCGATAGTTCCCAAGCTTTGCTCCCCGATATTTTCCGGTTCTTGGATGAAAATTTCCATGTAAGGCCGGCGCTCATTTTTTTTGCATACCAAAATATCCTTGAAGCTGGAATCAAGATAGGAAATTTTTTTGTCCGATCGACTTCTTGACATAATCAGATTTACCCCCGCGCCAAATTTACGCGGAGGTTGATATAATTATAACAATAAAAAGGTTATAAGTAAAAAAAGCTTGGATACTTGATAAGCGACTTTATTATTGCTACATTACATTATATAATATGCCGAGTTCGTCTAGTGGTTCAGGACGCGAGATTCTCATTCTCGCAACACGGGTTCGATTCCCGTACTCGGTGCTGGCAAATTCAAGGCTTATTCTAGCCTTGTTTTTTGATAGTGGCAGGGAGAATCGAACTGGAGATAACGATTTTGCTATGTTGACTTTTTTAATATGTATGGTATTCTTCAATGTTCTTTGAAAAATTAAAAAGACGACTTAACGAGCAAACTTTTCTTATGAAAAAACAATCAAAATAGGAGGATGTCATGGAAATACAAAAAAGAATTTGTTTTAACAAAAGTTCGTGTCGATTTGAAGTTAATTACAGAGGATCCGTTTCAATTGAATTACCCTTATCTGTGATTCTTCAGATTACTAGGCGTTGCAATTTCTCGTGTGTTTTTTGTAGCGAAACTTTGGAAATGCCCGACTCAACGTTGGAACAGCTTGAGCGAATGAGAAATAATTTGTTGGGTGTGCCAAGGATATATCTTTCTGGAGGTGAGCCGCTTCTTAGAAAGGACCTGCCTGAAATTTTCGACTTGTTTTACGGAAACTTCATTGTGGGCTTGCCGACTAACGCAGTCATCTATACCCCAAGATTGATGGAAATTATTAAGGAACGGGTAGATTTCGTCAATATTGGCTTGGATGGACCAAGAAATATCACTTCCAGAATAAGAGGTGACTACGACAAAATCATTAAAGGAGTGCAAGCCTTCAAGAGACACGGAATACCGATTTCTCTTTCTTGTGTGGTGTTATCGAGCACCAAAGATGCAGTGCTTTTCACCTGTCAAATTGCAGATTTGCTGGAAGCTAAAAAACTCAAGCTTATTCTGCCTGTTCGGAAAGGAAATGCCCTTGATCTCCCCGACAGCGAATATCTGAGTTTTAAGGAGGCTGAAGTTCTTTTTGCTGAAATAAAAAAAGCGAAAGAGGCTTTCGGTTGGACTCCAAGGATCACGCTGACAACTTGGGGTCCGGATGTGGAAGGATATTCGTTGCTGGTTTATCCTAATGGCAACACTTACGCTTGGCCTGTTTATGATCAAGATGATAAGGTTTTGCTGTTGGGCAATCTAATTGAAGAATCAATCAAGGAAGTTTGGGCAAGAAATCCCTACAAACAAAATCATTACAACAAGTATCTGGGAAAAAGTATCTTTGTGGCGTAGTGGAATATGGGCAGGGGTGATTTTAGAAAAATCCCTCTGCCTTTTTTAAAATTTGGCGAGGTGGCTGTTTGTGATATACTGAAGAAAATCAACTTAACTATGGAAATAATAAAATAATTTAAAAATATGCCAACTTTAAAAGAGCAGCCAATTTTAAAAGATTTTCAGGAATACGTTAAGGATCTGGAAATCGAACGAGGTTTTGAAAAAGAAGGAGTTATTCCAAAGTGTTTGCTTTTGACGGAGGAAGTGGGGGAATTATTCAAGGCCATTAGGAAAAAAAACAAAGTGCTCAAAGTTGATCATAATTCAAAGTTCGGGTCTGTTGACGAAGAGTTAGTGGATATTATGATTTATCTTTTCGCGATAGCCAATCGATTTGATATCGACTTGGAACAGGCCTTTAGGGCAAAAGAGGAAATAAACAAAAAAAGAACTTGGAAGTAATTTTTTTATAATATTTTACCTAAATTTGTCTTAGTAAAGCTTTTACACGCTCTAAATTATTCTCAACCGACTCCCAATTTTCCAGTATATTTGTCCGAAGGTTATCTAGCGTTCCGTGCAAATTTAAGAAACATTCCACGAGAGAGTGTTTTTTATTTGATAATTTGCTACAATATTTTGTATGACCATTTGGGACAAAATATACAAGAGTTATAAGAAAGATGGAAAACCTTGGGGAAGTCTGAAGTATGATTTGCTTCCAGAGTTTTTGGAGTTTGTAAAAAATACTAATTTTATTGCTAAGAATGTTTTAGATATTGGTTGCGGTAATGGTCGCTATTTAGCTTATTTGCAAAAACTAGGATTTGAAATAAATGGTATCGATTCCAGTGAAACTGCCATAGAAATGAGCAGGAAAGTTTTGGGATCCAGGGCCAATCTAATTTATGCCGATATTTATAAATATGATTATCCATTCAATACGTATGATTTAGTATTTTCAATTTCTTCCATCCATCACGGTTTAAAAAAAGATATCAGTGAATTGATTAATAAAATTTATAATTCACTTTTACCTGGTGGTTTTGTTTTCATTACCTTGCCTGATATAAGCAATATTAAAAGTTGGGACACATTTAAAAATAATAAAAAATTGGCAGAAGGAACATTTTCTCCATTGTCAGGACCGGAAACTGGTTTGGCTCATAGCTTTTTTGATAAAGAAGAAATCGAAAAGATATTTTCTGAATTTAGCAGTTTAAGGTTGGATTTAAATGACAGAGTAAATTGGGTAGTTGTTGCTAGGAAGTAAGTTTATCTTGCAAAGTCAGGAATATAAATATATTCCTTCCTTTTCAAAAATATAGTTCTAACGTCCTTCACTACCCCGTGCCATAATCAAACCTTCCCATTTTTCGGAGCGGATTTTGCGGGCGGCGGAACAAAAAAACGACAGAAGTTAAAAATAAAAATTTACTTGTTCCAGACCCGCCCGCGCGCGAACGGCGAAAAAGGAACTCCCATTTATTGGAAGTAAGTATTATAATACGTATTAGATTTACCCTGTAGTCAGCTTGGCTGTACTTCAGGGATAAGTATTATAATAAAAATATGACAACAAGAAAAAGTGAAGAAAAAAATATCCGAAAAATTACCAAAGTAGGAAAAACCAGTTTGGCGGTTACCATTCCCATTGAAATGCGTAAAGAGTTAGGTTGGCGAGAAAAGCAAAAAGTTAAAGTCAAAAGGATTAAAGGCGGGATAGAGATTAAGGACTGTCGATCAAAATAATAGAAAAAAAGAGGCTTCGGGGTTTGAATTCAGGAAGCTCATTATTTCTACCAGGATTTGCGATTCTGTGCTATCATTAAATACGAAGCATAAAATAACCGCGAAGGTTTTTATGAAAAAAATACTCAAAAACAGCCATCCTGACGGAGTGCATTTTCTGATTGAGTTTTTTGGTTGCGATGAAAAGCAAATTGACGACATGAATTTCTGGAAAGATATACTGAAAGGGGGAACAAAAAAATTCAATTTGCCGGTTCTCGGCGACAGTTTCTATCGTTTTGATCCCAATGGAATAACAGGTTTTTTGTTATTGGCGTCTTCCCATGTTTCCGTGCATACCTGGCCGGAATATAATTACGCGGCTTGCGATGTTTTCAGTTGCTCGCCGTACAAAAAAACCAAAGAACTGGTCGATTTTTTGATAGGCCGGGTTTTTCACAAAAAAGTCGAAATAAAGGAACTCGAACGCGGTTATAAATTTTTTAATTTTCAGAAAATCATTAATGATAAATGCGAGCTGGCTATTCCGATTTTTAGCACCGGAGAAGAAATGAGAATCAAAGTGAAGAATATCATCGGTAAAATCAAATCTGATTTTCAGGATATTTTATTTTTGGATACTTCCGATTTCAGGCGCTGTCTGGTAATTGACGGCATAATGCAAACTGCCGAAATGGATCATGAAGTTTATGACAAAGCCATATTGAAAAAGTTGCGCAAAACAGACAAAAAGTTATTGATACTTGGAGGCGGGGATGGCTATGTGGCCGAAATGGCGCTCAAAATAAATCCAAGTTTAAAAATCAAGATTATCGATTTGGATGTCGAGGTATGCAAGGGATGTGAAAAATATCTGGATCAGAGAATATTTAAAGACCCCAGAGTCCAGCTGTATATTGAAGACGCTTTTCATTATTTGAAGAACACTATTAACAAGAATGGAAAATTCGATGGGATTGTTTGCGATTTAACGGATGATCCGGTCCGTAAAAAAGATCGGAAAGATTTTAGGAAATTTTACAAAGAAATAATCGGTTTATCCAAAGACGCTTTGAATGACAATGGCTGGATAAGTCTGCAAGCGGGAGCTTCCAAAGTAACGTCTAAGCGTTTAGACGCCGTTTCTATCCTTGAAAAAATTCTTAAAAAAAGTTTTAAGGATATTTCCCGAAAAGACGAAATGATTCCCAGTTTTGGCGAAAAGAACGCGTTTTTATACGGCAGAAAAAAAGAAGCTTTTTAGCGTCTATTTAAAAACCACCTCGTTTGAGTTTAATTCGTAAAGGAAGTTGTAGTTTCCTTTTTCTATTTCTTCTTCCATATCCGATACTTTCCTGCCGTCAATTTCAGAAAAGCCCAAGGCTTTAAGGCCGTTTATTGTCATCATCTTCGCGATATCTCTGGTTGAAATTTTGCTTGAATCAAGAGTTGTCCCTTTTTGGATAAGAGCCGCGAATTTTCCGGCTTCCCAGATATCCAGCCTGTTTGAACTGGCGGCTCCGTCTGTCCCGAGACAAACATTAATTTTTCTTTCAAGCATTTTTCCTAGAGGCGCGATTCCCGAGCCTAGTTTCAGATTGCTCAAAGGACAATGAATCACATTCGCTTTTTTTTCGGCTAGAATATCAATGTCGGCATCCGTTGTCCAAACGCAATGGGCCAGGACGGACTTTTCATCAAGAATTCCCAGCTTGTTCAAATAAGCCGTCGGGGTTAAGCCGTTTTTTTTCAGACATTCGTCAAATTCAGTTTTTGTTTCAGCCAAGTGAATGTGAAACAAAGCGTGGTATTTTTGAGCTAATCCCTTGGCTCTGATTAAATTTTTTTCCGAAACCGCGTAAATCGAATGCGGAGCGACCGCTACTTTTATCAGCGGGTCGTCGGGATATTTGATCAGCAGTTTTTCGGTAATTTCAAACGCTTCTTCGGGAGTTTTTGCTCCGGGTGTCGGAAAATCCAATATGCCCTCGCCAACAACCGCGTTTATTCCGAGCTCTTTGGCCGCTTCGGCCACTCGGTCTTCAAAAAAATACATGTCTGAAAAGACTCTGATTCCGTT
This sequence comes from uncultured Bdellovibrionales bacterium, assembly GCA_964516165.1. Classification (GTDB taxonomy): domain Bacteria; phylum Patescibacteriota; class Minisyncoccia; order Moranbacterales; family UBA2206; genus CAZEYB01. The sequence continues at coordinate 7,289 of CAZEYB010000002.1, read as the reverse complement.
TTTTTTCATTTCCAAAACAGCTTCTTTGGTTTTTTCATATACAAAGCCGGAGTTTACGTATTTTTTTTCAGCCGGCCAAACGCACTCATTTAACCACTTTCGCAGGGGGAGATCTTCCGCCATTCCGCGGAAAGCGATCATGGCCGCGTGAGTATGCGCGTTAACCAAGGGAAGTTTAAATCCCGGTTTCATAAAAATATAAAAATTAAATTCTAGCTATTCTTATCTTAAGCCCTTTCTCTCCTAAAGTCCAAACGATCATACCGGAACGTTTGATTAATCAAATAACTTATGTTAACATTGAAACAGCAAAACATTAAAAGCATTGGAGGGATTATCAATCCCAAGCCGCGGGAAGAAATGTATCAGTATTTCATCTGTTTTTATTCTGTTGAAATTTCTGAAACAAAATAGAACCTGCCGGGTGAGCCCGTTATAGCCCTTAGAGTCCTGTCGGTTTTGGCTGGCTGGAGAATTAAGGTGGTACCACGTCTTAAGACGTCCTTATGCCGAAGAGGCGTTTTTTTATGTTTAATAGTTCAAATTATGAAATTCAAGAAAGTCGATTTTAACAGAAATTTCCCTCAAATGGAAGAGGAAATTCTTAAATTTTGGGAAGAAAATAAAATTTTTGAAAAGTCTTTGAAGAACAGGGAAGAGGCGCCCCTTTATGTTTTTTACGACGGTCCGCCGTTCGCGACCGGATTGCCTCATCATGGCCATTTGCTGGCATCTATATCAAAAGACGTTGTCCCAAGATATTGGACCATGAAGGGATATAATGTTCCTCGCCGTTGGGGCTGGGACACGCATGGTTTGCCAATCGAAAATAAGGTGGAACAAAAGCTGGGATATGACAGCAAAAAAGAAATTGAGGAAAATATCGGGAAATTCAACATGGAAGCCAGAAATATGGTTCTTAAATTCGCCGACGAGTGGAGAAAAACGGTGAAAAGAATCGGCCGCTGGGTGGATTTTGATAATTCCTATAAAACGATGGATTCTACTTATATGGAGTCTGTCTGGTGGGGCTTTAAGGAACTTTACAAAAAAGGATTGGCCTATAAAGATTCCAGAATTTCTCTTTATTGTCCGCGTTGCTCCACGCCGCTTTCCAATTTTGAAATCGCGATGGATAACTCTTTTAAGGATGATAAGGATGTTTCGGTGTATGTAAAGATGAAATTAAAGGGTAAGGAAAATACCTATTTTCTTGTTTGGACCACTACGCCGTGGACATTGCTGGCCAATGTCGCTTTGGCTGTGGGCGAGAAAATGATTTATGCCAAAGTGAAAATCGGAAAGGATAAATATTTTATTGCCAAAGAGCGGCTGGAAGTCATTAAAGATGAATATGAAATTGAGGAAGAGGCGAAGGGAGAGGAATTAGCCGGTCTTGAATATGAGCCAATCTTCCCGCGTGAAATTAAAAATGGTTACAGAGTGATTAATGGCGATTTTGTGACCGCCGAGGATGGAACCGGGATCGTCCATATGGCGCCGGCTTTCGGCGAAGACGATTTCCGGGCGGGAAAAGAAAGTAATTTGCCTATGATAGAAAATGTTGATGAAGAAGGAAAATTCACGGAAGGAGAATGGAAGGGCGTGAACGTTTGGGAGGCTAATTTTAAAATTGTCGGATTTCTGCGGGACAGCGGATGCTTGTTTAAAAAAGAAAATATAATCCACTCTTATCCGCATTGTTATCGCTGTGACGCGAAATTAATCTACAAAGTTCAGCCCGCCTGGTTTATTAAAGTTTCCCAATTAAAAAAGAAACTGCTTGAACAGAATGAAAAGATAAATTGGCATCCCGGGCATCTTAAGGAAGGCCGATTTAAAAATGGTTTGGAGACCGCCCCCGATTGGAATGTCTCGCGTTCCCGATATTGGGGGACGCCGATTCCTATCTGGGTGTGCGAAGCGTGCGGAGAAATAAAAGTCGTCGGTTCGTATGAAGAACTGGAAGGGCTGGCGGGAAAGAAACTTGATGATTACCACAGGCCTTTTATAGACGAAATTGTTTTCAAATGCGATAAGTGCGGGGGAAATTCTAAAAGAATCCCGGATGTTTTTGACTGCTGGGTGGAATCAGGTTCCATGCCCTTTGCCGAGTTGCACTATCCTTTTGAAAATAAAGAATTATTCGAGAAGAGATTTCCGGCTCAATTTATATCCGAGTATACCGCTCAAACCAGAGGCTGGTTTTATACGTTGCATGTTTTATCGGTGGGACTTTTTGAAAAACCAAGCTTTTTAAATGTTATCGCTACCGGAACTATCGCTGGAAATGACGGCAAGAAAATGTCGAAGTCTTTGGGGAATTTCACCGATCCCAATATCTTGGTTAACCGCTATGGGGCTGACGCGTTCAGATTCTATTTGATGCAATCAACTTTGATGGAGGGTGATAATTTGAATTTTTCAGATAGGGATCTGGAAACAATTTTCAAAGGCATGTTCCGCATGCTTTGGAATAGTTATTCTTTTTTCGCGCTTTACGCGAACATCGATAAATTCACGCCAGCCAAGGATTTTGATCTGAAAACTCTCAAAAATATTCTGGACAAATGGATTGTCTCGGAACTTCACGGACTCATAAAAGAGTTTAACGCCCACATGGAAAACTATGAGCTTTACAAAGCGGCCCGGCTTCTTCCCGTATTCGTGGACAACCTTTCCAATTGGTACATTCGCCGCAGCCGCAAAAGGTTTTGGAAGTCGGAGGATGATGATGACAAAAAGGCGGCTTACCAGACTTTACATTGCGTTTTAATTGAATTGTCAAAGATTATGGCGCCGTTTACTCCATTTATCGCGGAAGAAATTTATAAGAACTTGACGAATGACGATTCGGTGCATCTGGCTGATTTTCCCGCGGCCGATGAGAAATTGATTAACGAGGATCTAAATGAAAAAATGGACGATACGAGAAATATTATTACGGAAGCTTTGCAATTGCGCGCGAAGAATGGGATTAGGGTCAGGCAACCGCTTTCCGAATTGATAATTACAAATTATGAAAAGCAAGAAGATTTCATGGAAATTATGAAAGAAGAAGTTAATGTCAAAAATGTTATCTTCAAAAGCGGATCAGAAAATAAAGTCGAGTTAAACACTGAAATCACATCCGAACTGAAATTGGAAGGACAAGCGCGGGAGATTATCCGTTATATCCAGGAAATGCGCAAAGAAGCGGGTTACGAAGTTGATAATCACATCAAAATTGGTTATGTCGGCGCGGATGATGTTTTCACCAAGTTTGGATGTTTGATCGCGAAGGAAACTTTGGCCGGAAGCGTGGAAGCGGGCGAATTGCCCGAAATGGATTTGAAAAAAGAGTTTAAATTCGGGGAAGAAATTTTTTCAATAGCGATAATTAGTGAAAAATTGAAGCCTTAGCTTCAATTTTTATTAGGTTATTAAAACAAAGCATTTTTTAAATTAATTATTTATGCTTGAGTTAAATAAAAAAACCAGCGGAGATTCAAAAGATCTTGTTTTCAAATATTATTCAAATCGGATAAAAAAAAGAGATGTGTATTTTCTTTTTGTTATTCATCTTACCGGAACAATAGAAGTTTATATCGAGAGTTGGTTAAAAAATTTCAAAAATGTGGGCGTAATATCCATTCCTTATTCGGAAATGCCGGAAGTTAAAGAAAATATTAGTAAATATGCCAAAGTTTATTGTCCGGGTGATGTATCTGAAATACCCGATCTCATAACTGATATTTGCGATAAAAACCCGGATAAAAAAATTTGTATGGTTGAAATAGGCGGATATTCCAGTTTAGCAAAAGATATTCCTAACAATATAGTTGGCGCCATTGAAGATACAAACCAGGGACACTGGAATTTCAAAAAAAATGAATCAAGGCTTAATTTTCCCGTGATTAGTATTGCCCAGACCAACCTGAAAAAAATTGAAAACAAGTTTGTAGGCTCGTCGGTTAGCTATTCCTTGGAAAAATTTTTAAGGGATTATTTTCACAGAGATTTGATTACAGTAAAAAATGTTCTAGTTATGGGATATGGAGAAATTGGTTGCGGAACAGCCCGGATGCTTAAAAGCACCCTGGCCAATGTTTTTGTTTATGACAGTGATCCGGTGAATATAATGCTGGCAAGATTAGACGGTTTTAGCATTACCGACAGAATTTCGGCTATTGCTCAGGCGGATATAATTATTGGGGCTTCAGGACAAAGATCGTTGCAATTAAGCGATATTGTTTATTTAAAAAATAATGCGTTATTAGTCAGCGCCTCATCAAAACAAATAGAATTTCCAGTTAAGGAATTGGAAGGAAATATTATCAGCAAAAATGATTATATAAATTCTTATAAATCAGAAAATGGCCTTTTTTATATCGCTTATAATGGATTTCCGATAAATTTTATCGATGATTCTTCTTTTGGGGAAATTTTTGATATTATTATGTCCAGCCTTCTCATAGCTTCCGATTATCTGTTGGAATCGAATTTATTATCGAGGGTTTATGATTTGGAATTAAGATTGCAACAGGAAATTGTGAGAAAATATTTTGAATTTTATGAGGTGGATAATTATAAAAGAATACTTCAAATAGAAAAAATAAGAAACGAACGGCACGATGCCGCCAGCGCTTTAATATTAAGCAAAAATCCCGATGGAAAAATATCAATTTTGCTTTTGAATCATCCGAAAATTAAAAAATGGATACCTATAGGCGGACATGTAGAAAGATTTGAATCTCCTGAAAGCGCCGTTTTGAGAGAATTGGAAGAAGAGCTTGGCATAGTTCCTATTTATTGGTTTGATAAGAATTTTAAAAAATGGCTGTCATTTCCTGTTATTTTTGATGAAAAATTGGAGAAAATACTGTCTCCGGGCGAAATGCCCGCTCACTTTCATCGCGATTTTATTTATGTTGCTATGATAGATTATTGTCTTACGGAAAAATTTACCGGACAAACTGAAAAGGAAAATCTAAGGTGGTGCGAACTTGAAGAAATATTAAAATTTGATCCAAATGAGACTACGCCGGAAACAGCGGAAATGATTAAGGAGCTGGAAAAGTTTAAAGAAGAATTGTTGTGGTGAGGAATGCGTTATAGACGGGAATAATTGAAGAAGATGCGGTTATCAAGGAATGCTCCTGTTTGTTTGATTAATACGGAAATCCTAAAAAGCAAAACAGATATAAAATCAGTACTGTTTTGTTTTTTTATGATAGTATGAAGCTATGAAAACTAATGGGCCAATGAATATTTAAAATCTCTTTATGATTAGTATAGAAAAACCTGCCATTAAGGATGTAAGAAATATTCAAAAAGTTTTCTATGAAACTTGGCTTGCTACATATCCAAATGAAAATGCTGGCGTTACAACTGAAGATATTGAAGAGAAATTTAAAAACAGATTTTCTAAACAAGCCATTCAAAAAAGAATGGACGATATTTTTGATGAATCAGAAAACAAACTTTTTTTAGTGGCTAAAGACGGAGCGCTTGTTGTGGGCGTATGCAAAATAGTGAAAAAGGAATATTACGATCAGCTGCAGGCCATATATGTATTGCCAAAATATCAGAGAAGGGGAATTGGCAAAATGTTTTGGAATAGAGTGGCGGAAGTCATTGGAAACAAGAAAGATATTATCGTACGAGTTGCTACATATAACACAAAAGCGATTAATTTTTATAAAAAGCTGGGCTTTGCAGATACTGGTAAGCGATTTTCGGAAGAAAATTTGAGAATGCCAATAAGCAGATCTTATATTCCAGAAATGGAATTAATTATAAAAGCTGTTAAGTAATGAATCACATATTTTCCGGAGCGGATTTGGCGAGCGGCGGAACAAAAAAACGATAGAAGTTAAAAAGGAAAATTTGCTTGTTCCAGACTCGCCCGTGCGCGCACGGGTTTGAATTGAATAATCAAATTTTTATCCCGTTTCACATAAAATATGCTATAATTTTAAGAGCGTTAATCAGACGCTCTTAAAATTTAGCTATTTATGCAAAATCCAACCAATCAAATTGCCATATTCAAAGGCAAATCTATCCGAAAAATCATTTATCAAAAAGAATGGTGGTTTTCGATTTTGGATGTAATTCAAGCGATCACCGACAGTCCGCAACCCAAAACCTATTGGGCGAAAATGAAAGATCGGGATAAATCACTATTCGAACCGTTCCCATTTTGGGAACAAAAGGCTTGAAACGCGAAAATTTGCGCGACCATATGGATGACTTCGAATTGATCTTGACTATGCTTGGAGAAAAAACGACAGCGGAAATTCACCGCACATAGACACAGCAGGAAATTTTTACTTATTCATTCCGAAAAAGTCGGCAAAGCTGCCGAAATGATTACTAGAAAATTGAAAATATAAGGCGATATATTTGAAATTGCCGGGTGGGTTCACGATTAGGGTATTCAAAGAATTTTGACAGTTACCTCCTTTCTAGGGAGATTTTGACAATAACCGAGAGTACTTTACGTTAAGATGCGCTGGGTCAAACCAGGCATTGTAAAGTATGGTTGTTGCCTGATGGTCGTACTGTGGAATTTATTCCGCAGAAACATCTAGCTTAAGCAGTGCGAATACTGCTAGCAGATTTTGTACAGTTTGCGATAGACTTAATTTCCGCAAGGAAATTATCCCGTCGTACGATGGGGCTACAGGACTAATCGCAAAAATTTGTGATACTTATATATCAGAGGCACCCACTAGGGTGTCTTTGTGTTGGAAAAATTGTGCCTCCGCCGCTCCGCTCCCTGAAATCGTTTGTTTCTTTGCGTGGTTTTTCTGCATTTTTGCAATGCTTTATTTTTGTGCTAGTATAATTTTATGCAAAATAAATTTTATCTCCCAAATTACAAGGACGGGAGTATCGTTAATTTAATGAGTTCCATCAAAAAGGCTTTTGGTGGCAAATCCTTGTATCCTCCTTTGAAGGAATTTAATGTTGAAAAAATTTCCGATAAAAATATCGTCCTTCTGATTGTTGATGGATTGGGATATGAATATCTGAAAAATTATGGCAAAGGAAGTTTTCTCTATGCAAATTTGAAAGGCGAAATAACTTCAGTCCTTCCAGCTACAACTGCGTCTGCTGTTACCAGTTTTATGACAGGCGTTGCTCCGCAACAGCACGCTCTTACAGGCTGGTTTATGTATTTAAAGGAAATTGGAGCAGTTTCTGTTATTTTGCCATTTACTACCAGGGTTGGCGACTTCAGCCTTGATAGAAAGGTCAAGTATAAAGATATTTATAGTCAAAAAAGTTTTTTTGAGGGATTAAAA
>CAZEYB010000001.1:15151-54738 GCA_964516165.1 uncultured Bdellovibrionales bacterium | reverse complement strand
CCTTGTTTTTGAGTTTTTCCCATAGAATATTCAGTGTACCTGACTCTTATTGGGATTTCTTTGTATTTTAATTTATAAACATAAATTTCCCGGATTACTTCGCTGTCGTATTCATAACGATCGGCGCGAGTGTTGATAATTTCTGCCGCGCGGCGGGAATAAGCGCGAAAGCCGGATTGGCTGTCGGTCACATAAAGTCCGAAAAGATACCAAGTTAGGATATTACCGATTTTATTTTGGATAATTTTATACCAAGGCATTCCGCGAGGATTTTTCAGTCGAGTGCCTAGAACCGCGTCAAGGCCCTTTTTTATCGGCTCAATTAATTTACAAATGTCTCCCGGATCATGCTGGCCGTCTCCATCCATTGTAACAATAATGCCGGCCCCGAGCAATTTGGCCGCTTCAATGCCGGTTTTAGTGGCGGCGCCTTTGCCGCGATTAATTTTATGCCGGAAAACTATCGCTCCAGCGCTGCCAGCCTTATCGAAAGTATCGTCCGGACTTCCATCGTCAACAACGATTATATTCGGATAACCGTTTTTTTTGATTTCATTTACGACTCCTTGGATTACGCATCCTTCATTGTAAGCCGGGATGACTATAAAGATTTTGTTATTTTCGTCCATAAAAAAAGAGAAACTGGTAATCTGAAACGATTCCATCCTAGCATCTTTCCGGGCTTATTTCAATTTTTTCTTGATTTGCCAATTTGACGGAATTTCATTAGAATTAAGAATATGAACGAAAGACCATACTTATCAATCGTCGTTCCTCTTTATAACGAAGAGGGGAATGTCAAAGAACTTCACAGAAAAATAAAGAATGCCTGCGAAGCCCTCACCCCAACCCTCTCCCAGAGGGAGAGGGGGATTTTGGGTTATGAAATTATTTTTATCGATGACGGATCGAAAGATAAAACCGCGGAAAATTGTTTCGAATTGACTCCGCTTAAACTGATTAAATTCCGACGCAATTTCGGGCAGACAGCCGCTTTTGACGCTGGAATTAAAGCCGCCAAGGGAGACATAATTGTTACGATAGATGGCGATCTGCAAAATGACCCAGCCGATATAAAATTGCTTTTAGAGGAAATGAACAGGGGTTTTGATGTGGTTTCCGGCTGGCGCTGGCAAAGAAAAGACAGCTTTATGAAGCGGTTTTTTTCCCGCGGAGCCAATTTGCTCCGGAAGATATTAATCCATGATCATATTCATGATTCCGGTTGCTCGCTCAAAGCCTATAAGAAAGAATGTTTTGACGATGTTGATTTATTCGGCGAAATGCACCGCTTTATTCCGGCAATCCTTGAGCTTGAAGGTTATAAAGCAAGCGAAATTAAAGTATCTCATCATCCTAGAATCCACGGCGTGACCAAATATAATTGGAAACGGGCGATGAAAGGTTTTGTGGATATGATTTCCATTTGGTTTTGGCGCAAATACGCCAATCGTCCTTTGCATCTTTTCGGCGGAACGGGAATCGTTTTTTCTATTATTGGTTCATTAATTTTAATCTGGATGATGATTGGAAAAATATTTTTTGCCATGCCTCTCTCTCAAAAAATCTGGCCGTTGATGGGAGTATTTTTTATTATGATTGGCATTCAACTTTTCATTTCCGGTCTTTTAGCGGATATTCTGATTAAAAATTATTACAAAAACCAGAAAAGGATGAATTATTCCATAAAAGAAGTCATAAATCTATGAAGAGTTGTCTGCGTGGAAAATCAATATCATTTTTTAAAAACCAATTTTTTCCGCATAAAGAAATTCCAGAACAGGACAAAAATAACCGTGACTATTTTTGCCAGCATCACGGGAATATCTAATTTATCGGATAATAACCAAAGAATAAATTCCGTCCAAAGAAGTCCGACAGCGCCGACGGAAGCAAAGATAATAAATTCTTTCTTTATCCGTCCAGTGGATTCAAAAACAAAAATGACATTGATGGTGAAATTAGTAAGTATCCCGCAGCAATACGCGATGGCCGCCGCGATTAGGTAGTTAATGTGCAGAAATTGATATAAAACAAAAAGAACCGAAATATCAACCACAGTGGCGGTTCCGCCGGCGAACAAATAGCGGATAAATTGATGCAAAGTCTTCTCAGGCTTTTTTCGGATAAAAGATTTTATTGTTTCTTTATTGATTTGAATATCCAATCTCTTTATTGAGGATTATTTTTTAATTACTCTTACGAAATTATTTTCGCGCCCGCCAATAATTATTTCAAACTCCGGTTTGGCGGAAGAATACAATTTTTTAAAATCGATATCTTGAATTTTTCCGTTAGACATTTTTAAGCTGCGGGACATCCGATCGGTGGAAACAACCAGATAATCAAACTGATTTTCTTCAAAAGTTTTATTCTTAAAATTGATATAGCATTTGCCGACAAAAGCTTCGCAAACAGCGCCTTTGTCCGACCAGATAACCATATCGCGGGCATTGGGCAAACTGTTAAGATAATTTCCCGCCTCAATGCTTCCCTCACCCATGCCTTTCAAATTTACAATCTTGTCTTTAGGCAAAATTTCTGAAGCGTAAGCGAGAAAATGCGGCTTGATCGCGGATAAACTGGCCAGAAGAATTAAAATTGTCAAGGGATAAGCTATGAAAAGCGGGATTATTTTTTTCACTTTTTCCAAAGACAGAATCTTATTTATCCCGATAGCCGCTAAAATAAAAACCAGAGGATAGGTCATAATCTGATAGCGGACAGTCGTGGTGACATTATTGACGGACGAACCAAGATAAAAAACAAAAATAAAAATAATTATGTAAACGGCCGTTATTAAATCGCGGCCGATTTCTTTTTGGCGGATAAGATAAAAGACCGGTATAAATATCAGTAATAAAATAATCGGAGAAATACTGAACATAAGGCTATACAAATCAGCGGTCATAGAACCAATGTATTGATTGATGATAAAAGCCAAATCGCCGATTTTTTTGGCGGATGAAAAAGTATCTTCATCGGTTTCCAACGAATCGAAATCCTGACCGATGCCTTTGGGCGAAGATATGAATTCATGGATATTGTAAATATTTACGCCCAAATAAGTATGGGAAAAAACCAAAGCGGCAAAAATCATAAAAATAGCGCCCGCTAATTTTATCAGCGCCAGCTTATATTTCGCCGAATAATTAAGCATCCGGCCGGATAGCCGGCTCTTAAATAATATCCAATCTAATAAAAGCAACCCGATTATTCCGGCGAAAATCGGCCAAGTCGAAGAAAATACCGGATTGCCAAGCGTGACGCTGAAGAGAACGGAAATTTTTACCCAGGTAGCCGGAAAAAAAAGAAAAGCTGTTACTATGGCGATAGCGAATAAAGCGGAGTAATTTGCAAAAGATTGTTTCAGATATTTTCCAATCGCTATTTTTTGGTGGGCATAAAAGATATATTCCAAAAAGAAAAGCAGAAAGAAGTAGATAAAAAGCATGTTAGCCACATATTTCGTAATTGTTGAGAGACCCAACAAAAAACCGGATAAAATCAGATATTTTTTTTCTCCGGCTTTAAAAAAATTAAATAAACTTAATGTTGAAAGGGCGGTCAGGATCCAGAGTATCGCGTCGGAATTGATAATCAGTGAAATGCCGAGAAGGACAGGGGATAGCCCGATAAAAATCAGCGAGAAGTTGGCGGTGGTTTCCCCTAGCAGTTTTCTGGTAAGAAGATAGAAAACTGGAAACATAAGAAGGGTAAAAATAAAAACTGGAAAACGAAGCTTGTGATAGATATCACGGATAGCATCAAGTTCGGAAACAGTTTTAGGCTCATAGCGAAGCTTTCCTAACTCTTTGATATCTTGAGAAATAAATGGCAGTCCGGCGCCGGAAATTATCGCCAGAGGTATTCCGGGTTTGTCGCAGATGTTAGTGCTTTTCCATTTTTGCGTCTTTATACTTTGCCAAAATTTTGGCACGCGATCATATGACCAATAGGGCTCATCCACACCGGAAAAATTTTTTAATCTAGGTAAACCGAAATATAAACTGGAGGTTAGTATGCTTAGGAAAATTAAAATAACTGTTATCCTTTCTTTCATAAAGCGGTTGTCTCTAGTTTCGCGCCAGTATCGGAGCTTGAAATAGAAAGATCCTTGAGCGAATACACGTTGATTTCCGTGATTTTCCCGCCTTCGATATTAGTTCTGGTGCGCAGTTCAATTTTATCTCCAGTCTTAATATCATCTATGGAGATCTTTTCTCCCGCGCTGTTCTTCAAAGTTTTTACCGCGGCCATATTGGCCGTATAAGTAATAATTTCCGTTTTTACGGTTATCGACGATTTATCGTTTGAAATTGATCCAATCTCGCCGGTAATCTTAACCAAGGGCGCTGGCTTGACAGTCCTCTTTTGCTTAATCATAATACCCGCGATTAAAACGAGTGCGACAACTGCTATACCTCCGCCGATAAGGTATTTTCTTTCGATTTTTTTCATAGCCTTTTTAATTATTTATTTCTTATTAATTAACACTTTAAAGTATATAATGTGGACAGCGGGTGTCAAATTAAAGGGTATTACTATTTTCGGCGTAGTATGATACAATTTTTTTATTAAAGGTTTATGTTCGAGCATTTTAGGGCTAAATTTAAAAAAATACCCAAACATATTTGGATTCTTTTGGCTATAATGTTGGCGGGTATTTTTTTGCGCGCTTATCATTTTCATGATTGGCTTTTATTTGGTCCGGATCAGGCTAGGGATGCTACGATAATTAGTGATGCGATTGAGGGAAAAAGCGGGCCGATTTTGCTGGGCGCGCAAGCGGGAAACACTCAGTTTTATCTCGGTCCTATTTATTATCAGCTGGGATACTTATCCGCTCTAATTTTTGGCGGTTCGCCGGATAAACTGGCCTATCCTGATTTACTGTTTTCCATCTTAACAATTCCGGCTCTATTTTTTTTGCTAAAAAAATATTTTTCTTCGGGCATTTCTCTTTCTTTGAGCGCCTTGTTTTCTATCGCTTATTTTTCAATTTATACCGCGAGGTTCGCGGTGAATTCCAATTTACTCTCTTTCTTTATAATTATATTTCTTTATGGACTCCTGGAGATGATGGAGGAAAAAAATAAACAAAGATATATTTGGGCAATAATTGTGGGAATTAGCTTGGGTATTGGAATACAACTGCACGCTCTGTCATTTTTAGCGATGCCTGTCGTGGCTGTCGCGGCATGTATATATCTGATTAAAAATAAAAACCTTGCTTGGAAAAATTTTCTTTTGGTAATATCGTTTTTCTTACTTATGAATTTTGGTCAGTTAATTTATGAAGTAAGGGCGGGCGGATCTAATTTTAAGCATTTTTTAAAAGGGGCAAGTTCCGAATCCGCCGGTTTAAATGAAAATCTGGCTGAAAATGTTTTTTTAACCACACTTTGTCAAGCGAGGTCGAGCATTAATCAAATCTTTTCGCTTAGCGATACGAAATACTGCGCTCGCGGACTTAATTTAGAAAAAAAAATTATCAATTATCAGAAAATAAGTTCCCTGTGGTTTATCGTAAAAATATTGGCGGGCATTTTATTCGCACTGGGCGGGTATTGGTTGTGGTTTTCTAATTTTTTTGATAAAAAATTGGAGCTACATAAAAAAAGGTTCTTGGCGTTGCTTATGTTTTTTAATTTGGTTTTTTTAGGCTTATTCGTATCAGTAGTGTCTCAAGCGGAAGTGCATTATTTTAATTTTATATTTTTTGTGTCATTTGTGTTTCTCGGTCTTTGGATAAATTTGATAAATAACACAAACTGGAAAGCGGAAATAAAAAAAATAATCTTTGTTTTATTGGCGGTAGCTTTATTATGTTTCAATTTTTATTCTCTCGGCAGGGATGCCCGCGAATATGCTTCCGGTCAAGCCAGCAATAGTGAAATTAGCATCTTGGGAGAGATTATTCCCGCCGCGAATTATATACTTGAAAATTCTCGCGGTTCCAATAAGGTATATTTAGACGGAGACAGAGCCAGTCTTCATCGTTTCTCCGGCGCTTTAGGATATCTTATGAGCGAATCCGGCGTGAAAATTGCCAGGTTAAATGAAAAAAGTAAAAATGAGATTGATTCGAATGTCCCGCTTTTTTATGTAAAGTTAATTGACAATGATTCCAGAGAAAACGCGGGAATAGACGCGATCGGCGGGAAAAAAGTCGGGAATTATAAAATATTTGGCAATATAATAATTTATAGTTTATGGGAATAATAAGTCGCCATAAAAGTTTTTTATTCGCCGTGGCTTTGTCATTTTTGACATATCTTTTTTTCTATGGCCAATTTTTAACTCCCTCGCACTTTTTTTGGAGTACGGGTCAAGAGACTGACGCTCAAATAAGGCATTTGCCGGCAAGAACTTATCTTTACGATAGAATTACCAAGGAGCATTCATTTCCTTTTTGGACGGAAAAAATGTATTCCGGTTTTCCTATTTACGCGGACATGGAAAATGCCTATCTCAATCCACTGAACGTTTCCAGCGTATTGCTATTTGGACCGCGAGTATCTTACAAGGTGTTGCATCTGTTGGAATACTTAGTTGGCTCGTTAAGTCTTTATTTTTTACTAAGACGCAAAGGCGTTGGATTTTTAGGCTATGCTGTTGCTAATATTATATTTTATTTCAATACTTTTTTTATCAATCACCAGATACATTACGGCATGGTTATGGCGCTGTATTTATTGCCGACCAGCCTGCTTTCTGCTGATTTATTTTTGGAAAAAAGGCAATGGCGTTATGTCATCATGGAGTCTCTGATTATTGCTAATGCTGTTTTGTGGGGGCATATTCAGTCGGTCGCTATATTGTTGATGGGCATATTCGCCTATATGGCTGTATTTTCTTTCAAAAAAACGCGTTTTTTGACTTTTATTTTTTTCTTTGTAGCTCTTGGTTTTTTTGTAACAATTGAAACCTTGCCACAAATGCTGCCAACTTATGAATTATTCAGCCAAAGTAGCCGCGAGGGCGGCACGGACTATTTGAAAGGATCTCTTAATCCGCGCATGGCTATTTTTTCTTTCGTGCCCTATCTTTTGGGAGAGAGCAATAATTTTATCGGTCGAGAAATCAGCGCTGATTTCAGATATAATGAAATTTATTTTTACTGTGGCATCAGCGCTCTAATCTTATCATTTTTAGCTTTATTGGCGCTTAAAAAATCACGAGAAGTGATTGTGGCATTTGTATTTATCTGGATATTTTTGTTGTTTGGATTCATGGAAAGCAATCATATCTTTCCTTCTTCTACGCCGCTTATTACATATTTTCGAGAGTGGGAGAGGACGGTCATTCTTTTTGTTTTTGGAGTTGCTTTTCTATCCGGAATGTTCATTGAAAGAATCAAAGAAGTCTCATTTAAAAATATAAAAACGGGATTTTTATTTGTAGCGGCTCCCTTGGCCTACATATTGATGTTGATTAGCTTGGATAAAGGAAAAATTGCTCGGAAGCTTAATTTTTATGCTTCCTGCCATTATATTCAAACTTATCCTCATTTTCATATGCTCTGCGTGATTGCATTGAGCTCGGTTTGTATTTTGTTGATTCTCTTTATTGTTAAAAAAACATCTCCGCATATTTTTTCTAAAATTTTATTGCCAATCAAACTACTTATTGTTGCTGTGATATTTTTCGATCTTTTATATTTCAGTAAGGATGTTTTAAGTTTAAGATTGCAAGACATATCTGATTACGAAGCCGCATCCATTCCAAAAGAGTTAGAAAATAAAAGAGTTATATTAAGCAATTTGGATATATTAGGCATGGAATCGCTTTATTATGCTAATTGGAGTCCCTTTGGGACTAGCCAGCTCAAGGAAAGCGCTTATACCGATTATTATGGGAAATTAGGCTATAATTTAAGAGGGGCGACAACCTCTCTTGTCGGAGTGCCGAATGATCTTCGATCTTTGCGAAATGCCGGAATTGCGGCTGTTTCACAGCACAGCGGAATAACTTTTCTGAATAATAATAAACTGGATTTAATAAAAAATAATTTAGATGGTTATTATGTCGAAAAGAAAGAAGGCCATGTGGTTATGCGAATAAATAATCCGTCCGATTCTATTATAAATACTTATCTGAAGTATAGTCCTTGCTGGAAAGTCAAGATTGATGGTCAAAAAGCTAAAATAATGAAGAATGGTGTTTTTTTTGATTTTTCTCTAAAGCAAGGCGATCATTTGGTTGAAATTTATTATTATCCGCGGCCGTTTTTTTGGGGAATATTTTTTAGCCTGGTGCTATTTGCAGTTATTATTACCGCGTATTTTTTGTCCAGGAAGCTTCTCTACGCGCGCATACTAAAAATATGAGAAATATAAAGATAATCAAAGAAAATATTAGAAAGATGCCAATTCATATCGGGATTCTTTTAGTTATAATTATTGCGGGAATTTTCTTGCGTACCTATAATTTTCGCGAATGGCTCTATTTTTATCCGGATCAAGCGCGAGATGTGACTATTGTTAAAGAAGTGCTTGATGGAGAAAGAGAATGGCCATTAATGGGCGCGATTGCCGCTAGCACTAAGTTTAAAATCGGACCGATTTATTATTATTTTCAAATTATTTCCGGATACATTTTTGGCGTTCAGCCGGAGACAATGGCCTACCCGGACTTATTTTTTTCTATTCTATCCATCCCGCTTCTCTATTATTTTTCCAGCCGCTATTTTACAAAAAATTTATCCTTGGCCATTACGGGGCTTTATGCGATATCGTTTTATGCGATTGAATATTCTCGTTTTGCTTGGAATCCCAATCCTATACCGTTTTTTATGTTACTATTTCTCATTGCTCTTTGGAAATTTTTGCTTGAAGAAAATAAAACTAAATGGCCTTGGGTAGTGATGATAGGAATCGCGTTAGGCGTGGGAGTTCAGCTGCATACTTTACTCCTGCTATTGCTTCCGGCTGTTCTATTTTTTGCTTTTGTTTTTCTTATGTTAAAGAATCGCTCGGTTTGGAGAAGATGGGTGGTTATTTTCGCGCTGGCGGTAATTCTGAATATTCCGCAGATAATCAGCGAGATGGATAAAAATTACGCCAATTCGAAATTATTTTTGAAACTTTTTACGGAGAGCTCGGAAAACGGACAAAAAAAATTTGGGTTTAATTTGAAACTGGACATTTTGAGCAATTCCCAGTCCAACGCGCATATTATTTCAGGATTGGGCAATAAATTGGATTTCAATTTTCTGTCGATTGTGAAGCACAAGATTAAGTATAAATATGCGTATGGAATTCCATTTAATTTTTTTAACTACATGATATTCTCCGGAATTTTTTTGAGTATCTTTTTCTTTTTCTTCGGATATGGGGCGCTGGTTTATTATTATAGAAAAGAAACTGACAGAGAAAAAAAATATCTTTTGGGTATGCTTATACTCTATACCGCTCTTTCTTTTATTATTATGCATCCGGTTATGGACAGTTTGGCTATCCGCTATTTTATTCATTTAATATTCCTTCCTTTCTTGTTTTTGGGATTTCTTTTTAAATTTATCAAGGAAAAGTTTCCTAAAATATATTTGCCGGTTACTATGGCTGTTTTTGCTTCGTTAGCTGTTGCCAATCTGATTACTATCGGGAATGAGGCAAAAGCTCACGCTCTGAAAAACAGAAGCAGTGAACGTTATGTGGTTTTGGGAGAAATTGAAGAAATAGGAGAATATATCGCCTCTCAAATTTCAAGCGAATCAATTTATTTTTTGGCTGATGGAAAATATATGCAGAATTTCATCAAGCCGCTTACGTATGTTTTAGGGGAGAAAGGTTTTGCTTTAACGAGATTAAAAAAGATTACTGATGTTCCAGCGGACAAGCCAATCATTATGCTAGGAGAAAGTTCGGATATCAATTCCGGCGGATATTTTAAGAAATATAATGTGGGAAATTACAAAGATTTTGGACAGCTGGGTGTTTACATAATTAAAAATTGAAAAGTTATTGGTTATGATTAACAATTTTAAGGAACAGTTTAAAAAAATACCAAGACATATAGGGATTCTTTTGGCTATAATCCTACTGGGAACTTTTTTGCGCGCTTATCATTTGAATGATTGGCTTGATTTTGGCGATGATCAAGTGCATGACGCTGATTTGGTTAGATCGGTAATAAGAGGTGAAACCGCTTGGCCGCTTCTGGGTCCTGATATGAGCAAATCTGGCAATGGAGAAGATGGAAATAGTCGCGCGAATAGATTTCATACAGGGCCAATTTATTATTATTTTCAAATATTAAGCGCGAAGATGTTTGGTATGAAGCCCTACGCATTGGCTTATCCGGATTTGCTATTTTCAGTTTTGTCTATTCCGCTACTCTTTTATTTTTCTAGTCGATATTTTAAGCGTAATTTGTCGCTAGCGTTAACAGGTTTATATACAATTTCTTTTTATTCTCTTAAATTTTCTCATTCGGCTTGGAATCCAAATATTATTCCATTTTTTGCCTTGCTTTTCTTATTGTCTCTTTGGAAATTTTTAGTTGACAAAGAAAAAATTTCTTGGTTGTGGGCTATCTCTTTAGGCATCGCGCTTGGGGTTGGAATCCAATTGCATGCGATATTGTTTGTCTTGTTTCCAGCCGTTATTTTTTTTGTTTTTTTGTATTTGTTGAAAAAAAGGCGAATTTTTTGGAAAAAATGGACAATAGTTCTTCTGGCGGCGGTTATACTTAATTCGGGTCAGATAATAAGTGAATTGGAGACGGGATTCGCCAATTCAAAAGCATTTCTATCTTCAATTAGCGGCGATAGTTCAAGCAGCGGCAGGGAATTGATGATTAATTTTACTCAAGACGCGGAATGTCATATTCAGGCTAACTTGCATATCGCTTCTTCCTTGGGTGATAAAGAAAATTGCAGTTTTTTCATTTCAAGTTTAATTAAGGGTGGTAAAATCAAGGATGATCTTAAAGAGATCAAAGATCCGATAATAATTTCAGGCATGATTTTGGCGATCATTTTTTCGGTGTTGGGTTATGGTTTGCTGATTTCTCGTTTCCGAAAAGAAAGAGAATTATCCAGAAAATATTTTCTAGGATTGATTATCTTATATGCCGGCTTTTCTTTTCTAACTCTTCTTCCCGTGATAAGTTCCGCTCTGCGATATTTCGCGCATACTATTTTTATTCCTTTCATTTTTTTAGGTCTATTTTCGGAGTGGTTAATTGAAAAATATTCCAAGAAGTATTTTTGGATAATTGGTTTAATTTTCATAATTCTTTCTCTTCTTAATATTTCCTCAATTTATCCTGCCGTCAAAGAGCTTTCCGCAAAAACCAGAAATGCTCCCCAAGAAAAAATAGTGTTCGGGGAGTCGGAAACGATTGCTGATTTTATTGTCTCAAAATCTTTTCCTCAAAAAGAGGCCTATCTATTGACTAGCGGCAAGTGTATTAATTTTTCAAAACCACTGAATTATATCACCAGGGAGCAAGGCTTTAGCTTGTTGATAAGAAAGAAAGAGGATTTGATTCCGCCGGATAAACCCGTGTTTTTTATCGGAATACATGAAAAGGGAGTGTCCGCGGAAAAATATAAAAAGGCGATTGAGTGCCAAAATTTTGGCCGGGTTGATGTCTGCCGGGTTGAAAAATAACTCAAATATTAATATGTTAAAAAAAATTCCTAAAAGTATTTGGCTGCTGCTGGTTATTGTTTTGATCGGTGTTTTTTTGCGCGCTTATAATTTCTCTGACTGGTTGCGGGTTAATATGGATCAAGCGCGCGATACAAGTTTCGTGGAAAGCTTGATTAAAGAAAATACCTGGCCAGCGCTTGGCCCGAAAGCTGGCGGAACAGAATTCAGGCTCGGACCGGCTTTTTATTATTTTCAAATTATCTCGGCCAGAATATTTGGCGCAAGTTTTCCCGCGGTCGCGTATCCAGATTTATTTTTTTCTTTATTATCAATCCCTCTTTTATTTTTATTGGCTAGAATTTATTTTAATAAACCCATTTCGCTGACGCTGGCTTGGCTTTTTGCCATTTCCTATTTCGTCATAAAATATTCACGCTTCGCGTGGAATCCCAATTCTGCTCCGTTTTTTGTAATGTTATTTATTTACGCGGTGTATCGCATTAATGGCGCCGAGAAAAATAAAAAAAATTGGTGGGGAGCGCTTGCCGGAATAGCCTTGGGAATCGGAGCGCAACTCCACACCACGCTTTTGGTGCTTCTGCCTATTTCTGCTTTGCTTTTCGCTTTTTATCTTTACAAAAACAAAACACTAACCAGCGCCTGCGCTATCGCTGTCTTAACAGGCGCGTTGCTAGTGAATATTTTTCAGATAAATACTGAAATTAGAACCGGTGGATCAAATATACACGCTTTTTTTGAGGGAGTCGCGAATAAGGGCAGCCGCAACGCAAGTTTTATTGATAATATCGCTCTTAATATAACTTGTCATATTAGGGCTAATTATGGAATCTTAACTTCTTATAGTGATAAAGACGAATGTGATTATAATGCTATTGCTAGGGATGTCGTAAAGCTAGATAGCAAAAAAATACCATTGGCGGATAAAATTTTATTTGTATCATATTTGATTATTGCGACAATATTTTCTCTAGGAGGCTATTGCATCGCGTTTTGCGGATTAAGGAAAGAAACAAACAAGGATAAAAAGTTTTTCCTCACGCTCGTACTTTCATACGTGTTTTTGACTTTTTTATTTTTTACGCTCTGGGCTAATGAATTATTGATGCGATTTTTTCTAATCTTGGAATTTGTACCGTTTTTTCTGCTTGGTTTTTGGCTAAAATTTTTGTCGGAAAAATTCAAAAAACAGCGGTTGCTTGCAATAATTATTTTAGTATTATCATTTTTTTGCTTACGAAAAGATTACTTGGTTTTCAAGGATTTGCAATTTGGCGGCAGAGAAATCAATGGCAATTTTGAATATATAACTCTCGGGGAAGTTGATTTTATAACGGATTACATTAAGCGAAACAATGACGGCGATAAGACAGCTTATGTTGACGCTCAAGCGGGATATTTATTTAAAGCCTTTAAATCTCTAAGGCTTGTCGCCAGTAAAAAAGGTTTGGAATTGGTCGAATTGAACAAAGCGGTTAGCTTGACAAGCGGAGACAGGCTGTTTTATTTAAGAAATTCCAGCGATGGATGCGAACTGCCGGATAATATCGCGAAAAAATACGTATTGGAAAAATGCGCGTTATATCGCCAGTTTTCAGTTTTTGACTTGAAAGTGAAATAATTACATATTATGTATGCGGAAGATAACCCGGACGGAATTTAGGAATATGGTAGAAGCGGGAGTAGCGGCTATTCCGGAACGCTTTTTGCGGAAATTGGACAATGTGGCCGTGGTTGTTGAAGATGAACCAGCGCCGGCGCAGATAAGGAAATTAAATCTTCGTCGCGGATGGACGCTTTTTGGCCTTTACGAAGGCGTGCCGCAGATATCTCGAGGGTCTCATTACGGTTCGGTGCTTCCGGATAAAATAACGATTTTCCAGAAACCGATTGAGCAGGCGGCGCGCGATGTCAAGGATATCAAAGAAATAGTGAAAAACACAGTCTGGCACGAAATCGCGCATCATTTTGGCATGAATGAAAACGAAGTGCGCCGATTGGAAGCGAGAAGGAAAACTAATCTAAAAAAGGTAAATGGAGAACGACACTTTGAATCATAAGATAGAGACAAAGAAAAATAAAGCCCGGATTTTGAACAAGAAAAACCTTTTTCGGTTCTTATTTCTTGGAATGATGGTTTTGGCGATATTTTTACGGTCTTATCATTTTTCCGATTGGCTGCATTTTGAGCTTGATCAGGCGCGCGATGCCGAAGTCGTGTCCGAAGCTGTAATTGGCGGAATAAACAATTTACCGCTTCTGGGTCCGCGGGCGCAGGGGACGTTTTTACGTCTCGGACCGGCTTTTTATTACCTCTCATATTTAAGCGCGAAAGTTTCCGGAAACACGCCGCCGGGAATTGCTAGCGGAGTGTTAGTGCTTTCTGTTTTGGCTTTGCCTATTTTTTATCTTTATTTTCGGCGCTACTTTGATAAAAAGATTTCAATTATTCTGGTGTTTCTCGCGGGAGCTTCCGCTTTCCTGATTGTTTATTCCCGTTTTGCTTGGAATCCTAATTATTTAGTGTTCTTCGTGCCTTTATCTTTTTACGCGATGTTGCGCGCTGTCGATACGGGCGAAAAACGGCGAAATATCTGGCTGATAATAAGTTTTGCCGCTTTATCCATTTCCACGCAGTTGCATTTTTTGGCGTTTATAATTTTGCCTATTGTGTTTTTTATTTTTTTACTCGTAAAACGTCCGAAATTAAAATTAATTGTCTGGAGCCTCGCGATTTTATCCGCCTTGCTGTTTTATGCCCCGGTTTTTATAAATGAAACCATGACCGGGGGAGATAATACCGAGCAGTTTTTTGGGGCGATTACGGATAAGTCTGAAAAAAACGAAGCCGGTTTGGCCAAAAAAGTTTTTCTGAATCTAAAAGAACATTCCGCCGGATATTTTTTGATGCTTTCGGGAAGGGACGGTAACAGTCTTTTGGGGTTAAATTTGAATGGAATCGCCAGCTACTTTCGGCGATGTGATGAAAACGATTGCCCGCAGGATTATTATCTCGGATTGATAAGCGCGATGTTTTTGGTGTCAGGGTTTTCATTGCTTGTTTTGCGATGGAAAAGGAAAACCGATTCCGTTAAAAAAGATTTTCTCTTCCTGAATGGGACTTTCTTTTTTATCTCATTCGCTATTTTTACGCCTTTAGCGCTTTCTATTTCACCGCGTTTTTTCCTTCTGGGCGCGTTCATGCCTTTTATATTTCTCGGTCTTATCTTTGAGACAATATCGAAAAAATATTATTTGGATTACATTATTCCCGCGATGGTTTTGGCTGTTCTTATTTTTTCCAACGGCAAAGAAGCCGCCAGCCGATTTTTCCAACTGGCTGGCGCGAGCCAAAATAATATTAAAATAGAAAATGATTCGATACTTAAAGAAAAAACGCGCGTTACTTATTCGCAAGAAAAACAAATCGCCGAATATATGATGGAGAATCAGAAAAAAAATGGATATCCTATTTTATTTTACGGAGAAACGCGCTATGTGTCGGCGATAGCCTATATTTTTGAGCGGAAGAACGTTCTTTTTAACGACAGAATCAACCATGATAAAATTTACCGTTATGTTAATTATTTTTGGGTGGATTATAGAAAGCCGGACAATCAATACAAAATAGGAAAAAAAGAAGAATCTTTTTATGATATCGCCGAAATAAAAAATTTCGGGACTTTAGCGGTTTTAAAACTCATTCCCAAAGAAGAGGCGATTACCGACGATTATAAGATCTTTGATGATAGGCAATCAAAATCAAGCGGTCCAAAAAGGTATAACTGGAGTGAAATAACCCTTGATGAGGATTAATAATCAGCTTTGCGAATACGGCCGAAATAAACTATAATTCATACATATTTTATGCCAAGTTTTCTTAACCGAAAATATACGGTAGCCGTCTTTATTTTAGCCGTAATGGCGGTCGGATTTTGGCTACGAGCTTATAATCATCATGATTGGCTGTATTTTAAAATGGACCAGGCGCGCGACGCGGCGATGGTAGGGAAAGCCATAGAAAACGGTCCGGGCGAACTTCCGCTTTTAGGCCCGCGGGCGGGCGCGACTGAAGTTTCGGCTGGATTTTTACGGCTGGGACCGGCTTATTATTATTTCCAATATCTGTCCGGAAAAATTTTCAATTCGGTCGAACCGCCGGTTTTTGCTTATCCGGATTTATTTTTTTCAATTCTAACTATCCCTCTTCTTTATCTTTTTTTACGCTTCTATTTTTCCAAACTGAATTCTTTTCTGATAATGCTGATGTACGCTTTTTCTTTTATCGCTATTCAATACGCGCGGTTTGCCTGGAATCCCAATTCGCTCTTATTTTTCGCTCTTCTGAATTTTTATGGGCTGTTAAATTTTTTGCGGACGGATAATTTCAAGAAAAAGATATTCTCCGCGGTTCTGGCGGCAATTGGAATCGGAGTCGGAAGCCAGCTTCATTTTCTGGGCGTATTTTGTCTTCCGACTATAACCGCGTTTGTTTTATTAACGCATTTTTCGCCCTGGAAAAAGATTTTTGCTAAAAAGAAATTGGATGCCATTGAGCAGTCCGAAGCGGCTGGTTCATATTCCAGCCAGAAAAGTCTGGCTTATGTCGCGGTCTTTATAGTTACTCTTTTAGTTGTTTATAGCCCTGTAGTTGTAAGCGATGCGATAAGGGGAGGAGAAAACGCCAGGAGTTTTGTCGAAGCTTTCAGCACGAAACCAAATGATAAAAAACTTTCCGTAAAGTTTGAGCGGTCAATGGATAAACAGACGAAATATTATTGCCTGGTGGCCTTTTCCGAATGTTACAAAGGCAAAACGGAAGACAACCGGCTTTTCGGATTTTTAGCGGCTATGACGATTTTAGCCGGTTTAGCTTTGGCGATAAGAAATATCGTTAAACATAAAGATCGGATCAGAAATAATTTTCTTTGGCTTTTAATAGCTTGGTTCGGAATTTTTTATATTCTCGCCATACCGCTGTATTCTTCGCTGAGACCGCGCTTTTTCATCCCGGTTTTTCCGTTGCCGTTTATTTTCTTGGGCCTGATTTTTGTCTTTATTAAAGAACAGATCGGCAGGCGAGGAAAATACCTCGCAATCATAATAACCGCCTTTATTGTCGGCATGAATCTTAAAGGTACATTGGCCTGGTTTTCCGAACAAGAAAAATCTCAGCTTAAAGATACGTCTATTAACCGGACGCTAATTCTGAAAAATCAAGATGGAGTAACACTGGCGCAGCTGGAAAAGGCGGTAGATTATATGTACGAGAATCGCGAGCCGGATGCGCCGCTTGTTTATTATGTCAAGCAAGAGCATTTTTCACCGGTTAAATATTTGCTTTCGCTTAAAAAAGATTCCGAGCTTTCAGCTTCAAGAGTTGAAAAAGAAAATGACGCAGTCGGTCCGTATTTTGCTGTTATTCCTTCGGAAAAAAATAATGATTACGTTTTTAAAGAGTTCGGGGAAGTTAAGATATTGGATTCTAAAAAAGCCGGACAAATTTCTGTTTATAAAATTCAGAACCTCAATCCAAAGCCAAAATTCGCAGTCATGCCGGATAATTCCGAGGCGTCTAAATCGGAGGCTGTCAAAGCGGATCGGGTTTTTTGGCGGGACATTTTCGGAAATTCAAAAAATAACAATGTTGAAATTGACGAAAGCGGCTCGGATGATTTAGAAAGCGAAAAAGAAGACGATTAATTTTAGGATGAAATGAAAAAAATCATTTTGGCTGTCGCTTGAGCGAATTTTTTAAAAAGAAAATATCTTCTTTTTTTATTTCCGCCATGGCATAAAGAATCAGTAAATATAAGGCGAAAAGCGGAATCGTCCAAAAAATAAAAATATTTCCATCTCCGGGGAGCATCCGGGCGATTATAAAAATTACGGCGCCGGCAAAAAGTGTTTTCAAAAGTGTTTTAAAAGAAATCATAACGTTGAAATCTTTTTTTATTTCCCGAAGCATTATGAGTGTAATGGCGGCGGAAGCAATTGAAGTGGCGATAGCCGATCCGGTTATGCCGTATTTTTTTATCATAAAATAATTAAGCAGAGTGTTAAGAATCAGTCCGGCGATGGAAATAAACATCGGTTTTTTTATTTTTCCCGCCCCGCTCATAACGAAACAAAGAACATAAAAAATAGTGAGAAATCCCACTCCCCAAACCAGAATGGACATCGGATAAGCGGCATCAATGTAACGGCTGGAATAAAAGACCCGGATAATTGACTGGGAAAAAACACTCATGAGAATGACCGACGGAACTAGAAAAATAAGCATGAGACGGAGTGTCTGACTGATGATTCCGACCGTTTTGTCGCGGTTGTTTTGAGAAGTGCTTTTGGATATGACCGGAAGAAGCACGACAGTGAGAGCGTAGAAAATGTAATAGGGGATTCGTCCGACAGTAAGGGCTCCGTTGTAAATACCGGCAAGATAATCGTCGCGCAGGATGCCCTTAACCAAATATAAATCAATGCTTATCAGCAGTTCGTAGGCTAAAAAGAAAATGACGATTTGCCAAGCGTAGTTGGCTAAAACTCGCCAATCAAAATTATCGCGCTGATTTGAGTTAATTTCACGCGGATTCAAGCGGATTTCTTTTGAAACTTTGAATTTATCGATCAAAAAAGCCAAAAAGAAAACAAGAGCGGGAGCGATGATATAGCCGATAACAGAACCTTTCACTCGGAAAAAATAAGCTAAAGTGATAATAAAGACAATTCGAAAAAACGATCGGGAAACCTTAAGAAATGATTGAATATTAAAGCGGTGAAGCCCGGTGTAATAGGAAAAATAGAAAGACGCGGCGGCAAAGGCCGGGATAATAAGCGAAGAAATTTGAAAGAGGGGAGTGAGGGTCGGATCGCCGAGAATTTTAGATAAAATCGGCGCGCTTAGGAAGAAAATAACAGTAGTCGCTCCGACTATAAAACTTTGTAAAATAATCGCCTGGCGCTTAATAATTTTTACGAGAGCGGAATTGGTATCGAAAACTTCGCTGATGTATTTGGCCATGGCGGTCGGAATGCCGTTCCCAATAAGAATAATGACCATGGTCGTGAGCGTTACGACCAATCCGAACCGGCCATAATCCGCCGGACCTAAAATTCGCCCGACGACCGAATGAATCACGAAACCGGACAAATTAAAAATAATTTCCGAGAGCGTGACCCAAAGGGTTGATTTTACCAAAAAGTTTGACATAAGTTCTAGCGGAGAAAGTTTTTTATTTCTTCAAAAATGGTGTTTTTGTCTCTATCTCCGTCAATAATTCGCATATTCCATTGGGACATTTTGGCTTCATAAAGCTCTTTTTTCTTTTTGAGATATTTAATTCCCTGATCAGGCACCCGTTGGCGCCGCATAATAATGTCAGGCGAAACTTTGAGATATATGGCCAAATCCGGCTTTTTAATATTTGATGTCAGAAAAATATTATTAGACAGATATTCTATATTTATCACGCTGTCGTAAAAATATCTATCGCTTAAAATATAATCATAATTTTTGTTAAGTAATTTGTTACGCAACAAATTAAACCGCCAAATATCAATTCGCAAGAATATTTTCCGTAAAAATATTTGGAGAGCATTGGCGCGTGTAATGCTTTTTTCTTTATAAATTTTGCATTTTTTTGTCATTTGGCAAATCAAGCAGTATTTATTTCTAAAATCAGTTAATTTTTTTGCCAAAGAAAATTCAACCGCGTGGAAATAAAAAACGCGCTTTTTCTGCGATTCTAAATAATTTTTCAGCCGTTCTATTTGAGTGGACTTTCCCGAACCGTCCAGTCCGGAAATGGTGATTAATTTCATAATTATTTAATACATCAGTACGGCCACCGGTTCCATTTTGGCGACTACATTCACGATTTTATTTTCCACCATTCCTGAAATTACTTCTTCAACATCTTTATAATATCCCGCGTCTTGGAGAACGACGCCTTTAGATTTGGCGTTATAAAGTTTCACTTGCCGATGGCTCATTTTTTCGAATAAATCGGCTTTGCTCGCGGGAATGTTATTTTCAGGGATTTCTCTTCGGCCGGTTCCGTGAGCCGACGAGAAAAAAGTCGATTCGTTTTCATCCGTTCCCGCTCCGAGATAAGCCGGCGTGCTCATAGAAGAAGGGATGAAAGCCGGTTCTCCGGTCTGGGAAAACAGAGGATGATCTTTCATTCTTTTCGGTCCGAAAGCGCGGGAAGCGTTATTTCGGTGCACCCAGACATCTTCGCCAAAATGATTTTCACGGTCAATAAAAACATGCGGCATATCATAAAGGAGATCGAGCTCCGGGTTTTTTCCCAGCACTTTTTCTATCGCTTGATCCAAATGATGGGTTAAAACGCTTCGATTGGCAAAGCCATGATTTCCCGCGGCGCAATGGGCGCTGAAAAACATTTTTCCTTCCAGACTGTCGTCTTCATAAGCAAAAAATTCCTCCTCATTTCTATACTGGCTGATTTTTTTAGCCAAATTATGGTAAACTTTTTTCATTTGGGAATCAAAAGTGAACTTGCCTATTTCCAGAACAATTCGCTGGCTAAAATGTTCTTTCTTTTTTGGCGTGTAGAAATAAGAAGCGTATTGGCCGAGAAGCCCGGAGCCGGTGTGCATAAGAAAAATGTATTGTCCGGAATGAATTCCCAATTTTTCAGCTATTTTCGAATTTTTAATTTCTGTTACTTTCATAAGATCCAAAAAATGATTTCCAGCCGCGCCTAAAATTCCCAACCGGTATCTCCCGATATTTAAAAATAATTTCGGGATAGCGTCTAAAATTTTGCGATTGGTCACTTCGCGTTCTCCGCCATAGGCGGATCCGCCTTGGGCGGAGAAAAAATTTCCCGATTTCCATGTGTTTTCAATCTCATTTTTAGTCCGGGTTTTTAAAAATCGAGTTATCGGCGACACGCCTTCCCGGCAAATATCCAGCACTAAAGAATAGGGGATTTTGGTTCCGATATAAGCTTTAGTCGGAATAACTTCAACCAGTTCGTTAAATAAAGCGTCCATGTTGTTTCCAGCCAAATCGGAATCGGTAAGATTAGTCTTGAGTAGACGCATGCCGCAATTCGGGGCGGTATCGTTGATCTGGGGCAAAAAATAATTTCTGGTAGCTATTACCGTTCCGGCCGGATTTTTGCGTCCTTTCTTGCTGTGGACATCGGAGAGCGCGGCTATATGATGGAAAACGCGCTCATCGGAGGCGACTTGGCGGATTTCCTCAATAGTAGCGTCATTGGGCATAAGCTCTTCCGACACATGAAAAACAGCCGGGACGCGCATCAAACCGTCTTGAAGCTTTTTTTTATGGAGAGATAAGTTTTCGAAATTATATTGGCTCATAATTTAGCGTAAATCCGACTGTATATTTCGGCGATTTTTTCTATATCAAAATTAGTTTTCACGAAACTTCTCGCCGCCGATCCCATTCTGTTTCGCTTTTCCTGATCGCGATATAAATCCAAAACCGCCCGAATTAATTCTTGAATGTTTCCTTTTTCTATTATAACAGAGTTGTCGGGCCTGGCTATTTCAGAAAGGATTGGAAGATTGGAAATTATCACCGGCTTTTCGCAAGCCATAGCTTCGATTACGGCCAGGGGAATGTCGAATTTTCCTTTCATATCGGAAACGGGGAAAAGGCTTAGGTCGCAAAGATTGTAAACATCCGGCATTTGATAACTGCCATCATCAAAAAAAGAAACTCTTTCCAGAAGATCGTGTTTTTTTAATTTTTCCAGCACTTCTTTTTTCTTTCGGTCATCGGCGCTGTTCTTGATTCTTGCCGCCAGAGCTAGCTTCGCTTCGGGAATAATTTTTACGATTTCAATGAAACTATCGATTACCAGATCGATGGCTCCAAGCCGCGTGTATTCTCCGGTGAAATTTATCACAAAATCCGATTGGGCAATATTTTTTTGTTTCATTAAATCCGCGTTTTTTTCTGTTTTTTTGTATTCTTCCAAATCAATTCCGGGATAAATTCGTTTAACATTGGCGAATCCCAGCGAGTTAAGTTTATTTTTGGCGTAATCGGAATAAGTAACAATCAAATCTCCAAATAAAAAGTTTTTAATTTCTTTCTCGGAATATAAATCTTCCCGGAGCGTGGCGACAGTCTGAATGATTTTGGCGCGGCCAGGTTTTATAAAAGTTTTAAAGGAAAAAGCATTAAGCTTGGCAGGAGTAAGCATATAGTGAAGAATATCAAAATCATTCTTTTGCAGTAAACTCCTAAGTTTTAAAAGTCTTGCTTTTTGCAGGTAGCTTAATTGATTGGAAGTATAAATCGGCTTCTGGTGGATATGCGGTGGTAAATCAGGGAGGAAACCATTGGTCAAAAGATATATTTCAAATATATCCAATTTTTTCGCTAAAGTATAGGCAAAGTTCTTGGAAGCTTCATCCCAAGGCGGAGCAATCGGGCGAGTAATTAATAAAATCTTCTTCATAAATTCTTGTATATTTCTCTCTTTTCATCGCCGCTGAAAACTTGAATAGTGATTTTTTGATCCGCTGTTTTTTCAATATCAGCCGGTTTTATATTTTGCGATTCTCCCTTTTTAATTTTAAGTTCGCCGGTCTGAACTTTATTTCCGCCAGTCAAGACTTCCCACTGAAAATCAGACTTGTCGCTGTGGTTGTCAATTACGAAATCCAAATCATTTGATTTGGGATTAACAAAATAAACCGACCACCAGTTTTTATTAAAGTCGGGATCTGTTTGCCTGCCGCCTTGGTAAAAAAGCCAAAGAGAACTGGCAATGAATAGGATAAGTATGAATAGTATAATTTTTATCTGCTGCATAAATTTACTTCTTATGATAGATAGCTATTTCCTCGGTCATGTAAACTTGGTCGAAATTTTTCAACTTTTTGAATTGGACGCTGTCATAAACGGGATTGATCATAATGTAATCGGTTTTTGTTTCTTCGTAGCAAACCTTCGCCTGTTCTCCGTCTGGATTGGAAATCATATAGAGCGTGCACATTTCACGAGCATTGGTCTTATCTTCGTAACGTCTGAAATATCCGCGCGACAAAGGATACTTGTAACCGCGCATAAAAAACAGCTTGATCCATGAATCGCTCGAAGTTATGTAGTTATGGTCTTTTAAAATTATCTCGCCGGCATTCGTCTTTTCGGCTAAATATTCCGAAGCGTTGAAAGTCTGGACCATCGGAGAAAAATCCGGCGATTTTTTGAAGGCCTCGGCGTTGTCGGACAGGCCATTCGCGAAAACAAAAGCGGTAATAATGATAAAGGCGCTGCTTAAGAGTTTTTTAGGGATAGGATTATTTATGCCAGAATTGAAAACATAGTGCAGTCCGTAAGCCGCCAGAATAGCCATGGGATAAGACAGATAATTTCCAATGCGGGAACTGGGAAGGTTGATAAAAAGAAAATACGGCATAGCGGACATGATAAATATCATAACCGCCCAGGAAAAAATCAATGAAAATCCAAAACTTTTCTTCTTAAGGCTTAAAGTCAAGATTAAGAGCCCGATGAATCCCAGTGTTATTCGAGCGTCCCCGACAGCGGTCTTCAGATTGTTGAAACTCAATCCGGTTCGAGTGGATTTTTCCGGAACGCCAACGGCTGTTTCCACCGCGCTGGTTTTTATGTAAGTAGGCGTGAAAATAAAGAAAAAGAATATCAATCCCAAAATAAGCGTGGCGATTACGGGCGGAGAGAATATAATTTTAGCCGAAGTTTTTAATATATTTATGATGTTTTTAATGTTTATAGTCAGGAAGAAAAATGCCAGGAACGCGAAAATAAAGAGAAAGATAAAGGCAGTGAGATGATGGGTGTAAAAAAGGCCGAAAGTCGCGAAAACGGCGAAACTTAAAAAAGATCTTTGGATTTTGATGCTAGCGGATTTCAGACCATCCAGTTCTGAAAAGGCTCTGGCAAAAAAATAGAAAATCAAGGACAGAAGATAATTTCCCATAATATTGCCTATGACCCCGCCGCTTATGAATTTGGCTTGAGGAGAAGATATAGCAAAAAGCATTCCCAGAAACAAGAGAGTAAAAATAGCGATATTTTTATTTTTGAATATTCTTAAAGTCAGGGAAAAAACAGTTAGAATCCCCAGGATATTGATAAGCAACAGAACGACTACCGGGAAAGCGGAAAAAAAATCGAAACCAGCGATCATGGCGATTTCAGCCAAGGCGATATGTTCACCGATAATGAAATCCGGCATACCTCCATAATCCGGGAGTTTGTGATTTTCGGTTATCAGCTTGGTCCAATACATGTGATGGCCCATATCGGTGGCGGTGGGAGCGACGGTGGCGGAAAGATAGGCGGTTTTTATGAAAAGAGTAAGGAATAATAAGAGTAAAATCAGGACGAACTGGTTCTTGGAAAAAGAAAATAATTTTCTGTTTTCATCTTGATAGTCAGAATAAGTCCTATATTTATAGACAATTAGACAAGCTAGGCAGAAAACAGCTGTTCCGATAATGGCTGAAATTCCGGTGATGGATATGTTAAGCTTCGAATAAGCAAAAGCGATAAAATCGGTAATGATTATCCCCAGTCCGAACGATAGAATAAATCTTTCCAGCGCGCTTACGGTCTTGTTTTTTCCAAAAACCGCCAAAAGCAAAAACCAGCCAGGCAGGAACATGGTAACGGCAATGGAAAAGTAGAGTAATATTTGATTGAAGGCAAGACTTAGCATTTGACTAACTGTGAATTACTTTTTCTATTTCTTCTAAATATCTCCTGGAAATTTTTTCCCAGGAATAATTATCAATTACATACTGCCGGGCTTTTTCGCCGAAACTTTTTCGGAAATCGTCATCTTCCAGAAGGGCCGTTATTTTTTGGGTATACTTTTCAGCATTTCCTGATTCCACTAAAAATCCGTTTTCTCCGTCAATTATCGCGTCTTTCAGGCCTTCAAGATTAGAGGCTACGACGACTCGTCCGCAAGCGCCGGCTTCAATCGCTGTTATTCCAAAACCTTCCATTGATCCGTATATTTTTATATTAGGAGAAACATAAAGGTCGCAGGCGTTAAAAAGAATTTCGATATCCGGCTGAGGAATGTTGGGAAATAATTTTACGCGATCTTTTAATCCAAGCTCTTTTACGGCTTTAACGCAGTTAGGAAAATTATTTTCGTCTCCAGCCGTAATTTTCGAAATAGCGCCGCCGCCGGCCGCTAGAATATAATTTGGAGAAAGGCGCGGAATGACATTTCGAATAAACCATTCCACGCCTTTATGTTTAGTAAATCGGCCTCCTCGAAAAATCACTTTTTTTCCTTCCAAGTCTAAATCTATCAGTTTTTCCAGTTCGGAACGGGAGTGAGGTTTGGCTATTTTTTCAACAGAAAGCCCGTTGGGAATAAAGACGCATTTATCTTTGGAAATTCCGGTTTTAACGGCTTCTTTTATAGTTTCCTGTCCAACCATAATGAGCCTATCAAGCTTTTTTAGACAGGGGATATTTATTAGCCGATAGGCTTTTCCCAGAAGGGATTTTTTGCAGGCAAATGTTATGTCCAGTCCATGCACGATCGACAACGCTTTTTTTCGCGGATAAAAGAATTTGAGCCATGCTCCGAGAGGAGAGAGAACGCCGTCTCCCAAAAGAACAGCGTCATAATCGCGAAAAGTTATTAAACTTGATAGAAAAACCCAAGGCATGAAAAAAGGCAAATTCTTTTTGCCGCTCTTATTGGCAATAATTTTAGTTTCAGCGATGTTTTTAAGCGCGTTAGCAATGCCGTAATTCTGATTTTCAATTCCGCCGATTATCGGTGGATAAGCGCGGGAAATAAAAAGTATTTTATTTTTTTTCATATTTATCCTTTTTCCACTGATACATAAGTTCTTCCGTGAGAATCCGGCTGGATTTTACCATATCGGCGATAAGAGCGAATACGAGAAGTTGAATTCCCAGAAGAAGGGAAATGGACGAGAAAACGATATAATTCAAATGAGGAGTGATTTTTAGGTCCGAAACATAATTATAGAAGAATATCGTGAACCCGACAATTCCCACCGCCACTAAAAAAATTCCGGGCCAACCAAAAAATTTAAGCGGACGCACGTCACGGATGGCCTTGATAATTATTTTGCTGGAATTATTAATGAATTTGAAAATGGATTTGGTGATTTTGGCGTCACGATTGTCGAAATAAGTCACCAGAACCGGTACCCACACAAGTTTTAAACTTTTACCAATGGCATCAATGATAGTTTCTTGCGTGTAAGTGAAATTCACGTTGGTTAAATTTAGCCGTAACATGGTTTCGCGGTTCAAGGCTCTAAAACCGCAAGTCAAATCGTTAGTTTTATAACTTAGGAAAAATCCGATTAAATTGGAGGCGAAGAGATTCAAAATCTTTCTTGCCCAAGGAATGTTTTTAGCTTTATGTTTTCCGAAGCGGTTGGCGATGACCATATCGGCCCGGCCTTGGATTATGGGAGTTAAAAGGCTGGGAATATCTTCCGGGTTGAATTGGCCGTCCGCGTCAATATTGACCATTATGTCGGCTTCTTTTTCCAGGGAGCTTTCCACGGCGCGTTTGAAAGCATAAGCCAGACGGCGGTTGGGTTTATAGGAAATGACAATATCAACTCCGTTGGCGCGAGCGATTTCAACTGTTTTGTCGGTTGATCCGTCGTCAATAACTTGAATTAGTTTCTCATTTATGGCGGCGTCTTGGCGGGAATAAAAATCTAGCTCAAAGCTTTTTTTTATTCGAGTGATAGTTTCACCGATTTTTTCTTCCTCGTTGTAAGCCGGGATATTAATTATAAGTTTCATATTTTTTAAAGAGTCATTTTTTCTTTATGATTAATTTAGGGTCGACGCATTTAAAATCGCAATTGTCTATGCCCTTATGGATGAAATTGTCGCCGCATTCTTTGAGCCTTTCTTCGCATTTCTTCCGGCTGTAAATGAAATACTCTTTATTGATTTCATAGCCTAAAAATTCCATTACAAAGTAAGCCGCGGCGAAAAGAAGCACTATCCAAATGATGGATTTAAAGATATCCAACATAATTTTTAAGCTTGTTTAAGCTACAAATTAGAGTCTGAAGTATACAATTATTATACCTTAATTCAGTGGTTTAGCAAACTGGCGAATAAATTTATGCTTATCTCCCGATGCCTTTATATATTATGCCTAATTTTTTTAGAGCGTTCTTATCCAGACAATTTTTTCCGTCTATGATAATTTTTACGCCGTATTTTTTCAAAGTCTCCGGTTTAATTTTTATGAATTCTTTATGATCAGTAACCAAGATCAACGCTTTGGATTTTTTAAGAAGTTCAACTAAATTTTTAACATTGGATTTTTCCGGTATGTGCGGATCGTAAACCAGCATTCGGGCTTTATATTTTTTGACCAGTTCCATAATTTTGATTGACGGTGATTCTCGCACGTCGTCCACATCGGCTTTATAGGTTACGCCTAAAATTCCTATTCGGGTTCCATTCATAGGCAGACGAATTTCATTCAGCGCTTCTCGAAGCAATTCTACCGTATAAGTCGGCATAGAGTTATTAATTTCCCTGGCCACCCGCAAAAATTTATGGTCGAAGCCGGTTTTTTTAGCCCGTTCAATGAGATAATACGGATCGACAGGAATACAATGCCCGCCGACGCCGCAGGAAGGAAAATGAGCCATAAAGGCGAAAGGTTTGGTAGCAGCGCCTAAAATCACGTCTTTTACGTCAATTTTCAGGCGCGAAAAAGATTTAGCCAATTCATTGACGAAAGCGATATTGATGTCGCGGAAGGAATTTTCCATGATTTTCACGGCTTCGGCTTCGCGAATGGATTTCATGGGACGGATAGACGCGTCTAGAATGCTTTTATAAAATTTGAGAGCGAGAGCCAGACCGAATTTATTAAGAGCGCCGACTACTCTCGGGATATTAGCCACGTTCCATTTGGGATCCCCCGGATTAATGCGTTCCGGACAATGCGCCAAATGATAATCGCGTCCGGCTTTAAATCCGGCCTTCTTAAAAATCGGCTTGACTATTTCTTCGCTAACTCCCGGGTTGACAGTTGATTCCAAAACCACTAAGGCGCCTTTTTTCAAATTTCTGGCAATGATTTCAGTGGCGCTTATCACCGGTCGGAGATCGGGGTAATAATTTTTATCCACCGGTGTAGGAACGCAAATAAGAATAACATCGGATTTTTTAATGATTTTTTCATCCGAAGTGGCCTTAATTGAATTTTTCTTTTTTTTGATTAAAGCTATTTTTATCTTGTCCAAATCAAAGCCGTAAGTTTCATAGCCTCTTTCTTGGCAACGGATGGCCAATGGCAATCCGACATAGCCGAGACCGACAACACAAATGGTTTGTTTCTTTGCCATAGTTTTTTTATTAAACTAATATACTATTTAATTCTAGGTAACTTTTTGATAACTAGCAAATGGATTTTACCCCCACACCAATGTTTTGGTGTGGGGGTTCGCGGATGACATAAATCAGAATCGGATGTAAAATAAAAGCATGAACGATAAAAAAATAATTGTCGGCATTAACGCTTCTTTTGCCAGAAAACCCTATACTGGAATCGGGCAAGTCACGCTTAATTTTCTTAAAAAACTAAGCCAGTTTAAAGTTGATAAATTTAATTTCATTCTATATTTGGAAGAAGATTTGTCTAGAGATTTCGAACTGCCGAAGAACTTCAAAAAAAGAATTTTTTTGCCGTTTTGGAAACGAGACGATTTAATCCGGAAAATTTGGTGGGAAAAATGCCTTTTACCAAGATACGCCAAGAAAGACAAATGCAGTTATCTTATCAGTCCGTATCAATGCCCGACAATAGTTAGTTCCGAGATAAAACATTTAATGATCACCCACGATGTTATACCGGAATTATTTCCGGAATATTTAAATAATTTCAGAAAAAAATTATATTGGAAGCTTACGAAAGAGGGAATAAAAAACGCTGATAAAATTATATCTATTTCCAGCCGGACGGAAAAAGATTTGATCCGGCATCTGGGGATCAGCCCGGAAAAAATCTCGATAAATTATATTGATGCTGACGAAATTTTTAAGAAATATATATCAGACGGTAAAAAGCAACGGGTTTTAAGCCGATATAAATTGAAGCCGGGTTATATTTTGGCCGGCGGCGGTTACGAAGCGAGAAAAAATGTGGCTGGCGTCATTCGGGCTTACAAAATTCTCCGAGATAAAAATAAAAAGGAATATTTCACGGACGAATTTCCCGTACTGGCGATTTACGGAAAATTGATGCCCGAGCTGGCGCCGCTTATCACTGACGCGGAAAAGCTGGCGAGAGAATTAAATTTGACCCAGCGAATCAAATTTTTAAATCTCGTGCCGCAAAAAGACTTGCCAGTCTTGTTTTCCAGCGCTATAATGTTTGTTTTCCCGTCGTTTTATGAGGGTTTTGGCTTACCGGTGTTAGAGGCGATGAATACGGGTACGCCGGTTATCGCGGGAAAAATTTCTTCACTCCCTGAAGTGGGATTGGACAGCGCTTTATATTGCCATCCGAACGACCCGAGCGATATCGCCATGGTGATGAAAAATTTAATGGTTAAAAAAAAGCTGCGCGACGATTTGACCCGGCGGGGTCTGGAACGGGCCAAGCAATTCAGCTGGCAAAAATTCACGGAAAAGATTTTGAATATAATTGAAAATATTGTTTAAACCGCGACAATTCATCAATAATTTGAACCAGACTAAAACTTGTTTGCTTTTAGGCGATGTTTTTTTGGTTTTCTTTTCAATAGCGCTCTTTAATCTCAAAGTCATTCCCATGAGGACCGGAGATTTTATTTTTTTCGCGGCTCTCACGCTGGCTTTGGCGCTTTACCGTCCCGGCTGGGCGTTTTTGCTTTTCATCGGAACGATAATTCTGGAAAATATCAATTTGGCTCCGGAAAGTTTTTTCATAGCTATCCGTCCGTATCAATTTATCGGAGCGCTGATAATTTTGGCGATAATAATCCGGCTATTTACAAAAAGACTGAATTTTCAACTGGCTAAATTGAAATTTCCGGATTATCTGGTTTTAATTATGGCTGCCGCGGGATTTTTAAGTATTTTTGCCGCGCCGGATAAAATTGACAGTTTAAAATTGGCGGTGATTTTTACCAGTTTTGCGGCGCTATATTATTTAGTTCGCTGCTATATCCAAAATACAGATGATTTGAAAAAAATCGTCCCGTTTTTTATCGGTTCTTCGGCGGTTGTCGTTTTATACGGCCTTTGGCAGAATATCCGCTTTATTTACGGCGGCGCCAATTTTGAAACAATGCCGGGGCGGCCGAATTTGACTTTTACGGAGCCGGATTGGGCGGGAATGTATCTGATTATACTGATAAGCGTTTTGTATTCTTTCAGTCACTTTATAAATTCTAAATTTGAAACGCTGAATCCCGAACAATATCAAAATCCAAACTTAATTGCCAATCGCCAGTCGCTAATTGCCAAATTGATTTATTATTTATTTTTAGTTCTTGCTTTCATAACGTTAATTTTGACTGTTTCTCGCTCCGCTTGGATTGGCGCCTTTGCCGCCATGTCTATATTTCTTTTCGCAATTTTAACCAATCTAAGGTTTAAAGGTTGGCAATGGGGAGAATTTTTAAAGCAACTAAGTATAATAATTTCGGCTGGAATAATCAGTTTGGCTTGCGTTTATATCTTCAATCTGACCAATTTTCAGTTATTTAACCGAGTTCAGAGCGCCGGTTCAGGGCTTCAAAAAATTACCATAAGCTGTACAGAAAATAAAAAACCGCCGGAATCAATTAACTCCGCCGACGAATTGGAAAAGTTCGGTTGCCGCCATATTAATTTGGAAGAAATTGAAAAAGAAAAAATAGCCGGAAATATTATTTATGAAATCTATCGTGATGATCCCAATATAAATATCCGCCAAAAAATTTACCAAAAATCATGGGAACAGATCAAAAAACATCCCCTTCTCGGTATCGGATGGGGAAGCATCGGCATGATTTTAGGCGAAGACGAACGCGGCGCCAGTCTCAACTCCAGCAATATTTTTCTTGAAGTTTGGCTTGGATCGGGGATTGTCGGCTTCTTAGCTTTTAGTGTTTTGTTCTTTTATATCCTATCGCGTTGGATAAAAAATTATTTTTATTCCGATAACGCTTGGCAAAAAACAGTCGGCTTATTCATGCTGATTTCCTGGTTCGCCATCGTTATTTCTAATTTGTTCAATGCCGGCTTATTCTTGGGATTTTTATGGGTTTGGTTGGCGGCGGCGCAGTTAAAAATCGATCACAATTAAATGAAAATCGGCATTGACATCAGAAATATCGGCAAACATAGAACCGGCGACGAAGTGGTCTTTTTCAATTTGGTTAAGAACCTGTCCGTAATCGACATTAAAAACGAATATAAATTATTTACCGATATAACCGATGAAAATAAAATTTCCGAAATAAAAGAGGATTTGGGAATCGCGGATAAAAATAATTTTGAAATTATTTCTCTTCCGGCGAAAAACAGATTTATTTGGAATTTTTGGACGCTCCAAAGGGAATTTAGAAAGAATCCGGTGGATGCGTATCTCACGCAATATATAACGCCTTGGTTTGTTCCGAAAAAAATAAAAATTTTGACCGTTATTCATGACATCTCCTTTAATTTTTATCCCGAGTTTATAAAGAAATCAGATTTGTTTTTTTTGAAGACTCTAATTCCGCTAAGCCTTAAAAGATCGGACAAAATTATCGCGGTTTCCCGGTTTACCCGAGACGAAATAATTAAGTTTTATAAAATTAACCCGGAGAAAATAATCTGGATTTATAACGCGGTTTCAGAAGATTTTTTGGCGCAGAATATTTCAGAAGAAAAAATTGAAGAAGTAAAACGAAGATATAATTTGCCGGAAAAATTTATTCTTTATTTGGGAACGCTCCAGCCGAGAAAAAATTTGCCGATACTGGTAGAAGCTTTTGTTCTTTTCAAAGGAGATTCGAAATTAGTTATTGCCGGAGAAAAAGGGCGCAATTACGATTGCAGAATCGATGAGATTGTAAAGAGATACGAACTGGAAGATAAGGTTTTTTTCCCTGGGTTTATCAATGAAAATGACAAAGCCGCCGTTATCAAATCCGCTGAAATTTTTTGCTCTCCTTCGCTTTATGAGGGCTTTGGCATTCCGATTTTAGAAGCTATGAGCGCGGGTGTTCCGGCAATTGTTTCCGCAATCCCGGCGCATAAGGAAATTTCAGGCGACGCGGCTCTTTTTTTCAATCCGGAAATTGCCGGCGAATTATCAAATAAATTGATTGAGTTGACCGGTAATAGTGCCTTAAGAAGAACGTTGATAGCTAAAGGCAAAGAACGGGTTAAGGATTTTTCTTGGAAGAAAACAGCCGAAAAACTGGCTGATCTCTTAATTGACAAAGATTCCGGTTCGGGTAGAATATAAACATTGTCAAATTAATTGAATAAACTAATTTATGTCATATTTCGGAAATAATTTGAAAAACGAGTCTAAATTTTATAAAAGGACCTGGTTTAAAATTATCGCGGCTATCATCATTCTTCTTGTGATCGGTGGAGGAATTTTTGCTTGGAAAGCTGGCAGTATATTGAATAAAGTCACTAAAGGGAGCTTAATACAAAGCTTAATTCATAATATTCCCGGTGTGAAAGACGAGCTGGAGGGTGAAGCGGAAGGAAGAATAAATATCTTGCTTATCGGGATGCGGGGAGAAAATATGCCGGGCGGGGGAAAATTGGCGGATACGATAATTGTCGCCAGTATTCTTTCGAAGGAAAATAAAGTAGCGATGATTTCCATCCCGCGGGATTTGTACGTGACTGTTCCGGGGACGCAGGATAAACAGAAAATAAACGCTGTTTATTCCTACGGCGAGGATAAAAAGAGCGGTCAAGGGCTGATTGACATGAAAACTATCGTTGGCGAAGTTACTGGTCTCCCGATCCATTACGCAGTCGATATCAATTTTGCCGGATTTAAGCAGTTGATAGACGCTATTGGAGGAATTGATATTACGCTGGATAAGCCTTTTGAAGAGCCCTTGCAATTTAATGAACCGCATGTTTGCGACAGTCAGATCTTTACCGTACCATTTAAAAATGAGCGGAATTTGCAGATGTACGAGTGTAAGTTCGATGTCAAGCCTGCGACAGTATCTCACGGAATATCCTATACGCTACAGCCGCCGACCTATTGCAATAACAGACCGAATAGAAGCGGATATATGAAAGTCGTTAAGCAATATCCTCTTTGCACTAATCCTAATACTGAATGCGGAGGAGATTTCAAGCTTCCGGCTGGACGCCAGACGCTTAATGGCGAGCAGGCGCTTTGTTTTGCGAGATCCCGTGTCACCACCAACGATTTTGAGAGAGCCAAGCACCAGCAACTGGTGATCCAGTTAGTTAAGGAAAAAATGCTAAGCGTCGGGACTCTTAGCGATTTCGGAAAAATTAACGGGATACTCAACAGCCTCGGCGATAATGTCAGGACGGATATGGCCCTTTGGGAAATGCAGAGGCTGTATGAAATATATAAACAAATTCCCAACGCGGAAATTTATCAAAGAGTTTTGGAGGATAGCGAAGAGGGCCTGTTGTATTATCCGGGAGAAAGCGCGGCTGGATATATCCTCCTTCCGCGGGGGGATAATTATGATCGAATTCATCAAATGGCCCGGGATATTTTTAACAGCGCGGCAAGGCAATCGGATATAAATCCTAAGATATAGATATGAATTCAGAGAATAGCCGGATGAAACTGTCTATAATAGTCACTAATTATAAAAATTCCCAACTTCTCAAGGAATGTCTCGATTCAATTAAAAAATATTGCCGGGTGGAAAACTACGAAATAATCGTATCAGACAGCGCCACGGAGGAAGATATGAAACTCATGATGCGGGAGAATTTTCCAGAAGTTATTTTTTTCCCCTTTAGGAAAAATACTGGTTTTGCAAAGCTGGTCAATAAGGGTTTGAAAACAGCTAAAGGCGAATATCTTCTGGTAATGAACGGGGATATAATAATGTTGGAAAACTCCATAAGTAAACTTTTAGATTATATCTGCCATCATCCCGAAACAGGCATCGTTGGTCCTCAACTTCTCAATTTCAACGGGACGTCTCAAAGTTCTTGTTTCAGATTTTATAAGCCCATGACCATAGTTTATCGGCGGACTTTTTTGGGAAAAATGAAATTTGCCCAAAATCATCTGGCAAAATTTTTAATGAAAGACGCTGATCTTAAAAGTATTAAAGAAGTAGATTGGTTGATGGGATCAGCCTTAATGACTTCCAGAGCAGCTGTCGATAAAGTCGGTTATTTGGATACGCGCTATAAAATGTATTTAGAGGATACGGATTGGTGTCGGAGGTTTTGGAGCAATGGCTATAAAGTTATTTATTATCCCGAAGCTAAAATGTACCATTACCATGGAAAAGGTTCAGCCGGTAAAAACGTGGTAGGATCGCTCTTATTCAATAAATTAACTTGGTGGCATATAGCGAGCGCCGTTAAGTATTTTAGAAAATACTTAGGCCAGCCGTTGCCGAAACACAACTGAAAATGGAAAACATGAATCAGCAAATAGGTCGGAAACTGCTTAAGAGATATCTCACTTTTTTTGTTATTGTTTTTTTAATATTCGGGAGTTTTTTTGTCGGTTACAAAAAAGGACAGAATGTTTCCAGTAATGTCAAAAATATTCCGTTAAATCAGGCAATTATTGAGAGCCGATTGCCTTCTGAAGATAAAAAGATTGATTTTTCGCTCTTTTGGAAAGTCTGGGATTTGATAAAAGAGAAACATATAAGCAGGGATAATTTAAATGCCCAGAAATTAGTTTACGGAGCCATTAACGGCATGCTTAAAGCTACCGGAGACCCTTACAGTAATTTTTTTGATCCTGAAGAAAGTCAATCTTTTTCTCAAGATGTTAGAGGAAGTTTTGAAGGAATTGGAGCGGAGCTGGGCATGAAAGACGATATTTTGACGGTTATCGCTCCTCTGGAAGATTCTCCGGCTCAAAAAGCCGGGATCAGACCCGGAGACAAAATATTAAAAGTCAATGATAAAATCGTGGCGGATTTGACTATTGATCAAGCCGTTGATATTATTCGAGGCAAGAAGGGAACGGAAGTAAAGCTGACTATTTTTCATGAAGGGGATCGAGACACCGGAGAAATCGTTATAATACGAAATAAAATAGAAATAAAAAGCGTCAAAATTGAGTTCAAAGATGATAATATCGCGCAGATTAAGATCACAAAGTTTTCGGAGAATACGGATAAAGAATTCAATGAAGCTACGGATGCCATTATTTCTAAGGAGGTCAAGGGTATGATACTAGACCTTAGAAATAATCCCGGAGGGTTATTGGATAAATCCGTTGCCGTAGCCAGTCGGATAATTCCCAAAGGTAAAGTTGTAGTGACGGAAGAGGATAGCGCGGGGAGAAAAGAAAATCTCTACACTTCCGGCGGCGATAAATTAAGTTCTATTCTAACAGTTGTCCTGATTAACGAAGGAAGCGCCAGCGCGGCGGAAATTCTGGCGGGAGCCCTAAAAGACAATCAAGGATTAACGTTAATCGGGAAAAAAACTTTTGGCAAAGGAAGCGTCCAGCAACTTATTGACCTTCCCGAAGGTTCCAGCGTAAAAATCACCGTGGCTAAATGGCTAACGCCGAACGGAGATTATATTATGGAAACAGGCATTAATCCCGATGTGGAGGTGGATATGACTTCCGACGACTACAACAATAATCGCGACCCGCAACTGGATAAAGCAATGGAAATAATAAAAAGTAAAATGAGTTTATAATGAAAGTGATTTTACTCCAAGACTTAAAGAATTCAGGTCAGAGAGGCGACATAAAAAATGTGGCGGATGGTTATGCCCGGAATTTTTTGCTACCTAAAAAACTGGCTCAATTAGCCACGGAAAATGCCATAAAAGACGTTCAACTTAAAAAAGAAAGAGAAGCGGTAATTAGAAAGACTCTCAATGAAGGTTTGGAAAAACTGGCGGAAAAATTAAAAAACAGGAAAATTATCATAAAATCGCGCGAGGAAGACGGAAAACTTTTTGGTTCGGTGACCGCCAAGAATATAAGCGATGGACTTAAAAAAGAGAATTTTGAAATTGAACCAAACTCGATTATAATAAGAGAAGCAATCAAGAAAATCGGAAACTACAGAATCAGAATAAATTTAGCCGGAGACATTACGACCGAAATCGATCTAGAAGTATCCGGTGAATAATTTTGAGCTAACTTTATAAAATAAATTAAAGTCGCGGGGGAGCGGCTTTTTATACGGTTATGAAAGTCAGGAAATATATTTTTATCGTCGGGGGAGTGATGAGCGGGGTAGGGAAAGGAATCACCACTTCTTCCATCGGAGCGATTCTTAAAGCGCGCGGATTTAATGTTACCGCCATAAAAATTGACCCTTACATTAACGTGGACGCGGGAACGATGAATCCGACGGAACATGGAGAGGTTTTTGTTCTGGATGACGGCTATGAAACCGATCAGGATATGGGAAATTATGAAAGATTTTTGAGTGT
Organism: uncultured Bdellovibrionales bacterium; assembly: GCA_964516165.1. Classification (GTDB taxonomy): domain Bacteria; phylum Patescibacteriota; class Minisyncoccia; order Moranbacterales; family UBA2206; genus CAZEYB01. Next base: position 18,516 of record CAZEYB010000001.1, on the reverse strand, counting down.
GACTTTACCCAGCGGCAATTATATGACTACCGGAAGCGTTTACGAAACAGTTATTCATAAAGAAAGGAATTTGGAATATAACGGAAAGTGCGTTGAAGTAGTGCCGCATATTCCTCTGGAGGTTATTGATCGGATAAAAAAGGCTTCTAATAAAGCTAAATCTGATATAACATTAGTGGAGATTGGAGGAACGGTAGGCGAGTACCAAAACATTCTTTTCTTGGAAGCGGCTCGCATAATGAAGATAAAACATCCGGAAGACGTTATTTTTATTATGGTAAGCTATCTGCCGATTCCTTCCAAAGTAGGAGAGATGAAAACTAAGCCGACGCAATATGCCGTGAGGACATTAAACGGCGCTGGAATTATGCCAGACGTTATTATCGCCCGAAGCGAGACTTTTTTGGATAAAAAAAGAAAGGAAAAAATTGCCATGTTTTGCAATATCCCCGAGAGATACGTGATTTCCGCGCCAGACATCGAAAGCATTTATGAAGTGCCTTTGAATTTTGAACGAGACGACCTAAGCCGGTTGATACTTAAAAAACTTAGCCTGCCTTACCAGAAAACTGATCTTAAAAAATGGTATAATCTGGTGGATAATATAAAAAATGCCAAAGGCAAGGTGAAAATTGGAGTGGTGGGAAAATATTTCGGAACCGGAGATTTTATCTTTTCTGACGCCTATATCAGCGTTCTGGAAGCCATAAAGCACGCGACTTATGAAAATAAGGTCAAGCCTGAAATCAATTGGATAAACAGCGAACTTTTTGAAAAGGACCCAAGTCGGCTGGAAGATTTGAAAGAATATGACGGTGTTATTATTCCGGGAGGATTTGGCGCGAGAGGCGTGGAAGGAAAGATAAAAGCCATTGAATTTTTGCGCATTCATAAAATTCCCTTCCTCGGTTTGTGCTACGGAATGCAACTAGCGGTTATTGAATACGCCAGAAATGTGCTGGGGCTTAAAGACGCTAATACGACTGAAATAAACAGGGAAACGAAAAATCCGGTGATCGATATTATGCCGGAGCAGAAGAAAAATCTGAAAGACAGCAACTACGGAGCCACGATGCGGCTTGGCGCTTATCCGGCGGTTCTTAAAAAAGGCACGCTGGCGTATAACGCTTATGGAAGAAGTCGAATATCAGAACGTCATAGGCATCGCTGGGAAGTCAATCCTGATTATGTCCGCAGATTAGAAGAGAAAGGACTGATATTCTCCGGCAAATCTTCCAATGGCATTCTTATGGAAATTGTCGAGCTTCCAAAGTCAATTCATCCGTTTTTTCTTGGTACTCAATTTCATCCCGAATTCAAATCCCGGCCGATCACTTCCCATCCGCTGTTTTTGGAATTTATTCGAACCGCCATAAAGGATTAATCCCGCGAAATTATTCCACGGATACGATTTTTCTAGTCGCTAATTTTCCGGTAAAATCTCTGATTTTTCTGGAAGTAAATTTTACTAGGCCGTCTTTTACGGCGAAAAGCGTGTCATCCTCTCCGCGTTTAACGTTTTTACCCGGGTGAAATTTAGTGCCTCTCTGACGAATAATAATTTGTCCAGTTTTAACTTGCTCTCCGCCAAATTTTTTTACGCCAAGCCTTTTTGATATCGAATCGCGTCCAAGCTGAGTCGATCCGCCGGCTTTACGATGCGCCATTTTATTAGTATGATTAATAACGAATTACAAATTATATATTATCAACCTTAGACAACGATGTCAACACTTAAAAATTTTTGGCTGAAGTACGAATCTAAGATTATTTTGATCTTTGGTTTTATTTTAGTTTCGGCCATTTCTTTTGAGGCGGGTTTGATAAAAGGGCGAGAAATTGAATCTAATCCTCTGATAATCGAAAAACCGGCTTCGGCTCAATTAACTGCCGAAGCGACTGCGGCTATTTCTCCTGAAGTTCAGAAATTGCCCGCCGAAAATATAAACAGCGAGAATTGCGCGTTCGTCGGCAGTAAAAATTCAAATAAATACCACCTGCCAACTTGCCGATGGGCTAAAAATATAAAATCGGAAAACAAAATTTGTTTTAAGGATGAAAATGAGGCTAAAGCCAGAGGATATTTGCCGGACAGCAATTGCGTCAAGTAAGTATATTAATGTAATAACAAAATGAAAGATATCATCGTCATTTCTCTCGGCGGTTCCCTCATTGTTCCTTATTTTATTAACTGGAGATTCTTGAGAGAATTCAGAAAGCTTATCTTGTCAGAAATAAAAAAAGGGAAAAAGTTTGTGATTGTCTCCGGCGGAGGATACACGGCGCGGGAATACCAGCAAGCGGCGACAAAAGTAATCCAGCTGGCTAAAGACGACCGTGATTGGCTGGGCATTCATGCTACTCGTTTGAACGCTCATTTGATTAAAACTATTTTCAGGAAGTATGCCCACCCAAGAATTAATAAAAATCCTATGACTAAAGCTAATATCATCCGGCATTTTTCTCTCGGCGAAAAAATTATGGTAGCCGCTGGCTGGCATCCGGGCTGGTCCACGGATTATGTGGCGACAGTTCATGCCCAGCGTTTCGGCGCTAAAATGCTCATTAATCTTTCAAATATCAAGTATGTCTGCGACAAAGATCCGAATAAATTCAAAGACGCGAAAATTATAAAAAATATTGACTGGAAAAATTTCCGCCGTATCGTCGGCAATCGCTGGGATCCGGGCGCGAATTTCCCTTTTGATCCCATTGCTTCAAAACTAGCTCAAGAAATAGGCTTAAAAGTTGTTATAACTGAAGGTAAAAATCTTGCCAATCTAAAAAATATTTTGGACGGAAAGAAGTTTCAGGGAACGGTAATAAAAAATTGATAAATGTTTTTCACTTGAATCTTATCTTATGATACTTAAGAAGATAATAAAGAAGAAAATAGAAAACTATGGAAATAGCGCCGGCGACAATAATAAAACCGGCGGCTAGAGGCAAAACTAAATCCAATAAAATAATCTTGCTTAGAAAGTATTCTAAGCCCAAATGGTAAGTCGTATGAAAATTTTGGATTAGATCTCGCGTATCGGTATGGAATAAAAAAGCGCCGACGGCTGCGGCTAAAGGCAGGATAAACAAGGTAGTCCACATGTTAAAAGCTAAGACTCCAGCCATCGCGGCCAAGCGGTTAAAGCGGAGAATGGAAACTATAATCAAGGTGGTTATCACGCCTTCTCCCGGAGTAATTCCCAAAAAAATCCCCAGTGCCGCTCCAGCGGCGACTTTGTGGGGAGTATCCTCGATGAGGAAAAACTTTTTTATAAATTCCTTAAATTTTTTTGCGATTGTCATTATTAAAATGACCATTTTTTAATTTTTCTTTACGCTCAAACTCGGAGTTTCTTTATTCACGA
>CAZEYB010000001.1:7326-15141 GCA_964516165.1 uncultured Bdellovibrionales bacterium | reverse complement strand
CTTTTTCGACTTCGTGCCTCGCTTGAAGAGGCAGAACGCCTAAGATATTGCGAAGAGCGATGCCATCCACTTTAAGAATATCTTCCCATTTGTCTAACGGTTCCAAAATGTCTCTCAGTTTTTTCTCATCATATTTATAAGTTTTCCTTAAAGTTCTGGCAATCACGCCTTGCGGTCCAAAAACTCTCTCCACGCCTTCCTGATCCATATATTTAAGAATATTGTCTTCAAGTTTTGCCAGACGATCTTTGGAGATATTCATGGCCGATCTAAGATCAATAAACTCTTCGATAGCTTTATTAACTTCTTCCGTATTAATATGTCGGAGTTCTTTGAATTTATGCTTCCACATCGGGCAGATATTCTGGTAGCCGCACCAGTCGCAGAGAGGGGAAATAATCGGTTTGAAAGCGCCCGATTCAATCAGCCCGATCGTGTCTAAAAATAATTGCTCGCTCTGTTTCAATTGTTCCAATGATCTTTGGGCGGAAAGTTTCACTCCGTGCTTCAAATAATACAAACTGACTTTTATTTTATCCAAATTTTCAATTTCTTTCGGATAACGCGACAAAAAAGCTTTTAGATAAATGGAAAGCTGGATATCATTGTCCACTTTTTCCTGACTCGGCATTTTTTTGGCGGTTTTATAATCAATAATCTCAAAGCCATTTTCGATCTTGTCTATTCGGTCGATTATGCCGGAAACGATATGTTTTTTATCGCCGGTACCGATTTCAATTTGAAAACGCGATTCGAGATTTACGATATTGAAGTCCGCCGGATTATTCTGCTTGTAATAATCCTGGATTATTTTTACGCCTTGCGAAAAAGCGGCCCGTTCTTCATCGGAATTTTCAAAAACCGCCGGATTCCAGACATTAGCGAAATGTTCCATGGCTTGGTCCAGAGTAGGGGACAAGATGCCGAGTGTATGGATAAATTTCATCACGTCATGGATAGTCGAACCAAAAACCGCCTCCTTGGATTTAGGAACTTTGATCCGGTCAATTTCCTGAAATTTATATTTCAGCGGGCAGTTTCGATAAGCGTCTAAAGCTGAATATGAAATGCGCATAAGTTTAGTATAAAGTATCGAACATTATGCATCAAGTTGACAAGTTTTTATATCCCGCTATACTTAAAACATACCAATTTAGTATGAATTAATTTATGCGATTTTCAACCAGGGGAGAATATGGACTTCGGGCAATGGTCAATTTAGCCCAGAGCTATCCCCAAAAGAAGAGTCTTAAAGCTATATCTCTTGAAGAAAATATCTCATTGAAGTATCTCGAACGGCTTATTGGCCAACTAAGAAAAAGAGAAATTGTCAAAAGCTTAAAAGGAAAAAATGGCGGATATGTATTAGCCAAGGCCCCGGAAAAAATTACCATAGGGAAAATAATAGAGGTTCTGGAGGGGCCTATGATTTCTAAATGTTACGATACGCATTGCAAAAACAGAGAAAAATGTCCCTCCAGTTTAGTTTGGATAAAATTGGGAAAACAGATCCAAAAAACTTTATATGGAATTAAATTGAACGAATTGATAAAACGTTAATAAATCTAAATTATGAAAAAAATTTATTTGGATTACGCGGCCACGACCCCGGTGGATAAAAAAGTTCTTAAGGCTATGTTGCCGTATTTCGGAGAAAAATATGGCAATGCTTCGTCCATTCATAACTTTGGGCGGGAGGCAAGTGTGGCGGTAGAAAAAGCGCGTAAACTCGCGGCGGATTTTTTCGGCGCCCAACCGCGCGAAATAATTTTTACCAGCGGCGCCACGGAATCTAATAACTTGGCCATAAAAGGCGCAGTTAAAGCGTATTGGACGGATAAAAATAATAATAAAAAGCCGCATATAATTGCCACTTCTATAGAACACCACTCAATTTTAGATGTATGTGAAAGCCTGAAACGGGACAAATTGGCGGAAATTACCTTAGTTGATCCTCAAAAAAACGGGGTAGTAAAAATATCGGACATCGAAAAAGCGCTGAAGCCCAATACGATTTTAGTGTCGGTAATGTATGTCAATAACGAGATCGGGACTGTCCAGCCAATCGTTGAATTAGGGAAAATCATTAAGCGGTATAATCCTAAAATACTATTTCAGACTGACGCGACGCAAGCCGTAAATTATTTTGATTGCGACGTAAACAGGCTAGGCGTGGATTTAATGAGCCTGTCCGCTCATAAAATTTATGGTCCGAAGGGCGCGGGGGTTTTGTATATCCGAAACAGCGTTGCAGTAAAAAGAATTCAAGACGGCGGGGGACAGGAAAGAAACCTTCGGGCGGGAACAATCAATACGCCGGGCATTGTTGGGTTGGGCGCGGCTATAAAAGAAATTAAAAATTCAAAATTCAAAATTAAAAATGGTAAAATCGGGGAATTAAGAGATTATTTAATCGGAAGAGTGTTAAAGGAAATTCCGAAAGTCAGACTCAATGGATCAAAAATAAGACGCTCGCCGAATAACGCCAATTTTACTTTTCAAAATGTGGAAGGGGAGAGTCTTATTATTCTTCTTAGCCAAGCGGGCATTGCCGTTTCCACTGGCTCGGCTTGTTCTTCTGGATCATTAAATCCTTCGCATGTTCTTTTAGCTATCGGCCTTAAACCGGAGCAAACTCACGGCTCGCTAAGAATTACGCTCGGGAAATACACAACGAAGGAGGAAATTGATTACGCGACGGATAAATTGAAAATTATCATTGATAAATTAAGACGAGTTTCGGGAAATGTCTTGGACGAGTATTATCATAAACATTAAATCAAAATATGTACAATAAAAAAGTTTTAGAGCATTTTATGCGCCCGCACAACCAAGGAACAATGAAAAATCCTTCCGGCGTAGGCATAGTTGGCAATCCGGTTTGTGGCGATTTAATGAAAATTTATGTCAAGATTAAGAAAGACAAGAAAGGAAAGAGAGTGATCAGTGGTATTAAATTTGAAACACTGGGCTGCGCCAGCGCCATTGCCACTTCGTCCATGGTTACAGATTTAGCCAAAGGCAAAACATTAGAAGAGGCGGAAAAAATTACTCGGGACGATGTGGCCGAATCACTGGAAGGATTGCCGCCGATAAAAATGCATTGCTCCAATTTAGCCAGCGACGCTCTTCACAAAGCGATAGAGGATTATAGGAAAAAGATGGATAAATAGGCAGAGAGAGGTCTATATACCATGTCGCACAATATATCTTTCGCGACATTTAGTATTTCCAAATCTTCAACCGGCCTAATTATAAATAATCATTTGATCTACAACAGTTCTGCTGTCAGCGCCTAGCTTGCCGATTAGCGACTGTGAAGTGTCGAGGTATAAGTTTGATCCAAAGTATGGATCATGCACGACATATTTTTTTTCATCTTTATCATATCCAGTAATTACCACGTAGTGCCCTCCCCTGCCGTTGGTCTTTTTAATGTAAACAATGATTGGATTGCCATCATTGATTTCACTTTTAATCTTAGTCCAATTCACATTGCCATGGCTAACGGAAGAAACCAGGCTTATGTTTGGACTCCAGGAAGCGGGCCACTTGATAAGGTCGTAATAAAATATTTTTTCTTTTGCCATTTTACCCGGATCGGTTGAGGAACCAAACTTCCTGAATACCATAGAAACTGAAGCTACGGCGCACCCATAATCTTTCATTAAGGATTTAGAATTTCCGATTCTTTGATTGGCCCATCTTGAATCTTTTTGGGAAAAATACCAAGCAGTCGAAGCCCAATATTTCTTGTCCGGCTTCGGATAATTTTTCAAACTGTCAAAAACTTCCTGTAAGTTGGAAGCTTCGCTGAAGTTAAATAGTTCTTTTTTTTGCTCCTCGATATGAGCCAATAAGTCTTTGTATTTTTGTTCCTGTCCTTGCGTTTGCAAAAGGAGCGATTGTTTTTGGCTTTCAGTCAGTTGTAAATTGCTTTTAGTGTACTGCAATTCATCTTTTAGTTTGGCGCTCTCTTTGTAATCCTGTTTCAATTCCTCCCGGTTTTTTATCAAGTCCTCCCGGTTTTTATGGATGTCAGCGAGCATTTCTGTAACTTTTACTCCTGATTGTTCAATATAATCCGATGAACTAAGGGAATCAGACAAGTTTTGATCCAAAAGAATTATTTTTAGAAGTCCCTGCTGGTCGTATTCGTAATACGATTGCATAAGTCCGGCAAGTATTTTCTTCTGATATTCGATGCTTTTTTCTTTATCGGCAATGTTTCTTTCCAGAACGCCGATTTTAGAGGAAAGGTCGTCCAGCTCGTTGACTGCTCCCTGCAAATCCTGCTGATTTTTATCTTGCTGCTGATTTATGTAGTCTAGCTGATTAGATAGAGTGTCTTGCTGTTTATCGTTCAGCTTTAAAATGTTTTCGTAAATCCGGGTCTGTTTATTCAATTTGACGCAGGTAGCTTCATCGGCTTTGCATTTATTCTGGCAGTCTTTGTTTTGATCCGGGTCGGTATAAATTGAACAGGTACTGTCGCAATCAACTTCGCAATCAGTGGCTAACGCTGAAGAAGCAAGAAGTAAGAAGCAAGAAGTAAGAAGCAAGAAAAAAATCAGGAATAGAATTATGCGTTTTTGTTTTGATGCTACCATTGACTTATTTTTCTAAAGCGTTTTTTATGCGTTTAAGTGATTCAATTTTTCCTAGCGTCCAAGCGACTTCAAAAGGGGTCGGCGATTTTTTCTCTCCGGTAAGCGCCACGCGTAACGGCCAAAGTAATTCTCCTTTTTTATCTCCTGCCGCGTTCATTAATTCTTTTTCCAAATTTTCTCGCGTCCAATTTTCTTCGGAAATATCTGCTAAAACCCGCTGAGATTTTTTTAAAGATTCTTTTAATTCCTCGACGGACATATCTTTCCATCTCAACAACCCCTTGTCATAATCAATATCCTGAAAAAAGAATTTATTGCTCTCCCCTATTTCAGATAATTTCGCAAGGCGTTCTTGTTCAATAGCCAAAACTTTTTTAACAAACGCTGGAGTTTTTCTGTCTTCTGGCGCGTTCCGGTAAAATTCTTTCGGTTCCAAAAACTTGACAGCCAAGTCGTATAAGTTATTGGCGGATAGTTTTTTGATCCATTGCGAATTAATCCAATCCAATTTTTTGATATCGAATATCGCTCCGCCTTTATGCACATGGGACAGATCGAATTTTTTAATTAATTCTTTAAGCGTAAAAATTTCTTGCGTGCTTCCTTCGCCCGGATTCCAACCCAGCATAGTCACGAAATTAATTATCGCTTCTTTGAGATAACCTCTGGCGATATAATCTTCAACGGCCACATCGCCTTGGCGTTTGGAAAGTTTAGTTCGGTCGGTGTTCAAAAGAAGCGGCAAATGAACAAATTCAGGAATTTCCCAACTAAAATTTTCATACAACTGAATATATTTGGGCGTGCTGGAAATATATTCTTCCCCGCGAAATATATGGGAAATTTTCATAAGATGGTCGTCTATTACATTGGCAAAATTATAAGTTGGATAACCGTCAGATTTCAAAATAATTTGGTCATCCAATAAATCATTTTTTATTTTTACTTTTCCATAGATCAAGTCATTAAAATCTGTAAATCCCTCCGTGTTTATTTTTTGGCGGATGACATATTTTTCTCCCGCCTCTAACTTATTTTCAATTTCTTTTGAAGATAATTCCAAACAGCGCCGATCATACATAGGCGCTTTTTTCATAGCCAATTGATTCTGACGCATTTTTTCAAGTGTTTCCGGAGCGCAAAAACAATAGTAGGCTTTTTTCTCTTTTATTAATTGTTCGGCGTATTTCTTATAAATTTTCAATCTTTTGGATTGCGTATATGGTCCAAAATCTCCTTTTTCCACGAGTTTATCATTTTCAATATATATGCCTTCGTTGTAATCAAATCCCGCCCAATTAATAATGTTTATTAATTTTACAAGCGCGTCTTCAACGCGTCTTTTTTGATCAGTATCTTCGATCCGCAAAATAAAATCTCCTCCATTTTTTTTGGCGAAAAGATAGCCATAAAGGGCTGTCCGAAAATTTCCAACATGCATATATCCAGTTGGCGATGGAGCAAATCTAACGCGTATTTTTTTCATCTAATTAAAAATTACTTTTATCGGAAAAATTATTAACGCGTTCCATATTCTCTTCCAGCGGTTAGGTTGTTGAATTAAACGCCAAAACCACTCTAGTCCGAGTTTTCTCACAAAAAACGGAGCGCGTTTTATTTTTCCGGTGAGAAAATCAAAACCGCCGCCAACTCCCATGGCTAATCTTATTGTATCAGATTTTATCGAATTTATAAAGATTTCCTGTTGGGGAGCGCCGAAATTACAAAATAAAATATCGTAATTATTGTCATTCCCGTGAAAACGGGAATCTAGTATAGAAACTGGAAGTCTTGAGACTGGATTCCTGCTTTCGCAGGAATGACAATCAAAATCAATGCCATTTATATTTAATTTCGGATATAATTTTAAAATGGCATCGCGTGTTTCTTTCCAGTCGCTTAATCCCCCGCTATTCGCGACAAGAAATATTTTTAATTTTTTGACATTGGCAATTTTTAAAATTTCCAGCATCAAATCTATTCCTGTGACGCGCGCTTTCAGTTTTCTTCCGTATCGAAAACCAGCTAGCTTTATACCGAATCCATCAATAACATTTAAATCGCAATCATTTAATATATTTTTAAACTGGCTGTTTTTTTCAGATTTCAGGATAAATTCCGGATTAAGCGTGGCAATTTGATGAAATTTTTGTTCGGATAAAAAAAGGCATACTTGATTGGTAATTTCTTGCCGGCTTAAGTCGTCCACTCTTACGCCCAGAATTTTAAAATTATTTTCTGTTTCCATGTCGGGTGTTAATATTAGCTTAGCGGACAGGACTCCAAAAGAGTATATTCATGGCTTTCTCTTACGAACTCACTGGCCATAACGTCTATGCTTTCCGCTGAAACTGTCAGGGAAAATTTTTCATTAATTTCCGGCGCTGGATTAAGCGCTTCCCATTTTTTGGCGCGAATTCGTCCAAGCGTTATATGCGGACGAAAAGTTTTTCTGGGAATGCCGGAGAGACCGAGTTCTTTTTCTAAAGTTTGCACTATTTCAAGCAGTTCAGGATTAATTTTTCCCCAAAGCCATATCATATTGGGTTTTCGGCCTATCTCGCCGGCCGGCGAGTTTTCCGGCCCTAAAGCGATTTTTTCAAATTCCAGTTCAATAATCTCTTTATTTTCCGCGATTTTTCTCGCTTTTCGGCAGATATCAGGAAGCAAATCATTGTATATCCAGCCCAAAAAAGCTAAAGTGACATGCAAATTAGCTTCCGGCACCCATTTTATCGGGAGCTCCTGCCATTTTTCAGTAGCCTGGATTAACTTCTTTTTGACTTTTTCGGTTAAGTTTATTCCAATAAAAACACGGCTTTTCATGCTCCTTAGTATACCTTAAAATGAAGTAAAATGCTAAGATATTGATAATGGAGGGTAAAGCTAAAAAATTTATCATTGATATCATACCTCTCGCTAGGATTCCACTTGGCCGAGATCAATTTTTTTGTTATTTATCAGATAAAAAATTAATTTCCGGAACGCTGGTGATTATACCTCTCGGGAACAGAAAAATAGATGGCATTGTGATTAGAACCAGAAAAGACTTCAAGCGATTAGGCGGTATTCAACTTAAAAAAATCGATGCGGTAATTGAAGAAAATTTTTTGGACGAAAAACAATTTAAATTGGCGCAATTCATTTCCGATTATTATCTGTCCCCTCTCGGAGTCATTATGAGAAATTTTGCGCCTGAACGCGT
>CAZEYB010000001.1:0-7226 GCA_964516165.1 uncultured Bdellovibrionales bacterium | reverse complement strand
GGTCCCGCCGCTTCCGGAAAAACCGAAGTTTACATTCATTCAATTATCGCGCTGAAAAAAATTAATTCCGATCTTCAATTTTTAATTCTTATTCCCGAGCAGACGCTCGCTCCTCAGGCGCTGGAGAGATATGGCGCTTATTTTGGTCCAGGAGAAATAGTTTTATTAAGCAGTAATGTTTCCAAGGGGCGATATTATTCTTGCTGGAAAAAGATAAAATCAGGCGAAGCCAAAATCATTATCGGCACTCGAATGGCGATATTCGCGCCTTTTCAAAAACTGGGGCTTGTTGTAATTGATGAAGAGCAGGATATGTCTTTCAAACAATGGGATATGAATCCCCGCTATGACGCAAGAACTTCAGCGGAAAAGCTGGCCGAAATCCATAAATGCGCGATTGTAAGAGGATCAGCCGCTCCATCAATAGAAACTTATTGGCGCGCGATAAATAAAGAACTAAAATTATTGGAATTGCCGGTGTTAAACTTAGGAGAAGCAAGAAGTATGAAGCAAGAAACAGGCCTAACTTCTTTTGAAATTGTTGATATGAAAAAAGAACGCTGGCAGCGAAATTACTCCTCTATCTCAAAGAAACTCAAGAATGAAATCGCTTATGCTTTAAAAAATAAGTCGCAAGCCATCCTGTTCATTAATCGTCAGGGCATGAGTGCTTTTACCGTTTGCTCGACTTGTAAAACTCTCCTTAAGTGCCCTAAGTGCGAACGGGCGCTCGTTTATGATCGAGAAGGCTTCTATAAATGTCTTCATTGTTCGTATAAATCGGGAGTGGTTCCAAAATGCTCCCAATGCGGCGGGATAGCTTTCAAAAATTTAGGAATTGGAACTCAAAAAGTCGCTAAAGAAATATCTAATTTATTTCCTTCGGCCAAAATTATAATAGCTGACAGCTCTGTTTCCCATCGGCGCGGTTTTCAGGATAAAATATTCAGCGATTTTTCTTCCGGGTCAGCTGATATTTTAATTGGGACACAAATGATTTCCAAAGGTTGGGATTTGCCGCGGATCGCCCTCGCTGGTATAATAGACACGGATAATTCGCTGGCTTTGCCTGATTTCGCGGCGGGAGAAAAAGTTTTTCAAAACATCGTCCAAATTTCAGGAAGAGTCAATCGCCCGGGTTTTAAATATCCGGGGATGGTGATTATTCAGACTTTCCAGCCGGACAATTTGATTATAAAACTAGCCGCCAAGCTGGATTATCGGTCTTTTTGGAAATATGAAACTGAGGAAAGGAAAAAGTTTAAATTGCCCCCGTTTGGCAAACTAATTAGATTAATTTTTCAGGATTATGATCAGGATAAAGTCTGCCAAAAATCTTTGGAAGTCTTTAACAAGCTAATCAAAATTGCTGGCGTTGAAACTACTGATCCGCACGATCCGCTGGCTCCGAAAATAAGAGGAAAAATTAGAAAGCAAATTATCGTAAAATTTAGAGAAAAATTGCCGGAAGATTTAAAGACAGTTTTGAAAAACCTTGAATCCGGCTGGGTTATTGATGTTGATCCGATTAACCTGATTTAGGATCTAATTATAATTTCTTATGTCCGTATTGCCTATTGTAATTTATCCCAACAAAATTTTGCGCCAAAAAACGCAGAAGATAAAAGATCCCAAGGATTCCGCCACTCGCGAATTAATTTTGGATATGATAGAAACGCTGGAGAAAAATAACGGACTAGGCTTGGCCGCTCCGCAAATCGGTTCTTTAGCCAGACTTTGCGTCGTGAAGTTGAATCGTGATCCTAAAAGCAAAATTTTCGTTTTAATCAACCCCCGGATTAAATTTAAATCATGGAAAAAAGAAATCGGAGAAGAAGGCTGTCTGTCATTTCCCGGCAAGTTTATTCCGGTAAAAAGGCATAAAAAAATCAAAGTTAAAGCGCAGGACAAGAACGGCAAAGAGATGATTATAAAAGCGGAAGGATTGCTGGCAAGAGCTTTCCAGCACGAAATCGATCATTTGGACGGAGTGCTTTTTATTGATAAAAAATAAAAAATGGAGAATCCGATAAAACTCAAAATTGTTTTTATGGGAACATCGTTTTTTGCGGCGGCAATTTTGGAAGCGCTCATAAAAGACGACTATAATATTATTTCGGTTTATACCAAGCCGGACCAGCAGGTTGGACGCGATCAGAAGGTTCGAAAATCGGAAGTAAAAATCCTTTCCGAACAAGAGAAGCTTAGAATTTTTACTCCGGAAAAAATCGATAAAGACACGATTTTAGAAATTAAAGAACAAGAGCCAGACATTATAATTGTAGCTTCCTATGGGAAAATACTTACTGAAGAAATATTAAAACTTCCCAGATTCGGAGCGATTAACGTTCATGCTTCGCTTTTGCCTAAATTCAGAGGTCCGTCTCCTATCCAAAATGCCATTTTAAACGGAGAAAAAGAAACTGGAGCAACTATTATGCTTATGGATAAGGGAATAGATACGGGTGATATTCTTAGCCAGCAAAAAATTGACATCAATCCGGAAGAAACTTATCCCGAACTCTTGAAAAGAATATCGCAATTGTCATCTTACGCTCTTCTTAAAACTCTGCCTCTTTGGATAAGGAAGAAAATCAGTCCCAAAAAACAGGAAGAAAATAAAGCGACTTATTGCCAGTTAATTGAAAGGAGCGATGGAAAAATTATATGGACGAATGACGCGCGATCAATTTATAAGCAGTGGCGAGCCCTTTTGCCTTGGCCGGGAATTTTCACCTATTGGGAAAAGAACGGCGTCAATCTAAGATTGAAGCTGACTAAAATCAGCCCGGTTCCGGGAGAATTAAAAGATAATCGCGAAATGGGAGAAGTAATGGATTTGAATGGAAAAACGGCGGTGAAAGCCGCTTCCGGAATAATAATTTTGGAAGAAATTCAATTGGAAGGAAAAGCTAAAGTTAAAATCGGTGATTTTATCAATGGCCATCCCGATTTTATCGGTAGCCGATTAAAATAAAAAATGTATCAAAATAACACTAAATCAAAAAAAGATTTGAAAATTATGGCTTTTGGTTTTTTCGCGATAGCCGTAGTAACACTGGCATTTTTTTTAAAACCGTGTTTTTTTGATAAGGAAATTAACCAAGAATCTAAAGATGGCGCTTCCCAAAATGAAGAGCTTGATTTTCAAGGTTATAATAGTTTAACAGACGCGGATTTGTTAAAAAAAATCAATAAGCGGGAGACATTAGCCATAATTGACATAAGAAACGCCGACAGTTTCGGACAAGAACATATCGCTGGCTCAAAAAATATTCTTCCGGAAAATTTAGAATCCGATTTGTCTTCATTGGATAAAGACAACCCGTGTGTTATCATAGATAATCTGGGCCTTGATCCAATGGAAATTCAAGTTATGAAACAATTGCGGGAAAAAGGTTTTTCCGATGTAGCTTACTTGGAGGGCGGTTTTTCTCAATGGAAAAATCAACTCAATCCGACTATAACGTCAGGCGATCCCTATTCTTTTACCGATCAATCAAAAGTGACTTACTTAAAAAGCGATGAACTTAAAAATATAATTTCACAGGAGCCTAATTTATATCTGATTGATCTTAGAAAAAGCAGTCAATTCGTTAGCGGACATCTGAAAGAAGCGGTTAATATCTATTTGGAAGATCTCGAAAGCCGATACAGGGAAATTCCCATCGGGAAAAAAATTATTCTTTACGATGATAATGGCTTTGGGGCTTTTCAGGGAGCGGTGAGATTGTTTGATTTGGGCGTTACTAATGTTTTCGCGCTTTCCGATGGATTGGACGTTTGGAAACAAAAAGGATTTGAAGTCGCGAAATAAAGAAGCTGCTTGCGATTATTTCAATATAGCCAGAATATCTTCACTTTTTAAAATCAGATACTCTTCGTCGTTTATTTTAAGCTCTGTGCCGGAATATTTGGCAAAAATCACCTTCTGTCCCTTTTTTACTTTAATTTTTTTGTCATCCCCTATTTCGATGACTTTCCCTTCCTGCGGTTTTTCTTCGCTGGTCGTGTCGGGCAAAACGATCCCGAATTTAGTTTTTTTATCAACCTTCAAGACTTTTACCAAGACATTCTCGCCCAGCGGCTTGATAGTTTCTTTTTTCATAATGTTTGATTTACTCTTTAAGAGTAAAATTATTTATTAGCTTTATTTAATTATTTCGCCATGAGTGTAAGAGTATAAAAATAGCGCTTGTGAAGCAAAAACTTTGACAATTTCAATATTTTTGGCGCTATTTTCTTCTTCTTTGTCGTAATTGCGGATAATAATGTAGCTTTTAATGTTTTTTATTGACTGGCTGGAACGAATTATGATACAATCATTGAGTTTTTTAATTTGGGCATCCTCTTCCATATCGGCTAGTTCGTCATTTTTTATATTTAATCCATTTTCTTTTGTCTTAAGTTCTTTTTTGGTTTGAAAAGTGTTTAAATCCACGAAACGGATATAAGTGGATTCCGCTTTAAAGATAAAGTCAGTTGCGCTTAATATGGATTTATAAATTTCATTTTCCTTTGATTTAGAGAGAAGCGAGCGATCGGATAATCCCAAGGCGATATTCATCAAGATGTCCATTTTTCGGTTGACCTCGCCGATATAGCTGTAAGATTCCATCAAATCCTTGACGGTTTGGTTGATTTTTTTTTGATCTTTTGCTTTTTCTCTCTTGTGAAAAATAAGCAACCGTTCATTTTTTATAAAAGCGACGAAAGCGATTGCTCCCATGAGAAAAATGGCAATTTCTTCCGCTCGAGTTTCGGATAAAAAAAACACGTCTCTCCGGATGATATCCGGGATCAGCACGGTTATAATAAAAATAACAATGAAAATCCAGTACATAAGCAAAGTATTTTTTATTGAATCGGTTTTATCGGTTGAGAAATAGGATTTTCGTCTTTTTTCATTTTTGAAAAGATAAAAATGTAAAAAATTTCAAGTATAGCCAGAGTGTTAATTAACAGCAACGCTATAAACCAAACTTTGGAATTAGCTTTAGCCGCTTTCCAAAGCGCTATACCCTTCCAGGGCAAAGTCCAGACGGCGACTAAGACGATGGCTATTGGCAAAAATTCATGGGACATAATTTATTAAATGTTCTTTTAAATCAACGCTTCAAGAAATGAGTGTCAGGGCAGAGGGTCGTATCCTCCGTCGTTCCAAGGATGGCAACGAATAATTCTTTTCAGGCCCAGCCAGCTTCCCTTAATGATTCCGAACCGATCAATCGCTTCGTAAGTATATTGGCTGCAGCTAGGATAGAAACGGCAGAATCTTTCCGAAACGATGTAACCCAATAAACCGTGATCGGCGGAAAGAGTTTTTTGGTACAACCGGATGAGCGACAGCACAATCTTCTTCATTGGGTTATTTAACTATATAATTTATTCTTTGTCAATCTTAATTTTTACTGATATAATAAGCGCGTAAGACGCAAACTAATTCAACTATTATGCAAGCAATAAAACACAAAAATTTAAGCTGGGTCTATTTCAAACAGCCTAACGCGGATGATATTTTGGCTATTAAGAAAAAATACAATCTCCACCCGCTTGTCATTGAAGAATTTTCTACTCCCACGCTTCGCCCTAAAGCGACCGAATACGATAATTGTCTGTATTTGGCGATCCATATTCCCCTCTTCGACACGGAAAATAAAACGACTTATGCCGGAGAAGTGGATGTGGTTGTTTGCGAAAATACCTTGATAACCTCGCATGATCGAGACATTTATCAACTCACGGAATTTTTTCAGGACTTAAAATACGATGAAACCAAAAGAGACTTGTACATGGGCCAGTCACCGGGCGCGCTTTTGAGATTTATTCTCGAAATGTTGCTGGAATCTTGCTTTCCCAAATTGGATCACATTTCCAAAAAATT
Organism: uncultured Bdellovibrionales bacterium; assembly: GCA_964516165.1. Taxonomy (GTDB): domain Bacteria; phylum Patescibacteriota; class Minisyncoccia; order Moranbacterales; family UBA2206; genus CAZEYB01. The sequence goes on along the minus strand of CAZEYB010000001.1, from coordinate 1,342 downwards.
GAACCATATCGAAGACGAGATTTTCGCCGGTCACGAAAAAGATATGGTTTTTGAAATTTCGCTGGTTAAGCGCGATACATTGAATTTTCGGCGCACCATGAAGCCCCAGCGTTCTATTCTTGAGTCTTTGGCGCAGAAGGATTTAAAGCTTATTGAACCAGCTTTGAGATCCTATTATCAGGATTTAGTGGGAACCAATACCCGTATCTGGAACAATTTGGAATCGGCTAAAGAAACTATTGAATCGTTGGAAGACACGAATAACTCGCTTCTTTCCAATAAATTGGATCTGACCATGAAAGTTTTGACCATTTTTTCGGCAATTATGCTTCCCATGACGGTGTACTCCAATATTTTAGCCATGAGCGCCAACATCCCTTTCGGCAAAAATCCGTACGGATTCTGGATCCATATCACGATTATGATTATGATCTCCTTCTTTACCATTTCAATATTTAAACTTAAAAAATGGCTGTAACGCTAAAATTATTCAACGCGCTGATCGGAAAGAAAGAGGAATTTAAGCCGATTTATCCCGGCAAAGTCGGAATGTATGTTTGCGGTCCCACAGTTTATGATCATTGCCATATCGGACATGCCCGCGGATATGTTTCAATGGATATTCTTAGAAGATATTTGGAATATTCAGGTTATGAAGTCAGATTTATCATGAATTATACCGATGTCGGGCATTTGGTAAATGATGCTGAAATTGGCGAAGACAAAATTGAAAAAAAAGCCAAGAAAGAAAAAATTGATCCGATGAAAATAGTTGAAAAATATATCGAATCTTCCAAGAAAGATTTTGAGGCGCTGAATATCAAACCGGCTATTTTTAATCCGCGCCCCACTCAATATATCGCCCAAATAATTAAGTTTATCAAAGGACTGATTGAAAAAGGTTATGCTTATGAAATTAATGGTTCGGTATATTTTTCTGTCGGCAAATTTCCTGAATACGGAAAGCTTTCTAGAAGAAAAACTAAAGAATTAATCGAAGGCGCGCGCGTGGAAGTTAATCCTGAAAAGAAAAACCCGCTAGACTTCGCTCTTTGGATAAGATCGGATGAAAATCACATATTAAAATGGAAAAGTCCCTGGAGTTTAGGTTATCCCGGCTGGCATATTGAATGTTCTGTTATGTCAGCCGATCTCTTGGGCCAAAATACTTTTGATATCCATGGCGGAGGCAATGAAAATATCTTTCCCCATAATGAAAACGAAGTAGCTCAAAGCGAAGCCTATTTAGGCAAAAAAATGGCTAATTATTGGACGCTTTGGAATATGGTCAATATTAACGGTGAAAAGATGTCTAAATCAAAAGGCAATTATACTTTTATAA